>CAZQBW010000009.1:1900-47879 GCA_964591515.1 uncultured Clostridia bacterium
AACCGGCAACTCATCGCGCTACAGCCTGAAATTGAACGAAAGGGTTCCGATTACCTTCGCCGGCATGCCTTCGACGACCGTCGGCCGAAACAGCCAGTTCTTCGCCGCTTCGATGGCTGCCGGCCGCAGGACTCCGTTGCCGGAAACCGCCCGAGCACTCGTCACGCGACCGGACTCGTCCACTTCGACTTCAATTATCACGACGCCCTCGATTCGAGCCGAGGTCGCCGCCGCGGGATATCGTGGTGAGGTCTTTCTGGTCGCGAGAGCGGAAAGCGCAGCGGGCGCAAGGCGCATGACACCACCTGAGGCCGCAGGGCGCTGCGCGGGCCGCGCCTCGCGCGGCCGTGTGGCATTCGGAGCCGTAGACGCAGGCGGCACGGTGGCTGTTTCCTCGGCTGCCGGTTCCGGCTCCTGAGCGTGCGTCGGTCCGCTTGCCACATCCTGTTCGCGCAGCCCGACAATCGAGGCATACGGCTCCCCGGACGAGAATCGAAAGACCACGAACCCCGACACGGGATCTGGATCCGCGCTCGGAGCAAACTCCCACGCTCGAACGGATTTCGCTGCCAATTGTCGAAGCACCTCGGGACCTGAAACCGCGCGCGAAACGAGCACCTCTCCATCTGGATCGACCATTACACGGACGGCCACGACTCCGGACAGGCCCAGATTGCGAGCGTCGGAGCTTAGCGCAGGACGCTTCAACACTCTCGCGCGATCCAGCAGCGACTTGTCGCTCGTGTCGGGCACCGCCGCCTGTGGCTCGCTGTCCTGCCGCGCATGTACAGCCGCGATCGGCATCGTGACAAACACGAGCACTGCCGCCGTCAGGACATGCCGAACTCGTCCGATCGTCTCCGTTCCCATTGATCTCCTTCAGTCTATCCGGTCGATCTTCGCAGCCAGTATGAAGTCGTTCTCAGACAATCCGCCGATGGCGTGCGTCCAGATCGTCACGTCCACTCGATTGAAGTGGACGCAGAAGTCAGGATGATGGCCCTCGTCCTCCGCGATGTCCGCCATCGCATTGCAAAAATCCATCGCGTCCAGGAAGTCGAAGAACGTCCGCGACTTCCGAATCGTGTCTCCTTCGACGACCCAACCGTCCAGCTGTGGAAGCAATTTCGCGATCTGCCCTGGCGTCAGTTTCGGGACGCCGCCTTCGCAGGGCACGCACCCTTTCGAAGCGAGCTTGGATCCGGGTTTCTTTGCTGTTCGCGCCGGCTTCGCCGTAACCGATGCCGTCGCCTTGGGCTTCGCAACAGTCGCAGACTTCCCGACATCTCCTGCGACCGCTTTTCCGGCGCTGGCCGCGCGACGTGGCGGTGTCTTTGCAGCAGCCACATTCTTCTTTGTCATTTCGGCTCCAGGAAATAGAAGTGATTGAGCGGACCGTGACCTTTTCCCAGCCCCGGCGCTGAACGGATGGCCCGCGAAACGTAGGTCTTCGCGCCGGCGACGGCGACGGGCAGCGATCGCCCGAGCGCGAGCCCGGCCGCGATTGCGGATGCCAGCGTGCAGCCGGTCCCGTGGGTGTTCGTCGTCTCGATGCGCGGTTCTGAATACGTGTGGACCGCCAGACCATCGAATAGCACGTCGACTGCGTTGCCGCCGAGGTCCAGGTGGCCGCCTTTCACCAGTGCGGCCCGGGCGCCCATCTTTACCATCTGCCTTGCGGCCTGCTCCATCTCGACCTCATTGGTCACGGCGTGCCCGACGATTCGCTCTGCCTCAACGGCGTTCGGAGTGACGACGGCTGCAAGCGGAAAGAGTCTGCGGACGAGAGACTCGAGCGATGCGTCGTCGATGAGGTCGAAGCCGCTCGTCGATCTCACGACCGGATCGACGACGACCGGGTTAAGACCGTGACCCGAGATCCGCTCGGCCGTGGCTTCGATTGCATCGACAGTCGGCAGCATTCCGGTCTTCACGGCGTCGATCTGGAAGTCATCCAGGATCGGGTCGATCTGACTGAGGAGGGTGGCGGCCGATTGGTGCTCCGCGCCGACTACCCCGACTGTATTCTGGAACGTCAGCGAGGTGATCGCCGCCGCTGCGTAGCATCCCATCGCCGCGATCGCCTTGATGTCGGCGAGGATTCCGGCGCCCCCGGAAGGGTCGAATCCGGCGATGACAAGTACCGTCTTCATGTTCGGGCACGCCGGCGAACGGCGAAACGGAAAGGGAAGAATAGCACGCCCATTGACGTCGCGTCTCGATGGCTTCGGCGGCCTGCGACTCTCGCCGGATTCGAGTCAGCAGCCGGATCGCAGGCGCTCGACGACCCTTTCCATCCCGTCGCGTCCGCCGGCGAGCCAGGCCTCCTGGAAGAGGCGAATCGCCGCGAGTCCGGCGACGGGACTGCGCATCGCCTCGCTGGCTGAGGCTGCGTCGATTCCGCCGAGCGCAAGCAGCGGAGTGCTGATGACACCAGCAATTCTCGCGACTTCTGCAGCGCCGAGTGGCAAACCGAATCCGGACTTGGACGGAGTCGCGAACACCGGTCCGCAGACGACGTAATCCGCGCCGCTGCCTGCCGCCGCGCGAGCCTCAGCCTCCGAATGCGTCGACGCCCCGATGACCAGGCGCGCGCCCGTCGCGGCTCTGACGACATCGGCAGCGAGCGACTGCGTCGTCAGGTGAACTCCTGCGGCGCCGGCTGCCAGTGCGACGTCGAACCGGTCGTTCACGACGATGCGTGCGGCTCCTTTCGCCACGGCGTCGACGAGTCTAACCGCCAATGCGTGAAGCGAACGCGCCGGCAGATCCTTCTCGCGCAGCTGGATCCAGTCGATTCCAGCGGCGGAGGCGTCGCGGGCCAATTCGACGAGCGCGTCGATCGCCGCCGTGCCGGTCCCCAGAGCCTTCCGGTCAGTGATCAGGCAGAGCTGAATCGCCGCCAATCGACCGCACCGTCCGCGAGAAGCTGACAATCTCGCGAATTCCAATCAGGATGTTGATCAGACCGAGACCCGTCACGAACCCACGTGCCCAGCCACTCACGATCCACTGACGAAGTCCCGGCCACTCGAGCCACTCGGTCAGCAGAAAGAGCACGTTGTTCTCCTGCCACGTGCGGTGCCATGGAAGAAAAACGAGCAGGGCGCCGATTTCGAAGCACACCAGAATGTAGAGAACTACGGTGAGCTTTGCAGAGAACGAGCGCATCCCGGATCAGGAGTCCTTGCGAGCCGACTGCAGCTCGCGGAGCTTCTCGCCCACCTCGCGATAATTGATGTCGATGGCATAGACCTCCGAGAAAATGTCGATGGCTGCATCGATCTCACCTTGCCTTTCGTATGCGAGCCCGAGATCGAAGCGCATTGCCTGGTACTCGTCCTCGGGCCTGTTCGGCGTGTCGAGTCCCTTGCGGAACCACATGACGGCCAGCCGTGGCATGTCCTTCGCCATGAAACAGAGGCCGAGCATGTTGCAGCACTGGACGTAACGTCCGTCCGGCGCGTTCTGCGACGTTGCGCGGATAGCGGCCTGGAACTCCTCGATCGCGTCGTCGTGAAGCTCCATGTCCCGGTACGCGATCCCGAGATTGTAGTGAGTATCGAAGTCCTGCAGCGTGTCCGTCTCGAACGTGTTCTTGAACTCTTCGAAGATGTCCTGAAGGACGCTGTCCTCTTCTTCGCCCTCGCCGGCCTCGGCGCTCTCGACCGCCGCCCCGCCATTGCCTATGCCGCCCGACGCCGTTGCGCCCTTGCGCGACTCGATGGCCATGAACTTGTCGTCGAGATTGTCGAGGAGGTCGTCGAGCAGATCGCCTTCCGGCTCCGCCTCGACCTCTGGCTCGATGGCAAACCCGCCGCCGCCGAACCCGGCATTCAGGTCCACGGGGATGTCGAACGACGATTCCACCGGGGCCGCCAGAAGATCCGCTGCGTCGATCGTCGGCATGATGGCCGGCTCGCTTGCGACAGGTTCAGGCTCGAATGCAATGTCGAAGCCGACCGATTCACTGGAGATATCGAATACGCTCTGTCCCGAGTCGCCCAGCGTGATGGCCGAGAACTCACCGTCCGTCGGCGATGACTCGGGAGCGCGGATACTGTCGATAGGCGGAAGTTCGCTCGTCGAGAAAGGCGAAGGACGGCTCCGGAGTGCGGCGTTGTCCTCGGCGCTTGCGTTGTCGCCAGCATCGATCGTGAACATCGACGAGAGATCGAACTCCGACTCGACCGGCTCCTCTACCGGAGCCTCGACGTCGGCGGCAACGTCGCCCGTGCCGATGCGATCCATCTGCGCCTTGAGATCGGCCGTGGAGCGCAACTTGGTGTAGCGCCGCATGATCTCGGGATGATCAGGATAGGTTGTGGCAAGTCGATCGAGAGTGTCGCGCGCGATCTCGAGATATCCCTGTGCGATGTAGAAGTCGACTCCCTCGAGCTCGTCGCGAAGGACGGCATCGGTCGCCAGCGATCCCGATCCAGCCGGAGCCGGGGGCGGCGCCGGAGACCAGGACATGTCTGACGCTCCGGATCCTCCGGAATCGAAGGCGCCGAACCCGTCGTCGTCCGCAGAGATCGAAAAGCCACCACCGGCGATGTCGAATCCGCCGGCGCTTGCCGGAGGCTCCATTGGTCCGCCGAAGCCAGCCACGTCGAGCTCGAAAGACGACTTGGATGCCACCGACGTCTCGCTGCCGAACGGCGAGGGCATTGGATTCAGGACCTCTGCGAGCTCTTCCATCTCCCGGGCCTTGCCGTACTCACCTATACGCGTATAGAGCTGGCCAAGCTCGAGACACTGCACCGCCGCACGGTCTTCCATTCGCTGCGCGGTATAGAGCTGGCGGAGGTGCTCTCGCGCCTCGATGCTCTCCGGAGCGCGGTCGACTATCTGCTCGAGAATCATGATAGCGGAGGTAATGTCGCCGCCCCGCGCCATCCGCTCGGCGTCACTGATGTCACGCTGGATCGAAGGATCCTCGTCGACCGTGGGGACCGAAGAGCGGCGTTGCGCAAACGGACCCGTCGGCGTCGTCGATATTTCTTCCGTGTTGACGCCAAGGGACTGCAGCCGCTGCCTATGCGTCGCATTGTCGGGTTCGAGACGGACGAGCTGCTTGAGTGCGTCGATCGCCTCGACAGTCTGTCCGGACCGCACGGCGGCTTCCACGAGGGCCTCGAGCGTCGCAATGAGGTTATGGTCCTCGCGGATGCGCTGATAGATGTCGGCGAGGCGCTGGAGCGACGGAATGTGATTGTGGTTCTTGTCGAGGAGGGCGTGGAGAAAGTCAATTGCCCGGTCTTCCTCGCGCCGGCTGATGAGCACGTCTACGCAACGGTCGAGCTGCTCCGCCGCTCGATCGAGCTGGTCGTGCTGGGCGTACTTGCGGCCCACGTCCAGAACGTTCTGATATCGCGACTTGTCGAGCTGCACGAGCGTCGTGAAGGCGCTTTCGGCCTCGCCCATCATGTCGGCCGCCAGGTATGTCTTGCCGAGCACCTCGATGAGCTCGACGTCACCGGGATTCTTGTCGAACGCAGTCTTCAGCAGCTCGATCGCCCGCATCGGCTCACCACGAGAGATGTAGGCCTCCGACACGGCGGACAATGCGGACTTCGACTCGGGATTGATTGCAAGCGCCTGCAGGCAGGCATCCAGGCCGATTTCGACCTTGCCTTTCCGGATCAGCTCGGTGCCGGCGGCGACGTAAGCGTCGTGCGCCTGTTCGCGCATGTTCTCGCGCAGGTACGTCTCGGCCAGCTTGATGCGGACGGAGGTATTCTCGGGATCGAGATCGGCGATCTTCTGGTAGACCTCGAGAGCCTTCTGCGTCTTTCCGCTTCGTGCGTAGGAGTCAGCGACCTGGAGGTACTGCTGGCGGGCTTCGACGAGTAGTCCCTGCTGGGAGTAGAGCGCAGCAAGTTTGAGCGAAATCTCGACGTTCTGCGGATTCAGCTTCGAGATCTTCTTGAACATCGCGATGGCTTTCAGGGTGAAGCCGTTCTCGCGATAGCTCTCGGCGATCTTCGTGAAGTTGATGATCGCTTCCTCGACGCGCCCGGCGCGCACGAGGAGATCTCCGAGCGTGTTGACGACGGTCAGATCCGAAGAGTCGAACTCGGCAATCTTCGTGTAGTCGTCGATCGCCGCGTTGACCTTGCCCTGCTGAACATGCTTTTCGGCCTGGCGCAGAGCTTTCGCTTTGTTGAAGGTCATAGAGCGCTTCTAGTTCCCGAGATAGGCCTGCAACGATGGGCCGACCGTACCACACGCGTTTTGGAGTGTCAATTTTGGACTCTGTGCAAGTCCTACGAGAAGTTGAGGTTCAGCCGATTTCAGTGAACAGGCTCGTCGTCAAAACACCGCGGAAGGACCTGCGGTGAATCGGACATGGTCCGACCCTCGCAATCGCCGCGAGATGTGCGGCTGTCCCATACCCGACGTGTGCCGAAAACCCGTATTCCGGCCACTGCTCGTCGTAGGACGCCATCAGACGATCGCGCTCCACTTTCGCGACGATCGAGGCCGCCGCGATGCTCGCGGAGGCGGCGTCTCCGCCTATGAGGGTGCGCTGCTGCCCGGTCCAGGTCGGGATCTTAGTGTTGCCATCCACGAGCAGAAAGTCCGACGCTACCGGAAGCGCGTCCACGGCACGGGACATTGCGACGAGCGTTGCACGAAGGATGTTCGTGGCGTCGATTTCCGTCGCATCGACCATCGCTATGGAGACGCCGATCGCTGCGCGTGCTATCGACTCGCTCAGGGCCTCACGACGGGAGCGGGGAATCGTCTTCGAATCGGCCAGACCGTCCGGAATGCTCGATGGATCGAAGACGACAGCCGCAGCCACGACCGGGCCGGCAAGGGCACCGCGACCGACCTCGTCGAGCCCGGCGACGAAGCGATACCCCTGATCCCAAGCTTCCCGCTCGAACTCGATGCCGGCCAATTGTCTTGGCCGGGGCGCTCGACGCTGTCCTGGTGCGGGCATCCTGGGGCTTGCGGCCTATTCGATGACGCCGGCCAAAGGGCTGCTGGCATTGGCATAGAGCCGTTTTGGCATTCGGCCGGCAAGATGGGCGAGTCGACCCGCACGAACAGCCAGCTTCATTGCTTCCGCCATCTGGATGGGTCTTTCGGCAGCGGCGACTGCAGTGTTCATGAGGATGGCGTCGACTCCGAGCTCCATAGCCAGCGCGGCATCTGAGGCCGTGCCGACGCCAGCATCGACGATAAGGGGAACGGAGGTGATCTGCTCTCGCAGGATTCTGAGATTAGTGAGGTTCTGTATCCCGAGTCCGGATCCGATTGGCGCCGCCGCCGGCATTATCGCCGCCGCGCCGGCGTCGACCAGCCGGCGAGCCGTGATCAGATCGTCGTTGAGGTAGGGAAGAACCACGAAGCCGTCGCGAACGAGCTCTTCCGTCGCTGCCACCAGGCCGACATTGTCCGAGAAGAGCGTTCGCTCGCAGCCGATGACCTCGAGCTTGACCCAGTTGGTGCCGAGCGCTTCGCGCGCGAGCTGCGCCGTTCGAACCGCGTCGTCCGCCGTGTAGCACGCAGCCGTGTTCGGCAACAGGTGGATGTTCGGATCGATGAAGTCGAGCAGCGACTTGCCGGATCGGTCGCCGAGGTCGATTCGCCGGACTGCAACAGTAACCATCTCGGTCTCTGCTGCAGCGTAAGCGTCCCGCATTGTATTGAAATCAGGGAATTTCCCGGATCCGAGGATCAGTCGCGACGAAAACTCGCGACATGCTATCGAGTACGTATCACTCATCTCCACGTGTCCTAGCCGCCGCCAACGAAATGGACAATCTCGACGCGATCTTCATCCTCGAGGATGCGTTCGGTCCAGTCCTTTCGTTGTACCACGCGGCGATTGAGTTCGACGGCGATCCTTTCCCGGGGGAGTCCGAGTGCGGAAAGGAGACCGTCGACGGAGAGTCCCGCGTCGATTGACCTGGGCTCCCCGTTCAGGGTGATCTGAATGTGATCGGTCATCGTCGGCGGATCAGATGCTTGATCTCGCCATCGCCGTACTTGGACGAGGCCTGAACGACGACCGCGGCACTGCCGGCGGTGAACGTCGGCAGCACAATATTAAAGGATGCGATGCCCTCCCGGTCCGTCCGGCCGGGAAAGATCTGGGGCTTGAACGCTGTCCCGATGACCTTGACGACAACCGAAGCCGATTCTATCGGTTGGCCTGTGCCGCGCGTGGCCTGCACCTGAAGTACTACCGTGTCTCCGGCAAGGAAATCTGTCCGTCCGAGGAGGCGAAGCCTCAATTTCTCTTTCTGAAGCCCGCTCTGGAGGTAGTCGGAAATGATCTTGTCGAGATCGAGCTCGCCGGTCAGCGGACCCGTCACACGCTGAATGACGGCTCGTCCCGCCGCATCGAGCTCCGGCACGGCCACGGGACGCGGCTCCTCGGGGGCTGGCTGGGGGAACATCGGCTCCCAGGATTCCGATGGCACGGGCGGCTCCACCGGTTCTGGCGCTACAACCATCACCTCGACGTCTTCGACCTCTACCGCGGGCGCGGGAGGTGGAGGAGGAGGCGGCGGCACGACAGGCAATGGCGCTCCGTCGGCGGCTTCCTTCGCGGCAGCTTTCTGTGAGGCCCGGACGAGTTCCTCGACCTTTCCGGCCTTGAGGATCGCGACGATGATCTGATGCTGCTTCTTGAGCATCTCGCCGAGATTGTCATCGTTCAGGGTGCCGGCACTCAGCTGGTCCGAGTACGACGTGCGTTTTGCCGCGATGATCGTTCCACCACGATAGACGAGGGTCTCCAGCAACGCCTTGTCGCGCCCCTTGTCTTCAGTTTGTACGTGGAGGAGTTCGTCCCCGGCCTGGACGTCTTGGTTAAATCCGGTCAGCATTTTTTTCTCGAAGAAGGCTGAACCTAGCATACGGACCCGATGGGGTGCAACGATGGCATCGTGACTGTTCCCACGTCGCCGCGAATCCTTGACATACGCGAGGCCCGTTGACATTCTTGGCGCCGCGATCCCGACAAATCCCGAAGCCAGACGGTGAGTAGCCCCAGATGAACACGTTTACGTGCAGCAGATGCGGTCTGCCCAACCCACCGAGCTCGAGCGCGTGTGCGAGATGCGGGTTGCCGTTGGGAACTGCTGCGGGAGGGCCGGGTGGTGCCTGGTCGCCGCCACAACAGCAACCCTACTTCGCTCCTCCGCCGCCGAAGAAGCGCTCGACGGGTGTGATTGTCGCAATCGTTTTGGGGTCACTGCTCGTGGTTGGTATTCCGGTGGTCGGAATCGTCGCGGCAATCGCAATTCCTTCGCTTATCCGAGCGCGCGCAGCAGCGAACGAGGCCGCCGCAATTGGCACCCTGCGGTCGATCGCGAGCGCGGAAGAGACTTACTTCAGCCGGAACAGGAAGTATGCGACTTTCGCCGAGCTGGTGAGCGGTAATCTCGTCGATTCGGCACTTTCAAATGGGGCCACGAGAAACGGATATGTATTTCGTGAAGTTAAGGTGTCTGAGAAGGGATTTGAATTCAGCGCCGAGCCATCGGCGGAAGTCACTACCGGCGACGCGGCATATAACATCACTCAGGACTTCGTCATCCGGTATCGAGAGGGTCGCACGGCGCCGACAGGCACTTCCGGCGTCCCGTTAGGATGACGTCGAGCGCTTGCAACGGGCCTCAGAGGCTCGTTTCTTGACACCCCGGTTGACTTTGTACTAATGTGCACAATCTCCTGAGCAAGGCGGATTTGATGTCCCAAACGGTCCAAATGCGGACAGTTCGAGGAGGCTCGCGTGGGTGAGACAGTAGGCCTGGCGCTTCTGCTCCAGCAGACGGCCGCTCCGAGCGGGAACAGCGTGCTCGTGAGCTACATTCCCATCCTGCTTATGCTTGCGATGGCCGGCGGACTCGGGGCCATCCTCGTTACGACGTCCCGACTCGTCGGGCAGAAGAAACCGACGAAAGAGAAGCTCATGCCGTACGAATGCGGCAAGGATCCTGTGGGCTCCGCTCGTGAGCGCCATTCGGTTCGCTTCTTCATCGTCGCAATGATCTTCCTGCTATTCGACATTGAAGCAATCTTTCTCATTCCGTGGGCGGTGGGCTTCAGCCGGGTGCTGGACAGCCCCGACAAGGTGCAGCAGTTGCTCTTCTACTCAGAGATGATGGTGTTCATCGGCATTCTCTTTGCCGGACTCCTCTACATCTGGAAGAAGGGTGTCTTCGAGTGGAATCGGTAACTCGGGACGTCGCGCGGACCGCCCCGGACAAGGAATCAGCTCATGGGTCTCGAGAACAAGGTCGTCAACGCACTGCCGGAAATACTCACGACGCGCCTCGACTGGATCGTCAACTGGGCGCGCAAGTCGAGTCTCTGGCCTGCGACATTCGGTCTCGCCTGCTGCGCCATCGAGATGATGGCCATCACCGCGCCGCGCAATGACGTCGCCCGCTTCGGCGCCGAAGCGTTCCGGGCCAGCCCTCGACAGGCCGACGTGATGATTGTCGCCGGACGAGTGTCGAAGAAGATGGCACCGGTCCTTCGCCGCATTTACGACCAGATGCCCGAGCCCAAGTGGGTCATCTCGATGGGTGTATGTGCCTCGGTTGGCGGCATTTTCGACAACTACGCGATTCTGCAGGGCGTCGACAAGGTCGTTCCGGTGGACGTTTACGTTCCGGGATGCCCTCCCCGGCCCGAAGGCCTGATCTACGCCATCATGAAGTTGCAGGAGAAGATCCAGACCGACAGCCTGCGTAACCACCCGGACGTCCCGATGCTCGAAGAGCCGGCGCTCGTCGGGCGGGAGGCCTAACTGGATGGCAAAGGCCCCATCAGCTGACGATCTTTCGGCTCTCGGCGAGCGCTTCTCGGAAGCCATCACAGGCATGAGGGAAGGGCTCGGCGAAGTCTCTGCGTACGTCGTTCCTTCCTTCATCCTCGAGGTCTGCAGGTTTCTTCGCGACGATCCGCGCTTCCAGTTCAATCTGCTGTCGGACCTGACAGGTGTGGATCTCGGCCTCGACCAGGAACCGCGTTTCGAGGTCATCTATCACCTGTACTCAATCCCGCTGAACCACCGGCTCCGGCTGAAAGTACAACTGCCGTCCGAGGAGCCGACGATCGATTCCGTAACGTCGATCTGGAAGACCGCGAACTGGCACGAGCGCGAGACATACGACATGTTCGGCATCGTGTTCGACGGCCACCCGGATCTGCGGCGCATTCTGACGCCCGACGAATTTCAGTGGCATCCGCTCCGCAAGGACTTCCCCGTGCGCGGCTACGACGACTTCTAGAGGTCAGAGCATGGAACTCGATCAGGATCAGTTGCGCGAGCGCTCGCGCGGTGGACGCCCTTCGGCGCAGCGCACGGTCTTTGCGGAGGATGCGTCCGGCATCGTCGACATCAACGAGCTGGCGGGTCGCGAGCTCGGTTCGACGATGACGTTGTCGATGGGACCGCAGCACCCGTCGACCCACGGCGTGCTCCGTCTCGAGCTCGAGCTCGACGGCGAGGTCGTGATCTCGACGAAGCCAGACATCGGTTACCTCCACACCGGCATGGAAAAGCTGATGGAGGCGAAGAAGTACCAGTCGAACATCTGCATCACCGACCGAATGGACTACCTGAACCCGATGGGGAACAACCTCGGGTACGTCCTCGCGGTCGAGAAGCTGCTCGCGCTCGAGATTCCGCCACGGGCGCAGTGCATCCGCGTCCTGATGTGCGAGCTGCAGCGGATCGCCTCTCACCTTGTGTGGATCGGAACGCACGCTCTCGACGTCGGCGCTATGTCGGTCTTCTTTTACGCCTTCGACGAGCGCGAGAAGATCCTCAACATGTTCGAGGACGTGTGCGGCGGCCGGATGACGCCGTCGTATTTCCGCGTTGGCGGGATGTACCAGGACCTGCCCGCCGGCTTCGACGCGAAGGTGCTGCGTTTCCTCTCCGAATTCCCGGCGGCGCTCGATGCCTTCGACACTCTCCTGACTGGAAACCGGATTTTCCGGGGACGTCTGCAGGGCGTTGGCGTTCTGTCGGCCGAGGATGCGATCAGCTGGGGCATCACGGGGCCCTCGCTGCGAGGATCGGGCGTAGAGCACGACGTTCGACGGGCCGAGCCGTACTCGGGTTACGAGAACTATGACTTCGACATTCCGACCTTTCCTGAAGGCGACGTCTGGGCTCGCTACCAGGTGCGGCGGCAGGAGTTCCGCGAGTCGTTGAAGATCGTTCGTCAGTGCATCGAGAAAATGCCATCCGGCCCGATCAAGGCCGACAACGACAAGGTCGTGCTGCCCGATCGCGACGACATGAAGACGCACATGGATGCGCTCATCCATCACTTCCTCATCGCGGCGGATGGCTTCAAGGTGCCCGAGGGCGAGGTGTACGTCGCCATCGAGGGTTCGAAGGGCGAACTCGGCTACTACATCATCGCGGACGGATCGGAGCGACCCTTCCGCTGCCACGTCCGTGGCCCTTCTTTCGTCAATCTCTCGGCTTTGCCCGACATGGTGCGTGGCGGCCTCATCGCCGACGTCGTCGCCGTCATCGGATCGATCGACATCGTTCTTGGCGAGATCGACCGGTAAACGACTCACAACGCCGCCGCGCGACGCGCAGGCTGCACTCTCTCCTGCGACCGTGGTGGCCGAATCATTGCGATGCTAACTCCCGAACGCGAAAAGAAGATCGACGAACTGCTCACGCGCTATCCGAGCTCCCGCTCCGCGCTTCTGCCGGCGCTCTGGGTCGTGCAGGAGCAATACGGCTGGATAAGCCTCGAGCTGCAGCGCTACCTCGCAATTCGTCTCGGCATCACGCCCGAGCAGGTGCGCGAGGTCGTCACGTTCTACTCGATGTACAACGACAGGCCGGTCGGCAAGTACCACCTTCAGGTCTGCTGCACGACTCCGTGCATGTTGATGGGATCGGACGACGTCATCGGCTACCTCGAGAAGACGCTCGAGATCCGGCGCGGTCAGACGACGCCGGACGGACTGTTCACGGTGTCGCAGGTGGAATGCCTCGGCTCGTGCGGAACGGCGCCGATGCTGCAGGTGAATCGAGAGAAGTACGACGAGAACCTTACGACCGAGAAGGTCGATGCGCTGCTCGACAGGCTGCGCGCGCAGGCGGAGGGCTCCAATGGCTGATCCGGTGAAGGTCGTTTCCAAGCGGTTCGGCATTCCGAACAGCCACACGCTCGACGTGTACCTCCAGCACGACGGCTACGTCGCGCTCGAGAAGGCACTCAAGTCAATGCAGCCCGCCGAAGTGATCGACGAGGTCAAGAAGTCGGCGCTGCGCGGACGCGGGGGCGCGGGCTTTCCGACCGGAATGAAGTGGGGCTTCGTTCCGAAGGACTCGCCGAAGCCGAAATACATCGTGTGCAATGCCGACGAGTCGGAGCCCGGTACCTTCAAGGACCGCGCTGTGATGGAGTTCGATCCTCACTCGCTCATCGAGGGCTGCCTGATCGCGGCCTACGCCCTCGGCTCGCATACCTGCTACATCTACATCCGCGGCGAGTATGGCTGGGTCCAGGACATCATGGACGTCGCCATTCGCGAGGCCTACGACAAGGGCTACTGCGGAAAGAACATTCTCGGCACCGAGTTCTCGTGCGACGTCTTCACCCACCCCGGGGCCGGTGCGTACATCTGCGGTGAAGAGACGGCTCTGCTGAACTCGCTCGAAGGGAAGCGCGGCCATCCGCGCATCAAGCCGCCGTTTCCGGCGGTCGAGGGTCTTTACGGCTGTCCGACGGTCGTCAACAACGTCGAGACTCTCGCGACCGTGCCGTGGATCATCCAGCACGGCGGCGACACGTTCCGGCATCTCGGTACCGAGAAGTCGGGTGGAACGCGCCTGGTCTCGGTCTGCGGCCACGTGAACAAACCGGGAGTCTACGAGATTCCGCTCGGCTATCCGATGAAGGACCTCCTCGAGGTCGAGTGCGGCGGCATTCTGAACGGCCGGGCATTGAAGGCGGTCATCCCGGGCGGCTCGTCGGTACCGATCATCACGGCCGAAGAGGCATACAGCGTGAATCTCGACTTCGAGTCGATCGGCGAGGTCGGCTCGATGCTCGGATCCGGTGGAGTCATCGTGATGGACGAAACCGCCGACATCTTCGAATCGACTTTCCGTCTGGTTCACTTCTACAAGCACGAGTCCTGCGGATGGTGCACGCCGTGCCGGGACGGCGGCGACTGGATGGAACAGATCTTCGATCGCATCGCGATCGGCGGCGGGCGATCGGACGACCTCGACCTCATCACTTCGCTCGGCAAGAACATTGAAGGGAAGTCACACTGCGCTCTCGGTGACGCGCTCGTGTGGCCCATCACGAGCGCAATGAAGAAGTTCCCGGAGGACTTCCAGCGTGCGCTCGATCGCGGCAAGAAGCTGCTTCGCGAACCCGCGGCGGTTTAGGTCAGGACCTGACAATATGAGCACGGACACAACACCTCAGACCTGCACGATCACCGTTGACGGCGTTCCCGTCGTGGTGCCCGCCGGCGCGCTTCTCATCGAGGCGCTCAAGATGCAGGGAATCGACATTCCGAACTTCTGCTATTACTCGAATCTGCCCGCGCAGGCGTCGTGCCGGATGTGTCTGGTGCGGATCGAGAAGATGCCGCGCCTACAGCCGTCATGCACGACGGTCGTTCGCGACGGAATGGCCGTTGAGGTCAACACGCCCGAGATCATCGACATGCGGCGTGGGATGCTCGAGTTCATGCTTGCCGACCATCCGCTCGATTGCCCGGTCTGCGATCGCGGCGGCGAGTGCGAGCTGCAGGACAACGTGTTCAAGTTCGGCCACGTGGACGCGCGGTTCACCGAGGACAAGCATCCGATTCCAGATGTTGAAATCTCGCCTTTCATCTACAACGATGCGCAGCGCTGCGTCTTCTGCTACCGCTGTGTTCGCGTCTGCGACGTGTGGATGGACGTGGGCGCGCTGGCGAAGCTCAATCGCGGCTCGCACGAGACGATCGGGACGTTCGACGGCTGGCTGGACTGCGAGCATTGCGGAAACTGCGTCGACGTATGCCCGACCGGGACGCTCATGCACACGAGCTACAAGTACGGACCGCGTCCCTGGAACCTCGACGAAACCGAGACGACGTGTTCGTACTGCGCCGACGGCTGCCGTGTGCGCCTCGGGTCGCGCGGCAATGTCGTGCACCGGTCGGTTGCGCGACAGGGCACGGGCATCAACGAAGAGTACCTCTGCGTGAAGGGCCGCTACGGGTTCGATTTCATCAACAGTGGCGAGCGCCTGACGCAGCCGCTCATCCGCAAGCACGGCGAGCTGCATCCGGCCACTTGGGACGACGCGCTCGAGCACGTTGCAAAGCGTCTCGGCGACATTGCCCGATCGAAGGGCGCAGACGCCGTCGCGGTGCTCGGTTCCACGCGAATCACGAACGAAGCCAACGTCGCAATCGCTGGGGTTGCGGACGCTCTCGACACGACGCAGCTTTCGTACAAGCCGGACTTCGACCTCGCCACTTTCATGAAGTCGGTGGGCGGCCGGCTCGCGACGAAGGCTGACGTTTCCGAGGCCGACACGATCTTCATCATCGGCGGTGATCCCAAGGAAGATCAGCCGCTGACGGCGCACCACCTGCTTCAGCCTGTGCTCAAGGGCAAGACAGCGCTCCTCGTTGCTAGTTCGCGGCTCGTGCGCATTCGCAAGCGCGCGAGCCAGTTCGTGCACCTGCGACCGGGCGGGGAAGCGGCTCTGCTCCTCGGACTTGCGGGCGGGTCTACCGAGGTCGCCGCCAAGGCCGCAGGATGCGCGCCGAGCGACATCGAATCGCTGCGACAATCGCTCGAAAAGGGCCGTCGCGTCGTCGTGATGGTGGGCTCTGACTGCCGCGGCGCTGCGCTCGAAGCGGCAGCGGCGCTTGGCGCTCTGCTTGGCCAGGGCGAAAGGGTAGTGACGTATCGTCCGCTCGTCGAGGACAACAATTCCGTAGGCGCTTTCGACGTGCTGGGCGGGGGCGTCCCTTACACGGAGGTCGTCGACCAGCTCGGCGATTCGATCGCTGCGCTTTACGCGGTCGGCGCGGATCTGATGGACGGTTCCGACGCGGACGCGGTTCGGGAGCGGCTTGGCCGTCTCGAGTGCCTCGTCGTCCAGGACCTCTTCATGACTGACGCGGCGATGATGGCTGAGGTCGTTCTCCCCGCCTCCACCTACGCCGAACAGGACGGCTCGTTCACGAACATTGCCGGCGAGGTCCAGCGGGTACACAAGTCGATCGATCCGGTCGGTGCCTCACGGCCGGACTGGCTGATCGCTTCGCAGTTGGCGCGACTGCTTGGCTCGGGCATGAATTACCGGGGGTCGGTCTCGGCGGCCTACAAGTCACTGACGGAGTCGAACCCGGCGTACGCGAATGCAACCTATGTCCGAATGATGAACGAGGGAGCCGTGCAGACGGAACGTCCGGTGGCCACGCCCGACAGAGACGCGCTCGTTTCGGCGCTGACGTCGGCCACGGCTGCGACCGATGCCACGGCCAAGCACGATGAACGCCCAACCGAGATGGGCGAGCGACTGTTCCATCTCGGGTCGATTGCGAAGCACTCCAAGCTGCTCGTCGAAGCCTTTGAGGATGGGAAGGCGAAGGGCCGACCCGTCGAGGAAGAAGCGGCACTGATTTCCATCAAGTCCGTCTAACCGCCGCCGGCCCGGCGAACGTCTCGCCGGGCCGTCGCACGATCACCCGAACTCAACATGACGCTCGAGATGTTCCTCATAACCGTGGTGAAGATCGGCCTGGTGCTCTTCATCATCCTGACGGCGGTTGCGTACCTGACGTACATGGAGCGCCGAGTGCTGGCGTTCATCCAGGTGCGACTGGGACCGAACCGAGTTGGACCGTTCGGGCTCCTGCAGCCGCTTGCAGACGGCATCAAGTTCATCTTCAAGGAAGACGTCATACCGAACGACGTCACCCGGTTCATCTACATCCTCGCCCCGATCACGGCCCTCGTGCCGGCGCTGATGACCTTTGCGGTCATCCCGTTCGGCGATCGGCTGAAGATCTTCGGCTACGACATTCCGCTCTACGTCACTGCTCTGAACGTCAGCCTGCTGTTCGTTTTCGCGATGACCTCGCTCGGTGTCTACGGCATCGTGCTGGCCGGATGGTCGTCGAACTCGAAGTACTCGCTGTTCGGCGGACTTCGCTCGTCGGCGCAGATGATCAGCTACGAGCTCGCGCTTTCGCTCTCGATCGTGGGCGTGTTGATCCAGGTCGGATCGCTCGACCTCGTGAAGATCGTCGAGGCTCAATCCGGGTGGATGGGCTTGCAGTGGAACGTCTTCGCGTTCCAGCCGCTCGGGTTTCTTATCTTTTTCATCTCCGTGCTCGCCGAGACGAATCGCGTGCCCTTCGATCTTCCTGAAGCCGAGACCGAGCTCGTCGGTGGATTCCACACCGAGTACTCGTCGATGAAGTTCGCGATGTTCTTCATGGCGGAGTACTCCGCGATGATCACCGCGTCCTGCATGGCGACTGTACTGTTCTTTGGCGGCTGGAACGGTCCCGGCGCCACTTCGGCGACGATGTTCGGTTCGATTCTCGGGCTCGTCTACTTCTCTTTGAAGGTCTTTGTATTTCTGTTCGTCTACATCTGGATTCGCGGCACTCTCCCCAGATTCCGGTATGACCAGCTCATGGATTTTGGATGGAAACTCCTGCTGCCGCTCGCAATCTTCAACATTGTGTTTACCGCCACGTGGAAGTTCCTGTTCCACTACTACGATCTGGCGCAGTACCTGCCGGATTCGTTGCAAGGCAAGTGAGACGGCTGAATGATTGACACGATCTCGAATTACCTCTCGAGCCTGACGGCGGAGCACTATTTCTTCTTCCTGTTCGCGATCGTGGCGATTGCGTCGTCGCTCGAGGTCGTGATGCAGCGGAGCCCGCTTTACAGTGCGGTGGCGCTCATCTTCACGATGGCGGCCCTTGCGGCGAACTTCGTGCTCCTGAAGGCTCAGTTCCTCGCGGCGATACAGATCATCGTCTACGCGGGGGCGATCATCGTGCTCTTCGTGTTCGTGATAATGCTCCTCAACGTGCGGGCGGAGGAGAGCCGGCTGGATCGGTTCACGGCGCTTCGCTGGGTTGCGGCTCCGTCGGCGATCGTGCTCTTCGCGGGAGCCTTCGCGGCAATCCGGTTCTCGAACCTCGACACGCTGACGCCGTCACCGAACGCCTCTACCGCCGGAACGACGGAGGCCATTGCCTCGGTCATGTTCACGAAGTACCTGCTGCCGTTCGAGGCTGCATCGGTCCTCATCATGATGGCGATCGTCGGCGCGCTCGTACTCTCGGCCCGGGCGAAGGAATACGACGCTGAGCTTGCGGGACTCCAGAAGCCGGCCGACGAGCCGGAACCGGAGCCCGAGAACGAGCCCGAGGAAGTGGAGGTCTCGTAGTCACATGCTGCCCATCACGAACTTCATTCTGCTTTCCGCCGTGATCTTCACGATCGGAGCCGTCGGCGTGTTCTTCAAGCGGAACATCATCACGATCCTGCTCTGCATCGAGCTGATGCTCAATGCCGCGAACCTGGCGTTCGTCGCGTTTGCCAGCTACTTCGGCGACACGACCGGGCAGCTCTTCGTGTTCATCGTTATGACGGTCGCTGCTGCCGAGGCCGCTGTCGGACTTGGCCTCGTGATCGCCATCTTCAAGAACCGCGAGACCCTCAACGTCGACGAGGCCAATATTCTGAAGCTCTAGTCGCCCATGGCGCGCCTGCGCGCGCCCGCGAAGCCCGATCGAGACACCTCACGATATGAAAACGACGATGCTACTTGGCGGAATCATCCTCGCGCCGCTCGTTGGAGCCCTGGTGCTGGGACTGTTCGGCAAGCGAATGAACGAGCGGATGGTCGGACTCATCGCGTGCGCGACGACCGGCGTTGCGTTCGTACTCGCGATTGTCGCGTTCACGACGCTGCTCGGCGTTACGCCCGAGGGAGCCGAGGGCATCCGCCGGCTGCACAATCCGCTCTTCCCGTGGATCGAGATCGGTTCCTTCAAGGCGCCATTCGATCTGGTGCTCGACCCGCTGTCGGGACTGTACGTCCTGTTCGTTACGGGCGTCGGCTTCCTGATCCACATCTTCGCGACCGGCTATATGCACGGCGAGGGCGGGTACTACCGGTTCTTCAGCTACCTGAACCTCTTCATGTTCAACATGCTGGTGCTGATCCTCGGCTCCAACATGCTCGTTATGTTCGTCGGCTGGGAGGGAGTAGGCCTCTGCAGCTACCTGCTCATCGGGTTCTACTTCCGTCAGCAGGGACCGGCCTTCCCGAACCAGTCCGCCAAGAAGGCCTTCGTCGTGAACCGCATAGGCGACGTGGCGTTCGCCATCGCCATCATGCTCGTGTACATGAAGGCCGGCTCTATCGAGTTCGCTGCCGTCAACGAGTGGGCGAGGTCGCTCGGCGCGGCCGATCCGATGACGTTTGCTGCCTTCGGACTCGGCGGAGCGTCGACGATCGCGCTGCTGATGTTCATCGGCGCGACTGGCAAGTCGGCCCAGATTCCGCTGTTCGTCTGGCTGCCGGACGCAATGGCAGGTCCGACTCCGGTTTCGGCGCTCATCCACGCCGCGACGATGGTCACCGCCGGCGTCTACATGGTCTCGCGAACCAGCGAGGTCTTCGTGAAGGCGCCGAGCGCGATGTTCGTCGTCGCGACAATCGGCGCACTGACGGCGCTCGGAGCTGCGACGATCGGCCTCGCGCAGTGGGACATCAAGAAGGTACTCGCTTACTCGACGGTCTCGCAGCTTGGCTACATGTTCCTCGCCTGCGGAGTCGGGGCTTTCGGCGCTGGCGTGTTCCACGTGATGACGCACGCGTTCTTCAAGGCGTTGCTGTTCCTCGGAGCCGGCTCGGTGATCCTCGGGATGCACCACGAGCAGGACATGCGGAAGATGGGCGGCCTGCGAAAGTACATGCCGATCACGCACGCGACTATGGCCGTAGCCTGGCTTGCGATCTGCGGCTTTCCGCTGCTGTCGGGTTTCTTCTCGAAGGACGAAATCCTGTACCAGACGTTCGTCACCGGTGCCTTCGGCGATGGACCTTGGGGCAAGATCTTCTGGTTCATCGGTGCCGCAACCGCCGTCCTGACCGCGGTCTACATGACGCGGCTGATGGTTCTGACTTTCTGGACGAAAGAGCGCTGGCACGATGATCACGGCCACGATGCCCATGGCCACGACGATCACGCGGACGACAGTCACGCACATCACGGGCTCGCGAAGGGCCAGACGCCGCACGAGTCGCCCTGGTCGATGACGCTGCCGCTCGTCATCCTCGCGGTCGCGGCTGCGATTGGCGGGTACGTCGGCGTTCCGAACGGCCTCGGTCATCTCGTGGGCATCGAGAACTCGAACGTCGTCGAGCATTTCCTCGAGCCTTCAGTCGCTCACGTCGGGGCCCATGGTGCGGAAGCCACGGCTGCCCACGGTGCGGCAGCGGAGGCTCCATCTGCGGATCACGCGACGCTGGAACTTGGCCTCACGGGACTCTCCATCTTCCTTGCGTTGCTTGGAATCGTCATCGGCTACTTCGCCTTCAGCAAGAATCCGCTCGTGCGAATGCCGAAGCTCCTCGAGGACAAGTGGCGCGTCGACGAGCTCTACGAGGCGACGATCATCCACCCGATCCGCAAGTTCTCGACCTCGGTGCTCTGGAAGGCCGTCGACGTTCGTTCGATCGACGGTCTCGTGAACGCGGTGGCCGACGGCGTTCGCGGTCTCGGCGGGTCGATGCGGTATCTGCAGTCGGGGCTCACGCGCAGTTACGTTGCCGTCATTCTGCTCGGGGCGGCCTGCCTCGTCGGTTACTTCCTCGTTCAGGGCTACGTCAAATAGGACCCGGAAACGCTCACGTATGACTTTCGAGAACACCATCCTGACGCTCGTCATGTTCGTTCCGCTGCTCGGAGCGATTCTCGTGGCGCTGTACGGCCGGTCCGAGGACGGCAACTCCGAGGGGATCAAGAAGCTCGCGATCGGCGTCACGGTCGTGACTTTCATCCTGTCGCTGCCGCTCGCGATCCTCTTCGATGCCAAGACCGCCGGATACCAGTTCATCGCCCGCACGAAGTGGATCGAGGCGGCCGGACTGAACGTGGACTATCACGTCGGCATCGACGGGCTGAGCATCTGGCTGGTGATGCTGACGACGCTGATCGTTCCGATCGCGCTGCTGGCCTCATACACCGCTATCACGAAGCGAGTGCGCGAATACCTCGTGCTGATGCTCATCCTCGAGACGGGAATGATCGGCGTGTTCTGCGCGCTCGACATGTTCCTGTTCTACGTGTTCTGGGAAGTGATGCTCATCCCCATGTACCTCATCATCGGTGTGTGGGGCGGGGAACGGCGAATCTATGCGGCGATCAAGTTCGTGCTCTACACGATGGTCGGCTCGCTGCTGATGCTCGTTGCGATCATTTCGCTCTACCTGATGCACGGGAAGGCGACGGGTTTCTACACCTTCGACATCCCTCTCATCACGCAGTCGATCTCGGCCGGGATGCTGCTGATCCCGAGGGAAACGCAGATGTGGCTCTTCGGAGCATTCGCGCTCGCGTTCCTCATCAAGGTGCCTCTCTTTCCGTTCCATACGTGGCTGCCCGATGCGCACGTCGAGGCCCCGACTGCCGGCTCCGTGATCCTGGCGAGCGTGTTGCTGAAGATGGGTACGTATGGACTGATGCGCTTCAACGTGCCGATGTTCTATGAGGCATCGGTCCAGCTCGCTCCCGTGATCTGCGTGTTCGCCGTGTTCGGTATCGTCTATGGCGCACTCGTCGCAATGGTGCAGCCGGACATCAAGAAGCTCGTCGCCTATTCGTCCGTGAGCCATCTCGGATTCTGCGTGCTCGGAATCTTCTCGCTGACTTCGATGGGCATGCAGGGTGCGCTCTACCAGATGCTGGCGCACGGCCTGTCGACTGGCGCCCTGTTCCTCATTATCGGAATGGTCTACGAGCGTCGTCACACTCGCCAGATCTCCGAGTTCGGCGGGCTTGCGACTCCGATGCCGCAGTTCTCGACGCTCTTCATGATCACGATGTTCGCGTCTGTCGGACTGCCGCTGCTCTGCGGATTCGTCGGCGAATTCCTGGTGCTGATCGGCACGTTCACGTCGACCACGCTCATCGGCGCGAAGTGGTTCGCGGCGGTCGCGGCGACGGCGATGGTCTGGGGCGCGGTCTACATGCTCTGGATGTATCAGCGGGTCGTGATGGGCGACGTGACGAACCCCGAGAACGAGAAGCTGAAGGACATCAATCTCCGCGAGAAGGTCGTCCTCGTGCCGCTGGTCGTGCTCATGATCGTAATGGGTGTGTATCCCGTGTTTTTCACCAGGCGGAGCCAGCCGGCGCTCGACGCCGCGATCCAGAAGTCGGTGCCGGTGCCGCCACAGAAGGCCCAGGCGCCCGCCCGCATGCCCTAAGGAAGCCACGAGCTGATCATGGAGAAATACGTCAACTACATCACCATCCTGCCGGAGGCGATCATCTCGCTGGTTGCCTTCGTCCTGATGCTCGTCGACGCCTACACCGGCGGCGGCAGACGAAAGCTCTACGCGTGGATCTCGCTCGGGGGCTTCGCCGCCGCGGGCGTCTCGATCGGGTGGATTGCCACGCTCGTGTCCGCGAATTCCGCGACGGCGCCGATGTCGACGTACATGGGCATGCTGACGACCGATCCCTTCCGGCTCGCGTTCTCGACGATCGCGCTCGTCGTCTCGGCATTGACCGTTCTCGCGGCGATGGCCTGGCTCGACGAAGACTCGTTGCCTGCCGGCGAGTTCTACACGCTTCTGATGTTCGCGACCGTCGGCATGCTGTTGATGGCATCCGCCGGCGATCTCGTCATGATCTTCCTCGGACTCGAGATTCTGTCGATCGCGACCTACGTGCTCGCCGGCTATCGGCGGCGCGATCTGCGGTCGAACGAAGCGGGCCTCAAGTACTACATTCTCGGATCGTTTGCGACGGCGTTCCTGCTTTACGGAATGGCGCTGACATACGGCGCGACGCGAACGACGAGCCTCGAGGGAATTCGGCTGGCGATCTCGAGCGGGAAGGTCGAGTGGACGTGGCTCCTGCTCGTGGGCGCCGGAATGATGCTGGTGGGGCTGTGCTTCAAGATCTCTGCCGCGCCATTCCACGTCTGGACTCCGGACGTATACGAAGGCGCTCCCTCTGTGGTGACCGGCTGGATGTCCACCGGCCCGAAGGCAGCGGCGTTCTCTGCGTTTCTGAAGATCTACATCGCCGTGTTCGCCGTCGGCACGCCGATTCTGGGACTGGCCGGCGCGTCGAAGACCGCGCTCTCGATAATTGCCGTGACGACGATGGTTGTCGGCAACGTCGTGGCGATGGTGCAGGACAACGTAAAGAGAATGCTCGCGTACTCTTCGATCGCGCACGCGGGCTACGCGCTCGTGGGCGTGATTGCCAACGACTGGCACGCAGTCGCTTTCTATCTGCTGTGCTACGGCGTGATGAATGTCGGAGCTTTCGCCGTGGTTGCTGCGATCGGCCGGCGATACGACCGCGAAACGATGCTCGACGACTACCGCGGGCTCGGATGGGAATCGCGGGGACTATCGATCGCGTTCGCCGTTTTCATGTTCAGCCTCGCCGGGTTCCCGATGACCGCCGGTTTCATGGGCAAGTTCCTCGTCTTCAAGAGTGCCTGGGAGAAGGGACTGTCGATGCTGGTCGTCTTCGCGGTGCTCAACAGCGCGGCGTCGGTCTACTACTACCTCAGGCCGATAGTGCTGATGTACTTCAGCGCTGCACCCGACAGCGATCGGCGGCGGTCCGTGCTCGGAGCGGCGGCGGTCGCGGCACTGGCCATCTCGGTGGCGGGAGTGTTCTATCTCGGAATGATGCCGGACGCTGTCCTCAAGTTCTTCGCGCTCTCGGCGAAGTAGCCCAGTGACACGGAAGTGACACGCGACGCGAACACGCTTCCGAAGCTGCCGGTCCGCGGTCCCCGTCAGGTTCGCGCCGACGACATCGTTGTCGAGGTCGGGCGAATGATGGAGGGCTCGACGGTAGCCGACGTCTATCGGGACCGTGTGCTCTCGGATCGAACGCGGCGGTACGAGCTGAATCTGGCGAAGGCGCCCTCGAGCGTCGAGATCCTCCATACGCTGCTGGGCATCGAGTTGAAGATCGGGCAGCGTCGATTGCTCTGCCCCGATCTCGCGACGGCCAGATTTCTGCAAGTCTTTGCGAGGATTGGCGTTGCTGCGGTCGCGATTCCATACGACATCACCCAGGTCTCGAGGGTCGCCGACGAGCTCGAGAGCGCGTGGCACCGCGCAATGCTGCTTGCCGAGCACGCCTCCGCTGGCCGCAGCGACCGGCTGAAGTCGCGGGTTCAACGGGCCATTGCCGAGGAGATGCGTGCGGCTGTCACGACGCTCGGAGCGGGCTCGAAGCGTCCGGTGTTCCTGCAGAGCACCCGTCAGCGAGCCCCGGGCGGGTCAAGAACCGGCTGACCGGTTCGGGTCGGACAACCGGGGTCTGGCGGTGACCGTCTTCCTGCCGGGTATGGGTGCCAGGCGGGTCGGTTGCCGCACGCAGAACAGTGAAGAGCGCGGGGACGAGGTGAAACTCCAGCCACTTCCGTCGCGTGTATACTTTTCGAGAGTTCCTTCAAGGGGGTGGATCGAGTGGTCAGCCTGTCATTTCGCAAGCTTGTCGCAATCGTCGTGGTATCGGCCGCGATCGGGACCGCCACCACGATCGGCGTTTTTCGGTTCGCCTGGTCACCAGCCGGATCATCGATCGCTGCATCGAGACTCGGCTCCTCGCCGGGAATCGAACCCGTCACCCTGGCCGATCCTTCCGTCGCATCAGACGAGCTCAACAACATCGAAATCTACCGCGCAGTGTCTCCGGGAGTCGTCAACATCACCACCAGGGCGGTGATCGATTCGTTTTTCGGCGCATATCCGCAGCAGGGAAGCGGATCGGGCGCCATCATCGACATCGAGGGGCAGCGCGTAGTACTCACGAATTTTCACGTGGTGCAGGACGTTCTCGCCGCTGGAGGCTCGCAGTCGTCGATCGAGGTCTCGCTTGTCGACAAGACGACCTATCCGGCACGCGTCATCGGGGCGGATCCGGATCACGACCTCGCTGTCCTGCGACTCGATGCGCCAGTTGAACGTCTGAGTGCGGTCCCGCTCGGATCGTCGACGGGCCTCAAGGTCGGCCAGAAGGTACTGGCCATCGGCAACCCGTTCGGGCTCGACAGCACGCTGACCACCGGTGTCATAAGCGCCCTCGAGCGTCCGCTGCGCTCGCCATCAGGAGAGCAAATTGCCGGAGTGATTCAGACCGACGCGGCGATCAACCCGGGCAACTCCGGCGGACCGCTGCTCAACTCTCGCGGCGAGATGATCGGAATCAACACGGCGATCGCGGGCGCCTCGGGCGGAAACGTCGGGATTGGTTTCGCCGTTCCGGTCGACATCGCGAAGCGGATCGTTCCCGATCTGCTCACGAACGGACGCGTCGCGCGCGCATTCCTCGGTATCTCGTACAGGCCCGTCGATCGACGCGTCATCCGGGCGCTCAATCTCGACGCGAGCGCTACCGGACTGCTGGTGACGGCCGTGGATCCCGGAAGCCCCGCCGCGCGAGCCGGTGTGCGGAGCCTGCAGCAATCGGCAGCCGGATACGTTGTCGGCGACATCGTGACCGCCATCGATGGCCGACCGGTACGCGAGCAGGATGACCTGTCGTTCGTCCTCAACCAGAAGCGCCCCGGCGATCGCGTGACGGTCGACGTCGTCCGGGATGGCCGCAAGCAGCGAATGCAGGTCACGCTGGCTGAGGCACCGCCTCGCAGACGGGTCTGATCTGGGACCACCCGGCGCGATTTTCTGTGAATCGCGCCGGGTCGCGACATTGCGCCGTAGCGAGCCGCACCTCTATTCGCTCGCAAAATTGAGCGGCGAGGGCTTTCTTGCCTCGTCCATCCTTTCGTGCTAACTTCTTCCATCGTCGAGTCTTAAGCGAAACATCACATCCCTTGCAGCGTAGAACCCGGGTCGATTTCCGGACTGGCAAGGGGACCACTTTCACCATGGAGAAACGCCATCTCACACGCGTGATCGCTGTTGCGGTCGTAGCGTTCATCGTCTTTGCCGTCGCCATCTCTGCGGTCGCACTCGGCATGTCGCAGGGCGGGGGCTTTTTCGGACCTAGCGGCGATCGTGTCGCGATGGTCCGCGTCAGCGGAGTGATCTATGACTCCCGCTCGGTAATTGCGCACCTTCAGCGGTACGCGAATGACGACCGGGTAAAGGCAATCGTCCTACGGGTCGATTCGCCGGGAGGCGGCGTCGCGGCATCGCAGGAGATCTACCAGGAGCTCGTTCGACTTCGACAGGAGAAGAACAAGACGATCGTGGTCTCGATGGGAAGCGTGGCGGCGTCGGGCGGTTACTACCTCGCGTGCGGCGCAAACCACGTCGTGGCCAATCCCGGCACCGTGACGGGATCGATCGGCGTGATCGCGGAGTGGTACAACTACGGCTCGTTGCTCGACATGGCCGGATTGAAGCCCGAGTTGGTAAAGAGCGGCGCGATGAAGGACATCGGCTCGCCGGTTCGTCCGATGACCCCGGAAGAGCGGGCAGTTCTGCAGACGATGATCGACCGCATGTACAACCAGTTCGTCGGAGTCGTGGTAACTGCGCGCTCGGGCAAGCAGGGACTGGATGAAGCCCGGATCCGCTTGCTCGCCGATGGCAGGGTATTCACGGGTGACGAGGCGTTCGAGTACGGGCTCGTCGACGAGATTGGTAACGAGCGAACGGCTGTTCTTGCGGCGGCCAGACTGGTCGGCATTTCCGGCGAACCGGTTGTGGTCGAGCCGCCGCCGCAGAAGTCCTTCACGCTGCTTGACCTCCTGACGGAGACGGATGTCACGGAGCTGACCGCGAAGGGGCTTCCCGGCGGATCGCCGTCCGGGGCCTCCATGCAATTCGGCTACATCTGGAAATGAAACCGCGTCGCGGAGAGTTCAAACGAGATGGAAAGTGAGGAAAAACGATGACGAAAGCTGAGCTGGTCGAAGAGGTTGCCCGCGCTGCAGAGCTGACGAAGAAGGACTCGGAGGTCATCGTCGACGAGGTTTTCAAGAGCATCATCACCTCGCTCAACACCGGAGAGAAGATCGAGCTTCGTGGCTTCGGGTCGTTTCGTGTGCGGGAACGCGGCCCGCGACGCGGGCGGAATCCGAAGACTGGCGATCCGGTCGACATTCCGGCGAAGCGCGTGCCTTACTTCAAGCCCGGCAAGTTCCTGAAGGAAATGATCAATCGGGATGCCGACGGCAACCTGATCCCCGGCGCCCTCGATCACGATGATGATGACGACGACGACATCTAGTTCCGGCGACAGTTGGACGTCGGCGGCTGGTCGATGACGTCCGGAGGCAAGCGAGACGATGGATTTCGTCTGGAGCCCTTGGCGCTATCACTACATTCGCGCGAACGCCGACGGGGTTCTGTCTCCGGGCGGGTGCGTCTTCTGTCATGCGCCGACGGTCGATGATCTCTCCAGTACGCTCGTCGTGGCGCGAGGAGCACTGTCATACGTCATTCTGAATCTGTATCCCTATACCAGCGGACATCTCATGGTCGTGCCTTACGCGCACGTTTCGTCGCCGACCGAGCTCGATCCCGCGACATTGGCCGAAATGATGGAGTTCCTGCAGCGTTCACAGAGGGCACTCGACGCGACGTATGCGCCGAACGGGTATAACATCGGAATGAACGTCGGAAAGGCAGCCGGAGCCGGCATTGCCGAGCACGTTCATCTGCACGTCGTGCCTCGCTGGGTCGGGGACGCGAATTTCATGTCCGTGGTCGGCGAAACCCGGGTCGTCCCGGAAGAAATGACGGTTACGTACGAGAAGCTCGTCGGCGCGTTCGCGGCCGAGTAGCAGCGGGAGGTGCGGAGTTGTTCGGTTTCATGACTCGAGTGGTATCGACGTGCGTTGCCATCGCGTCTGTGATGGCAGTGACAGCCTCGCCACAGCCCGTGCTCGCACAGGGTGACTCGAACGCACCTGTAAGTGCGGTGACCGGGTTCATCGAGTTCGAAGGTGGAGGACGTCCAACGGAACGCCTGGAAGTCAATGTGCAGACGGTGACCGGTGGCAGCCGATTTCGCATCTTTTCGGATCCGGGCGGGACCTTCTACATCCGCGCGTTGAGGCCGGGCACGTACGAGTTCTCTATTCGCGTTCCTCGGGCTTGGCCCTATCAGGACGGAACCGCCGAGCTCTTCGTGCTTTCATCGTCCCGATCGTCAACGAACTACACGGTGACGGTCTACCTCAAGCGAAAGTTGTCGCCCGCCATCGCGGGTATCTCGGGACGGACGATCAACGCGCAGGAGTCGGACGACAAGGTCGCCAAGGAGGCCAGGCGGCACTATCGGCGTGGTGCCGACGCTGCCAAGGCATCGAGGACTGCGGACGCGATTGCGAGCTTCCGGAAGGCGCTCGAGATCGAGCCGGCGTATCTCTTCGCCCTCAACGATCTGGGCGTGCAGCTGACGAAGACGGGATCCATTGATGAGGCCGTTGCAGTTCTGCGAAAGGCCATCGAGCTCTCTCCGAACTCATTTCCACCGCACCTGAATCTGGCATTGGCACTGCTGTCCGCGAACCGGAACGACGAGGCCGGCGTCGAGGTAGCGCTTGCCGCCAGGATCGATCCGTCTTCGGCAGAGGCACCCTTCCTTCTGGGAGTCATCGAGCGGCGTCGCGACAGTCGGGAAGCGGCAGTCGCCGCGTTCCAGAAGGCGTACGAGCTTGGCGGCGTCGACGTGATCTACGCGCAGTACGAACTGGGACAGCTCTACGAGGAACTCCATCAACCCGAAGCGGCTGCGAACTCGTATCGCATCTTTCTTCAGTTCGTCCAGCGCGGACCGCATGCCGATCGGGCGCGGCTGCAACTCAAGCATCTGGATGCTGCAGCCTGACGGATGGGATGACAGTCTCGGGTGCATTGACCGCACTGGCGGCGCGTGATCTGGCGCCGGATCCGGCCATAGCGATCGGGGGAGTAATCGGTGTTGCGCTCCTGGTCGGCGTTGCAGCCGTTGTCGCCACGCTGCTGCTGGTCATCAAGCGAAGCCTTGTCGCCGCGTGTCCGGTGGGTCTGTCGTTCAGCCCGGCGGAGCCCGTCGAATATCCAGACCTGGACCTGGAGAGTCTGGATCGATACTCGAGCGACCTCGAGCGCCTGGGGTTCGTTGCGCTGGCCGACTACACGATCTCGGCAGAACGGGGAACGGTGCAGCCCGGCTTTGCGAGACTGTTCGGGAACTCTGAGCTCCAGTGCCATGCGGAAGTCAATCAGCTCTTTCCCGCGTCACAGTCGGTGCCGATGCGGGTCGTGCTCGCAACGCGATTTGCCGACGGCTGGAGTGCGGCGACGACCGATCGTCGCGCCGATGCGGCCGTCTGGTTGTTGCGCAGACCGCGGAGTTGCTGGCGTTCGATTCCGGACGCGCCGGTCGAGGCGCTCCTTGAGAGTCATCGGGGTCTGGTTCAATTGATCGCGAACGAGACACGCGCCCGTCCTGATCCGTCCGTCACTGCCGAGTGCTGGTACGATGCCGAGCGACGGAATGCAGAAACCGTCCGCGAGACGCTCTCAGGTCGCAATATCGTCGTCATGCTGTGGGAGTACTTTTCGTATCGCGGACGAACAGAGTGGCTTGGTAGCCTGAAATCCGCAAGGTCTAATGTCCGCAACGATTACAATTGATTACAAGTCGCACAGGACAGAGTTATTGACCCTCCTGGGGCACTTTGCTACCGTAGCGCTCGCGAGAAAGGAGGCGGCCGATGAGTTTCGTCAAGGCGATCGTCTACGTCATTGTCATCGTCCTCAGCCTCTTGCTGCTTATCGGGAGGTTCGTCGCGGCGTAGGTCCGAATCGAGCAAGTAGCAGCGGAAGCTTTACCGGGCGAGTCACGCGTTTGCACGCGCGACTCGCCCGTTTCACGTTTGGGAAGAATCAGGTTGGAGGGAAAGAAAGGTGAAGAGCATAGCGCGAGCTCTTATGAGCGTGTCGGACAAGCGGGGACTCGAGACGTTTGCCCGAAGACTCGAGGGCCACGGCATCGAGATCCTCTCGACGGGTGGTACGGCCAAGCTGCTGTCGGAAGCGGGAATCGCCGTTCGCGAGGTTTCCGACTTTACGGGGTTTCCGGAGATCCTCGACGGCCGGGTCAAGACTCTTCACCCTAAGATACATGGGGGAATCCTCCACGTACGCGACAACGCGTCGCACGTCGAGCAGGCAGCGACCCACGGCATCCGTCCGATAGACATCGTCGTGGTCAACCTCTATCCGTTCGAGCGAACCGTGTCGCAACCTGAGGTCGAGGCTGCGGAGGCCATCGAGAATATCGACATCGGCGGGCCTTCAATGCTTCGCTCTGCTGCGAAGAACTTCCACGATGTTGCCGTCGTGGTGGACCCCTCCGACTATGAACGGGTTGCGGACGAGATGGACGCGAACGAAGGCGGACTCACTCTCGCGACGCGGCTCGATCTGGCGAGGACTGCTTTCGACCACACGGCTCGATACGACCGAGCCATCGCCGACTTCCTGGCGAACCGCGTATCGATCAGCGAGACTACCGGGGCGCTGGCCGTGACCGATGCCGAGATGCTCCCGCCGCGGCTCACGCTCGCGCTTCAAAGGAAGATGGGACTGCGATACGGCGAGAATCCGCACCAGTCTGCGGCCCTCTATGTTGATGGCAAGCCGCGCGGAGTCGCCGCCGCCCAGCAACTCCAGGGAAAGGAACTGTCCTACAACAATATTCTCGATCTGGATGCCGCCTGGGCGCTGATAAACGAGTTCGACGACATTGCGTGCGCCATCATCAAGCATACGAATCCCTGTGGAGCCGCCACCGGCCGGACAGTGCTGCAGGCCTACCATCGGGCACTCGAAACGGACCCGACATCGGCATTCGGATCGATCATTGCGTTCAACAGGCCCGTCGACGCAGATGCCGCCACGGCCCTTGCCGACCTGTTCGTCGAGGCCATTGTCGCTCCAGGTTACTCTGAGGACGCGATCGAGATCTTCAAGCGAAAGAAGAACTTGCGCGTCATGCGGATCGGCGCTCACGACGCGCAGGTGCCCGAGATGGAGGTTCGTCGAGTATCGGGCGGAGTCCTCGTTCAGGAACGCGACGCCGGCAGAGTCCACATCGAGGACCTTCGCACCGTTACCGAACGCAAGCCGACGTTCGACGAGATGCGGGCCCTGATCTTCGCGTGGAACATCGTCAAGCACGTGAAGTCGAATGCCATCGTGTATGCGAACGACGGACAGCTCGTTGGTGTTGGTGCCGGTCAGATGAGCCGCATCGACTCGGCGCGTATCGGCGCCGACAAGGCCCGGCTGCCGATCGCCGGCTCGGTCCTTGCGTCCGACGCGTTCTTCCCGTTTCGCGACGGTCTTGACGCCGCGGCAGCCCACGGCGTAACCGCGGTGATCCAACCCGGTGGATCAGTCCGTGACGAGGAAGTCATCGCCGCTGCAAACGAACACGGAATGGCCATGGTTTTTACTGGCATGCGGCACTTCAAGCACTGATGGCCGAACGGCTGAACTTTTCCGCGGACATCGGCGTTCGGGCGGCTGTGCCTGCCGGTCCGGACGTCGCGCCGATATGCAGCGCCGGAAAATAAACTCAGTCGGTCCAGAGCCTGGCGGCGATTGACCGACGCTTACATTCGAGGAGCCCGATGAGCAACGACGGATCCAGTTTCCGCTGCACGTACTGCGGTCAGCGCAATGCGCTCAGTGAAGGAAAGCCGATCGAGGCGGCCCGATGCGGCCGCTGCCGGCTGTCTGCATCGAGTCTCCCTCACCGGAAGTTCGCCGTGTTGGACGCGAACGATTACATCCATCCGCTCGACAGTCAGGCGCTAGGTGCGCTGCGCTCGATTCCCGGCATCGATACGGTGCTCAAGAAGCTCATCGAGCTGACCGGCGAATCCTACATGCGGGTAATGGCGAACGCGAACACGGTGAAGGTTGGTCCGACGCAGTATGCGGACCTCGATGCTAAGCTTGATGTAGTCTGTTGCACGCTCGGGGTCCCAAAGCCGGACCTTTACGTGACCGTTTCCGACCCGATTTTCGGAACTGGCGTCGGCTTCAATGCCATGACGACCGGCGTGGAAAAGCCCTTCATCATCGGTTTCTCGACGCTGCTCGAGAGGCTGGATGATCGCGAGATTCTCGCGGTGCTCGCGCACGAAGTCGGACACATCCACGCGGAGCACATGCTCTACACGACGGCGGCGCGCCTTCTGGCCGTCGTCACCGAGTTCCTGCTGGCGGCGAATCCCATCACTGCCACGTTCGGGACGATCGTGAACATGACGGTCCGTGTGGCGCTGATCAACTGGTACCAGAAGGCGGAACTCAGCTGCGACCGGGCCGCGTTGCTGGTCGTTCAGGACAAGTCCGTGATGGTGTCGGCAATGCTCAAGCTCGCGGGCGGATTGATGGCCGGGCGTTCGGTCAATCAGGAAGCCTTCATCGAACAGGCGCGCGAATTCGACAGGCAATACGAGGAGCGAATGGTCGACAAGTTCTGGACGATCATCGCAGCGTCGGGCCGAACGCACCCGTTCCCGGTGTGGCGCGTTGCCGAGATCCTCAAGTGGGTAGACTCGGGCGATTACGAACGCGTCATGGCAAAGGCCGACGGCTAGTAGAAGCGCATGGTCCTCGGCGCGCATGTGCTGTGAGGATTGGGCTTTGCGTCGAGACGTCTTTCGGCGATAGTAGAGCCCGGAGCCACAGACGCGGTCCGATGGCCGCGGTCCAAGCGAACACCGGACGGCGTTCTGGACCAAGATGCGCATTCTTCAAGTTTGCTCGGCGGACGGAATAGGCGGAGGCGAGGTTCACGTGGCGGACCTCGCACTCGGGCTTCTCGAGCGGGGATACGACGTCGAGATGGCAGTTCGTCCGGCCAGCAAACTCCCGGATTACGTGGCGCGGAGAAACCACGTCAAGGCCGGCAACCTCGTCTGGCACCAGCTTCCGCTGAGGAACGCGATGGATCTCGGTTCAGTTCGGGGACTCGCCAGAATACTGACAGAGCGCTCGATCGACGTCGTCCACGCGCACGTCGCGCGCGACTATCCCGTCGTCGCGCTTGCTGCATCGCCCGGGAAGCGTGCGGCGCTCGTCGTCACTCGCCATCACTATCTTCCTCTCAAGGGAAACCTCGTCTACCGTCGGTTGTTGTCGAAAGCCCGCATAATTGCCGTATCTGACAGCGTCCGGCGAACGGTCATCGAGAGCCTCGGCTGCAAGCCTTCGAGGGTGCACCGGATCTCGAACTGGATCGACCTCGCCCGTCACTCGGCTCCCCGGCAGCGGGGCGCGGAGCGTCACGCTTTCGGCATCACTCGGCGCGTGGCGGTTGCGCTCATTGGGCAGATAACTCCGCTCAAGGGCCACGAAGAGTTCCTGAAGGCCGCCGCCCGGATCGTGGCCGAGCGTGCCGACGTCGAATTCCTGATTGCCGGCAGTGACACTGAACCGGGACATCATTTCGAGACGCGTCTTCGCCGAGAGGTTCGAGAGTTCGGCATCGAGGATTTCGTCCGGTTCCTGGGTCACGTCGAGGACCTCAATGGACTGCTTGCAGCGGTCGACGCCGTGATCGTGCCGTCCTGGAACGAAGCCTTCTCGCTGGTGACGGCGGAAGCCATGGCCGCCGGGAGGGCCGTCGTCGCGTCTCGCGCCGGCGCGCTAGAGGAACTGGTGGAGCACGATCGGACCGGTCTGCTCGTTCCGGCGCGGGATCCGGAGTCGCTTGCCACGGCGATCGTACGTCTTGCCGAGGATCCGGCTCTGGTCGAATTTCTCGGTCAGAATGCGAAGGTCGCGGCGGAACGGTTCTCACGCGATCGCTCGATAGATTCGGTTGTGAACGTCTACAAGGAAGCGCTTGCCGACGTCATGCTAGACGGATCTCGCGGGTAGTCGTCCTGCGGTGACGCTGGTGGACGCGCCCGCCGAGGTTGTATCGCCCCTGTCGGGGCTCTACCGATTGTCCTTCGACGACCCACGGCTTGCGCCGTGGGCTCGGGTTCTTTCGCGCCTTCGGCGCTATTCAGAGGCTCCTTCGTCTGACTACGGGATGCCGCGGACGTCTCGCAGATCCCGGATCCGGCGCCTACTTCAAACTCAGAACGACACGGGGTTCGATCGCCGGCCGTCCACCGACACCTCCAGAGTGTTCGGACCGTTCGCCGAGAGATTGAGCGCGGACTGCGAGCCGCTGACCGTCAGACGGCCCTTCCTGCTCGAGTATTTGACGTTGGCGCCCTGCAACGCCGTTCCGTTCACGATTATGATGGCCGACTCGTCGAGATGTACGCCGGTGATCTGCAGCTTCTGCATCGCCGACTTGTAGGCAGCACGAAGAATGAACGGCGAGGGCTGGTCGGTAACTCGGAGGGTGAACGTCCGTTCAATCTCGGCCCCGCGCGCATCGGCGAGTCGAACTGCGAATGTGAACGAGCCCGCTGACGATGGCGTACCGCCAAGTCGACCATCCTGGGTTAGCTGCAGTCCAACTGGAACTGTTCCCGACACGACCGTCCAGACCCGAGGCGTGAGGCCGTCCTCGGCGCGCAGGTCGATCGCGTACGTAATTCCTGGCCTCGCATCGGGCAGCGTTCCGGAGATCAGTGACATCGGTTTCGATGACGTCTCGGCGGGATAAAGGAGGCGAACGGCTTCCGAGTCGTCGACCCTCACAGATGACCGTCGACCGTCGTTGTGCGCGATGAAGTACATCGTGGCATCGCGGAGTTTCTCGCTGGATTCCGAGGTTCGCTCGCTCGAGTGTCCGAGTCCGATCGTGTGGCCGAATTCGTGCGTCAGGATCTCGGCCAGCAGGATCGAATCGGAGAGGACGCAGTCGAATCCGTTGTTGACGACCACATCGGCTTCGGTGATCCCGACGAAGCGCTGGCCGTTAATCACCGTCGAGTTGGCCGACGTCGCCGTGACGCCGCTCGTCGCGACTACTCCCGTGCAGTTCACCGGATCGTCTATCTCACCGAGAGGATCGCCGAACGCGATCTCGTTCAGTCCGTTTGGACGGTGGCCGCCGCCCGATGACGTCCCGGCGTAGGTCGCGACGAATCGCGAGCCCGAGATCGTCGACCATGTCGCAATGGCGGACCTCGCCTCATCGAGGCCGCGCGTCGGAGTGGGCGCAGCCTTTCCATTCAGCCTGATCGCAATGCTGCCGCCTGAATCCGGCTCGAACCAGCGAAATCCCGGCGGAAGAAAGGTAAACGCGGGATTCGCGCCACCAGCCCGGACGAGGCCGGGCGAATACTCGGGCGGACTAGCCAGAACCGGCACATCCTGGAATCGGGCCGCATAGGCTTCTGCTTCGGCACGCCTCGTCGCAAGCGTTGCATCAACGGCCGAGAGGAACTCGTCCTTGAAGCCGATGTCCGTTACGCGACCCTTCGAGTCGACGTTGTCGAGCGCGGTGACTTCGGCGGCTCGCACTACTAGCGGACGACCCGTCGCGGGATCGGCCTCGACGCGGTAGTGACCGAGCGACACGTGCGCGACGTGAAGCGAGCCGTCTCCGTCGGTGTTGAGGAACAGAACGACGCGCTGACCGGGTTCGAACCTGGGAGAGCCTGACACTTCCGTCGCATATTGCCCGGCCCGTCCGCCAATCTGCCGGAGCACGATCGTTCCCGGTTCGATCGGTCCCTTCAGGGTACGGTCAACGCGGACGGTCACGTAAGTCACGACGGCAAGGCGCGATGGACTCCATACCGCCTCGAGCCTTTCGACGCGGCCTTCCACGATAGCCCTCACGCTCAATGCAAGGTCGTCGTCCGCGATCGGGACGACTGTCATGGCCTGTGCCGAGAACGGCAGCGCGATGGCAGACACAAGAATGACGAAGCGAAACGTCCAGATGAGACGCCGCATACCGGTTTACTCCATATTGTGCGGGGGGCACGACTTGGAAGGGGCCGACTGTCGCCCGGCCGCGAACGCGCCCGGACGATGGAAGAGTAGCAGGCGGTTCAAGTGCGTAACAATCACGCATCAACAGAGGGTCGGTCAGGGTCGAAAATACTTTCTGAAACGGGGCGAATCGGGCCATCCTCGGCCAGCCGAGCAGCGTCAGGAGGCCTGCCTTGCCACTCCAAAGGACCGTCTGATAGCCTCACCTCTTTTGATTCAGCCGCGCGAGCGCCCGTGCGCGCTCGTCGAGCACGAAGGAGCGATGGACATGCTGAAGGAAGTGGTATTTCTAGGCGGCGCTCGCACGCCGATGGGTGAGTACAACGGTGTTCTCAAGGACATGACGGCGAACGAGCTGGGCGCCATCGCTGCCGCCGAAGCGCTTAGCCGGTCCGGCGTCGAGCCGTCCAGCATCGACCATACGGTCTTTGGCAATGCGCTCCAGACGTCTCGCGACGCGATTTATGGTGCGCGCCACGTTGCCCTTCGCGCCGGCGTGCCGATAGAGAAACCCGCTCTGACAGTCAACAGACTGTGCGGCTCCGGAATCCAGTCGATCGTGAGCGCCGCCCAGATGATTCAGCTGGACGAGGCACGAACCTGTCTCGTTGGCGGAATGGAATCGATGAGTCAGGCTCCTCACGTCATCTGGGGTGCGCGGTCCGGTTTCAAACTGGGCCAGGGCAAGCTGGAGGATTGGCTGATGGTTTCGCTTACCGACGGATACTGCGGCTTTGCGATGGCGCAGACAGCCGAGAATCTCGCCAGGAAGTACGAGATCTCGCGGGAAGACCAGGACGCCTTCGCGCTTCGGAGTCAGCAACTCGCCGCCGCGGCATACGAGGCCGGCCGACTGCAGGAAGAGATCGTTCCGGTCGAGATCAAGTCGCGAAAGGGCTCGACGATGTTCGCTCAGGACGACCACATGAGGCCTGAAACGACAATGGAGATTCTCGCGAAGCTCCCGACGGCCTTCTCGAAGGACGGATTCGTCACGGCCGGCAATGCGTCCGGAATAGTCGACGGCGCATCGGCGCTGACGATCGCGAGCGAGGAATCGGCCAGCTCGATGGGTCTGAAGCCGATCGGCCGGATCGTCTCGTACGCTGCGGCTGGCGTCGAGCCGTCCGAGATGGGAATCGGCCCCGTGCCGGCGACAAAGGCAGCCCTCGAGAGAGCCGGTCTGTCGCTCTCCGACATCGACCTGATCGAGGTAAACGAGGCATTCGCGGCGCAGTACCTGGCCGTCGAACGCGAGCTCGGGCTCGACCGGGAACGGGTGAACGTGAATGGCGGAGCGATTGCACTAGGCCATCCGCTCGGCTCGAGCGGCACGCGCCTCGTCCTGACGCTGCTTCACGAACTGCGCCGACGCAAGGCGCGTTACGGGCTGGCGACGGCGTGCATCGGTGGCGGTCAGGGAATCGCGATGATCGTGGAGGCGCTGCACTGATCGAAAACCGTTCTCGACAGTGCGGATCTGCGGGGGCGAGCGTTGGCCGAGTGAGTCTGCCGGCCTCGGCAGAGCAATCGGTCTTGCGGCGCGACCTTCGAGGCTCGGAGGGCAAGTGAGCAGTGAATCGCCGCATGACGTACGGCGTCCCTTCGTCGTCTGCCCCTCGTGCGGCCGACTTACTCCGGGCGACGTCACCCACTGCGTCGAATGCGGCGAACCCATGGCGGCGATCGTTGCCGCCGTTGCCGAACAGCGCGACGAACAGCGGTTCGCCGAATCCGTATTCGGACGGACCACGCCGGCGACCTGGGTCATCATTGGCGCCAACCTCCTCGTGTTTGTCCTGATGGTCGTGGCATCCGGCACGATCGAGCCGGGGTCTATTCGATACCACGAGACCCTGATCAATTTCGGCGCGAAGATGAACTCGGCCGTCGACGCCGGCGAGTACTGGCGCCTCGTGACTCCGATGTTCCTGCACATCGGTCTCATGCATCTCTCGGTAAACATGTACTCGCTGTACGTGATGGGTCCTCAGGTCGAGAGGCTGTACGGGACGTCTCGTTACATCGTTATCTACGTGCTTGCGGGAATTGGCGGAGTGCTCGGCAGCTACGGCGTCGACAAGCTCTTGATGCGAGGCGACGGCGTGAGCGCGGGGGCGTCCGGAGCGCTGTTCGGACTGATGGGCGTTCTCATTGTCTTCGGCTTCCGATACCGCAATGAATTGCCCGGTGTCTTCAAGCAGGCTTTCTCGCCGCGCGTGTTCCTTCCGGTGCTCGTCCTGAACCTCGTCATCACATTTGCGATACCGTTCATCGACAAGGGCGCGCACATCGGCGGACTGGTGGTCGGTGGCCTCCTGGCCGCCGTGCTTCCTTTTGCCCGACCCGGCGAGCGTAATGCGGGCTTCGGTTGGAGGACTGCGGCCGTTCTGGCCACGGTCGCCGTGGTTGCGAGCTTCGCGTACGCCTATCGCAGCGCGGACCCGCTCCCGGACGTCAATGGCTTCATCGCGGTGTACAACGCTTCCGGCAAGACACTTGGCAGGGCGAGCGAGGCCGTTCAGACGGCGGCGGCAAAGTCCGCTGTCTCCGTCGAAACCACGCAGGCAATCGCCGAGGCTGCTGCGGCGATCGACGAGAAGTTCGGCCTGGACGATCGCAGTCGCGAGCTGCTTCGCGAACGCAAGGCCCTGCTCGAACGAGCGGCATCACTGCTTGGCGACCGAAGGAGCGAGCTCGATGAGGCTACGGCCGCGACATACGTCGAGGATGTCGATCGGCATCATCGGGCGTGGGACGAATGGCTCGAGCAGAGCGGAGGGCGCTTCGGGCTAGTGAAGGAATCGAACGAAAACAATTCATCGGGAGGCAATGATGGAAATTCGTAAGGTAGGAGTCCTGGGGTGCGGCCTGATGGGCTCGGGAATCGCTCAGGTTGCGGCGTCGGCCGGCTGCACGGTTGTCGTGAAGGAGGTCTCGCAGGAGCTTCTCGATCGCGGCTTCAAGGGCATCGACAAGTCGCTCGGCAAGTTCGTCGAGAAAGGCAAGATGGCCGCGGAAGAGAAGGACGCCATCATGGGCCGGTTGACGGGCACGACGACCGACGAAGCGCTTGCGGACTGTGATCTCATCATCGAGGTGATCGTCGAGAACCTCGAGGTCAAGCGCGAGACGTTCGCGAAGCTGGATGCGATCTGCAAGCCGGAGACGATCTTCGCGAGCAATACCTCGAGTCTCTCGGTGACAGAGATGATGACGTCGACGTCGGCAGAGCGGCAGCGGCGCTTCATCGGAATGCACTTCTTCAATCCCGTGCCGCTGATGAAGCTCGTCGAGGTCATCCGGACGATCCTGACGGACCCCGAGGTCTTCGAGACTGCTGTCGCGTTCGGTGAGAAGGTCGGCAAGGTGCCGGTTCGGACGACAGACCGGACGGGGTTCATCGTCAACCGGCTTCTAGTGCCTTACCTGCTCGATGCGATCCGGGCGCTCGAGGAGGGCGTTGGATCGATCGTCGATATCGACAACGCGATGAAGCTCGGCTGCGGCCATCCGATGGGACCGCTCACCCTGCTCGACTTCGTCGGCCTCGATACGACGTACTACATTGCCAACATCATGTTCGACGAGTTCCGCGAGAAACGGTTCGCGTCGCCGCCACTGCTCAAGCGAATGGTGCTCGCGGGGCTGTACGGTCGAAAGAACGGTCGCGGCTTCTACGACTACTCTGATCCGGCGAACCCCACGCCGATGTCGCTGCTCTAGTCGATCGGACGGCGGCGGGGACGTCTGGCGTCCCCTCCCGTTCGACGGCCGCAGTTCACCTGAAGAGAACCACAGATCCATGACTTTTCACGACACATTGGCCCACGACCTCGCGCGTGAACTCGGAGTCGACGGACAACCGTTCGAGCGAATTGCGTATGCGACGTCCGGCGCGATCGCGACCGTCACGATCGCGCGTGAAGACAAGCTCAACGCGCTCGATTCGGCGACCATCGGAGAACTTCTCAGGGCGTTCCTCATTGCGCGGTCCGATCAGGACGTCAGGGCAGTCGTCCTCACGGGAGCCGGCAGGAAAGCGTTCATTGCCGGGGCCGACATAGCCGAGATGGCGAGCCTCTCGCCCGACGCGGCGCGGCGGTTCGCCGAGCGGGGCCAGCAACTCACGCAGCTCATCGAGTCGATGTCGAAGCCGGTGATCGCGGCCGTGAACGGGTTTGCGCTCGGAGGCGGCTGCGAGATCGCCTTGTCCTGCCATATCCGAGTGGCGTCGGAGGGGGCTCGGTTCGGACAGCCGGAGGTCAAGATCGGGCTGCTTCCCGGGTTCGGCGGCTCGCAGCGCCTGCCGAGGCTGATCGGAAAGGGGCGAGCGCTCGAACTGCTCCTGACCGGCGGAATGATCGACGCTGGCGAGGCCCTGAGAATCGGTCTCGTCAACAAGGTGGTGCCGGCGGAATCCCTCGTCGAGACGGCAATGGACATTGCCGAGGTGATTGCCGCGAACGCGCCGCTGGCCATCGAATACTGCATGGCGGCTGTCAGCTCCGGCCTGGAGATGCCGCTGGAAGAAGCCCTGCGAATGGAGGCCGCGCTTTTCGGACTCTGCTTTGCGAGTGACGACATGCGTGAGGGAACTTCGGCGTTTCTCGAGAAGCGTCCGGCCAGGTTCACGGGCAGGTAGCGAGATCATAATGAAAGTACTGGTCATCGGATCGGGAGGACGGGAACACGCGATCTGCTGGGCGCTCTCGCGCAGCAGCAAAGCGCCCGAGATCATCGCTGTTCCCGGAAACGCCGGCATCGCCGGGCTCGGCCGCTGCATTCCGGGAGATCCGGACGATGTCGCCGCAATGGCGTCGCTCGCGGAAGAACTGGACGTCGATCTGACGATCGTCGGGCCCGAAGCACCCCTCGTCGCCGGCATAGCGGATGAGTTCCGCCGTCGCGGCCTTCGGGTGGTTGGTCACGGCCAGGCCGCGGCGATGCTCGAGGGCTCGAAGATCTTCTCGAAGGAGTTCATGTCGCGCCACGGCATTCCGACCGCCCGTTTTGTGGTTTGCGACTCGGCTGACTTCGCTCGACAGACTGTCCGCTCTGGAGAATTCGGATTCCCCGTGGTCATCAAGGCCGATGGTCTGGCTGCCGGGAAGGGTGTGGTGATCGCATCGTCGCAGGCGGAAGCCGACGAGGCTATCGATGCGATGATGACCAGACGAACGCTGGGAGCTGCCGGCACGCGGGTGTTGATAGAAGAGGCTCTGGTAGGGCGCGAGGCGTCGCTGATCTACTTCACCGACGGTGAGAGGCTGGTGCCGCTTCCTCCGGCCCAGGATTACAAGCGGATTGGTGACGGAGACACGGGACCGAATACCGGCGGGATGGGGACATTCTCCACGGACGGACTGCTCGATGAAGACGTCGTTCGCATTGTGCGAGAGACGATCGCCGAGCCCACGGTTCGACACATGCGTCTCGAAGGAGCCCCGTTGTCCGGAATGATGTTCGTCGGGGTCATGCTGACCGATGCCGGTCCGATGGTGCTCGAATACAACATGCGGTTCGGCGATCCGGAGACGCAGTCGGAGCTCAAGCGGCTCGACTCGGATCTTCTAGACATTTTCGAGGGGATAGCCGACGGTTCTCTCGAAAGGATCTCGCCGGTCTGGACCTCGGACGCGACGCTCTGTCTCGTTCTCGCTTCGAACGGCTATCCGGGTGCGATCGAGAAAGGGAAGCGGATCGACGGACTAGCCGACGCCGCAATGGTCGAGGGAGTGACGGTTTTTCACGCCGGGACCGCGATCGGACCCGATGGTTCGACGGTGACTGCGGGCGGGCGGGTCCTCGGGGTCACGGCTCGAGCCCGAACGCTCTCCGAGGCTCGGGAGAGGGCGTATGAGGCCGCTCGACGGATACACTTCGATGGCAAAGTGAACCGATCCGACATTGGATCGTATTGAGACGGGGGAGGAACCACCGTGCGCAAAGATCTCGATCGGCTCGAGCAGGCGCGAGCGGACGTCAGGTCCGGCTCGCCGTACGACGTCTCGCGGCCGTACACGCTGCCTCATCACATGGTGACGACCGCATTCAGCCTGGACGGCTTTCGGATCACCCGAACGCTTGGAGTCGTGCGTGGCATCACGGTTCGATCGCGGTCGGTGATCGGTAACATCGGGGCAGCGTTCCAGACGCTCGTTGGCGGTAACATCACGATCTTCACGCGACTCTGCGAGCAGACCCGGGCCGAGGCCTTCGACATCATGGTTCTTCACGGCTCCGAGCTCGGTGCCAACGCGATCATCGGCGCCCGCTACGACGCAACGGAGATAATGCAGGGCGTCACGGAAGTCCTGGCCTATGGCACCGCCGTGGTCGTGGAGCCTGTCGAATCGGCGGTTGAAGGGTCGGCGCTCTAGCTGTTTGGCCCTGTACACCTTGCAGCTAGGGCGTCGAGAATCCGTGTGCTAGCATTGTGCGATTGAGATTTTGTCCGTGAGCCGGCGCGTCACGCGCACCATGCAGGCTCATCTCCGAGGAGGCGACTTCGCTATGTGGAACCGAATCAAGCGCCTGTTCCGGGCCGTGTTTGGCGGCCTCATCGACAAGGCCGAGGATCCTGAACTCGTTCTGCAACAGGTGATTCGCGACATGCGGGACAAGGTTCCGCAAATGAACGAGAACGTGGCGCAGGTCATGGCGACGCAGAAACTCCTCGACAAGGAAGTCGCCTACCTCGAACGTGAAATCACGGAGCTCGATGCCAAGATCAAGGCAGCGATCAAGCAGAACCGTGACGATATCGCCCGCACCTACATCTCGGCGCTTCAGGAGAAGCAGACGTCGCTGGAGCGCTCGCGCGAGCAGCTCGAGCAGTCGAAGCTGGCGTCGAAGCAGGCGCTTCAGTTCCGCGACAACTACCTTCTTCAGATGAAGAAGCGCTCGTCCGAGGCGATGCAGCTGATCAACCAGGCCAAGCAGGCCAAGATGCAGGAGCAGCTCGCCGCGACGATGTCGACGTTCCAGATTGGAGACGAGGCTTCGAGCTTCGACGAGATGCGCGACAAGATTCAGCGACGTCAGGCAGCTGCCGAGGCGCGCATGGATCTGGCGACGACTGGCGTCGAATCGAAGATTCAGGACATCGAACGCGAGGCTTTCAACATCCAGGTCGACGACACGCTCTCGGCCTACAAGCTGCAGATGGGAATGGCCGCGGAGACCGATCTCAGTCCGTCCTTCGGGGCAGACTCGTCGTCGTCAGAGAAGTCACTCGGACCGGGAGAGCGGGCACGGGCAACTGAGTAAGCAGGAAGGCAAGGGAATCCGTCGACGTCGCTCCCCATGAGACGCAAAGTCAATTACATTCGCGAGGCGCTTACCGAGCCCATCAATATCTGGTCGATGGTGCTCTTTGCCAGCAGTGCTGCGTACATGCAGAGCTGGATTCCGCTTGCCGCGGGCGTCGCGACAGAAGCGCTCTATCTCGTCACGGTGCCTGCGCACTCGGCATATCGCCGTCTCGTCGATCGGCGCGAGCGCCAGAAGCAGCTCAAGGCGACCGGAGAGCAGCGTGAGCAGATCATCAAGAGCTTCGATCCGCGCGAGCGGGAGGCGGTCGAGTATCTGCGCTGGATGAAGCAGCAGATTTACTCGGACTACCGGAAGTTCTCGGGTATGGACGCCCATTCGAATCCGAACTTCATGAAGCTCGAGTCGGCATGGGAGTCGTTCGTCGACCTGCTCGACATGTACCGGCGGCGCAAGAATCACTTGCGATCGATCAATCGGCAGGCCATCCAGAACCAGCTTCAGCAGGTCGAGCGTCAGATCGGGAATGCCGACGAGTACACGCGCGGCGTGATGGAGAAGAACCAGAACATTCTGGGACTTCGCCTCCGCACCTACGACGACATCGAGCGGAGCGTCCGTCGTGTCGAGGCGGAACTGCAGTCGATCGAGAACTTCTTCGGTCTGGTTCGCGATCAGGTCGTGACGATGACGAGTCCCGAGGGACTGGCGTCGATCGACTTCGAATCGCTGCTCTCGTCAATCGAGATAACGCGTCAGGTGCTCGAGGAAACCGCGCCCGTGCTGTCGGCGATCGACAACTTCCAGCGCGACTCGGCTACCTATGCGCCGCCGCCGCCCGTCGCACAGCGTCAGTAGTTCGAGTTTGAGAAGCCGCGCGGAGCGTCGTTCTGATCGAATGGGCATCGGGCCGGATCGGCAGGGCGCTGCTGCAGCGTGGCCAACATGAGCAAGGAGCCGAGTCCGATGTCCACGTCCCAGCGCGTCCTCTCGAAGGAGGAACTCGATCGGCTGCCCACGTGGGCCGCCGAGATCGCCAGGAAGTATTTCGCCGGCGAGGCCAGCCACTTCCTGCTGCACCGCAATATCTACGACCTCGTTCGATCGGGAGGGAAGTACGTCGGGCTGATCGACTTTCTGCGCCGTGAACTGCTCGGCTCGAAGCACCTCGTGTCGTACAACCGGAGCGAGGGAATCGTGTTTCGATCCGACAACGCAGCCGAGACCGAGCGAGCGTTCATCTCGCAGATTCGAATCGCCGATCCGCTCATGAACCAGGAGAAGCTCCAGGCTCTGCCCCGCGATCCGGCGCGTGCGCTTCCGCTCATCGAACGGTTTCTGCTCTCCGGAAAGCAGGTGGCGGTTGTGGTGAGCTTTCTCGAGACGATCATCCCGGCAGGCGAGATCGGTTACATGTCGCCGGATGATCGCAACAATCTCGTGACGCTTCAGCGGTGGATCTCATCGTCGCACCTGCTCAATTCGGACAACATCGTGCTCTACATCTCTGAGAGCGTTGCCGACGTGCATCCGCGCATCCGCGAACATTCCCGTCTCGTGAACATCGAGATCCCGTACCCCGACGAGAAGGAGCGCTTCGAGTTCATCCGGTACTTCAATGCGGTGACGCCCGGCGTCCGTTCCGAGATTCCGGACGACCAGGTTGCGACGATGACCTCAGGGCTGAATCGCGTTCACCTGCACTCGATGCTCAAGAGCTCACTGTTCGACGGGGGCACGCTGACGTTCGAGACCCTTCGGCAGAAGAAGAAGGAGATCATCGAATCCGAGTGCGTCGGCCTCGTCGAGTTCGTCACGCCGCGTTACGGACTGGACAGCGTCGGCGGCATGACGAAGCCGAAAGAATCGCTGCGCCGCATCGCCGAGACGATTCGAACCGGCAACGAGGAAGAGGCGCCGATGGGCATCCTCTTCTCCGGCCCCGTCGGCACCGGCAAGACGTTCCTGGCCGAGTGCTTCGCGAAGGACTGTGGCCTGAACGTGGTCGAGCTCAAGAACTTCCGCGAGAAGTGGGTTGGGGCCTCCGAATCGAACCTGGAGAAGATCCTCTCGCTGCTCGAGTCGTTGGCCCCCATCGTCGTCCTCATCGACGAGGCCGATGCAACGCTGGGTACGAGGGATTCGGGAGGCGGTGACTCAGGCGTCGACGCCCGGATCTTCTCGAAGATTGCGGCCGCGATGGGGAACACCGAGAACCGCGGTCGAATCCTGTGGATCCTGATGACGAGTCGTCCGGACCTGCTCCCGATCGACCTCAAGCGCCAGGGTCGATGCGAGGAACACATCTCGCTGTTCTACCCTGACAACGAGAAGGACCGGCTCGAGATCCTGCTCGCGATGGTTCGCAAGAACAAGGTCGAGGTCGCCGAAGAGCTCGACTGGACACCCATCTCGAAGAACGCGCTGACGCTTTCGGGCGCCGACCTCGAATCGATGGTGATCCGCTGCCGCCGGGAAGCGCGAGCTGCAGGCAGGAAGGCCGTTGCGCAGGACGACATAGCGAAGGTCGCGACCGAGTTCACACCGGCCCG
>CAZQBW010000010.1:0-45439 GCA_964591515.1 uncultured Clostridia bacterium
ACGTCGATCCGCGGCACTCTGAGTTCCTCACGCCCCGACTCCCTTGCACGGTTTCATTGCAAATGCAAAGCCTTCTCCTCGCAGTGCGGAATGTTCGAATAGTGCGTTTCGGGGTAAGATGCGGCCACCGAATTCCCATAATGCCGATACGAGGTTTCTAATGCGTCGATTCGTCTTCGCCATATTCTGGCTTTTTGCCGCCGTACTCTTCGCAAGCTCGAGCGCGAACGCCGCCACGTATTTCGTCGCACCGCCGCCTGCCGGCAGCGACATGAACGCCGGTACGCAGGCGGCTCCTTTTGCAACGATCCAGAAAGCGGCTGACGTCTCGGTCGCTGGTGACGTGATCGTGGTGACTCCCGGAACATACGCCGGTGCAAAGTTCATCACGTCCGGTCTGGCCGGTGCTCCGATCACTATCCAGGGACAGGATGGCGCGATCATCGCCTCCGCAGGTCCGTCCAACACGAATCTCGCCGGTATCTGGGTCTCGAAGGCTCAGCACATCGTCATCGAGAACCTCGAGATCAAGTCCGTGGCCGGCGCAGGCATCGTCGTCTCGGGTCCGCTCGAGAACCTTTCGCTTCCGCTCGGCATCACGATAAGGGACAACTTCATCCACGACACATCTTTCGGCGGCATCGGTGTTGCCTCCGTCTTCGGCTGCACGATCACGAACAACGAGATCGCCAACTGTGCCGGTCTGGCCGGGATCAATGCGGTGGCTCCGAGCGACAACCTTTCGGTGACTAAGAACCTCGTTCGTGGCTGTGCGATGGGAGGAATCCGGCTCGCCACGTCGAACACCAACCTGACGACGCTTCAGCAGGCGGTCATCGACAGCAACATCCTGTTCGACAACGGATCGGGAGGCGGGGCGGGCATCCTGCTCGAATCGGTTCGGAACTCACTCGTCGTCAACAACCTGCTTCACGACAACCTTGCCCGTGGCGTCGAAATCAACGACACGGCTGACGCCGCAATCGACGACGCGAACCAGATCTTCAACAACACGATCGTCCAGGGAAGCGGCGGGGGCTATCCCCTCGCCGTCCTCAACGGGTCGACCGGCAACGCGATCCTCAACAACATCCTGCTGCATACCGGCGGCCTGGGCTCTATCGAGATCGACACGCCGAGCCTCACGAACATGCAGTCCGACTTCAACAACCTATTTGGACCGGTTCGCCTCGACAACGTGCCGATTCTGCTCGCCGCCTGGCAGTCCCTGGGCTTCGAGGCCAGTTCCATCAGCTTTGCAGGCGGCGACCTTTTCGTGAATCAGGAAGCCGACAACTACGATCTAAAGGCCGACAGCGAGGCAATCGACGAAGGCCGTTTCGTCACCGGCGCCAGCCTCGACATCCGTGGTGTCTCGCGACCGCAGGGACGTTCGTTCGACATCGGCGCGTACGAGTTCCAGACGCAGGTACCGCCGCCGCCCAATCAGAATCCGATCGCGTCCGCCGGCCCCGACCAGACGGTCGATGCCGGAGATGTGGTCGTCCTGACGGGAGCCGCGAGCACGGACCCGGATTCCGATCCGCTGACGTTCACTTGGGCCCAGACGTCGGGCCCGACGGTTAGTCTGACCGGCGCGACGACGGTCTCTCCGACCTTCACGGCACCCACATTGACCAGTGACGTGGTGCTGACCTTCCTGCTCACAGTCTCGGACGGGCGCGGCGGACTGTCGACCGACCCGGTGTCTGTCACGGTTATCGCGCCTCCGCCGCCCCCCACGATCCAGATCCTCAAGCCGACGATCGGTCAGATCTGGAAGATCGGTCAGAAGAAGCAGATAAAGTTCATCGCCCCGCCGGGAACGGTCGGCGACGTGAGGTTCGAGCTGTCACGCGACGGCGGGATGACGTTCCAGACGATCATCGCCTCGGTGCCCGTCACGAAGGGCAAGAAGAAGTGGGTCGTCATCGGCCCCGCGACGAACTCGGCAATCATCCGCGTCGTGCTCAACCAGAACCCGGACGTCTACGGCATCATGCCGGCGCCGTTCATCATTCAACCGTAGCGTCGATCCCGCTTATGCGTGAAGAAGGGCCACGGATCAAACGGATCTGACGGATCCACACGGATCTGAGGTTGAAATCAGATCCGTTTGATCCGTGGCCCTTCCTTCGCTAGGAGCGCGACTTCGCGACGCGAACGTAACGGTCGAAGTCGAGAATCGCGTCGATCTGCTCCCGAAGCGGGCACGCGTTTCGACGCTTCGCAATGATCTCGTCGAGCGCCGACCGCGCGTTCCAGCGGTCCGGATCGCTCGCGACCAGGAAGCAGGCGCCGACGGTCACGGCGCGCTGCAGCCCCGCATAGCAGTGCAGATAGACCCGATGTCCTTCGTCGTGAAAACCACGGATCGCATCGACCGCTTCCTCGAGCTTCCCGAGCGAAGGCGCGCGGAAGTCCTCGCACTCGACGCGCGCGTACACGAGACCGTGTCGCTCGAGCGCCTCCTCGGGATCCGGCGACTCGGCCTGCAGGTTCACGACGGCCCCGACCCGAAGCTCAACCAGGAGCGGGACGTCGGCGGCAACGAAGGCCGATCCGATGATCAGCGAGTCATCAATCGTGTCGAAGTCGAGCATTGCGGGCGACACACTACCACGGCCAGACGCCCCTCGGACACGGTCTGTCGTCGGGCGCGGGCTGCCCGGCGACATCGAGCGGGACGAAGGTCGTTGCGAAGTCAGGTCTCCCCGGAACCGTCGCAAACCGGGCATCCCGGAGCGCGATCCTGGCGCTTCCGTCGTCGGATTCGTCAACATCTGCATAGAGCAATCGGTTGAACGCCAGCGCTACCGAACCCGGACACGTTCGCAGTGCTGCCTGAACTCGCGGGTCGTCCAGGTTCCGGCCGAAAACCGTCTTCTCGCGAACGCCGCGACCGAGCAGCACCTGGGACATGCGAATCTCGGCGTCGGTCACAGTGAATCCCCGCCAGCGATCCGGCCTCATCAGTGTCGGCGCGGCGACCGTCGTCGCACTAGATTCCGGTCTTGCGGAATCGAGCGAGCGGATTGCAAGGGCATGCGCCGCACCGAGCAGCCCCCAGTACGCAACGACACCTGCAAGTGCAGCGCGCGCAACAGTCCGCCCTGCCACGACGTTCCAGCGAGCCCGAGCCGCCAGTATGACCGAAAGAGCAATCGCCCAGACTGCAACCGCGACCGGACCACCTGATTCGTCCGGATGCAGCCCGAGACTGAACGCGACGGCAGCGGCCATCGCGCCGAAGAGCAGTCCCCACACGATGTTCGAGCTCCACGCACGACTCGCGCCGAGGAAGAGCGCCCCGCCGAGCACGAGCCAGAGCCACGGGTCGACGATGAAGACGATGTCACCGTAGAACCAGCGCTCGCTGAAGGGCAGCAACGGCTTGATCCCATACATGTTCGTCCAGTCCAGCAGGAGGTGGACGAAGAGACCGACAAGCGCCACGAGCGTGAGCCTTCCGAATCGTGCCGCGGCGGCTTCCGGTTGCCTTCGCAGCCTGATCAGCCGGTCGAAGGCGATCATGAATCCGGCGAGGATCGGTCCCTGCAATGCCAATCCGAGAATCGAGTGCGTCAGGCCCCGATGGTGCTCCAGGTACGCGAGATCACCCCACCACACGGTGACGACGTCGACGTCGGGCAGATTCGACGCAACGACGAGGGTGGCCGTGGCCAACGGAGTCGTGCGGTCGAGTCCGGCGCGCGCAAGAACTACGCCGGCCAGCGTGTGGCAGAGATTCTCCACGCCGTCAGCGCCCGAAGGCCTCGAACCGCGCCCGCAGATGGGCGGGGATGGCGAATTTCGAGAGCGTGTCGAGGTTCGTGCAGACCTTCGTGTGCGAAGCGCGAAGGACCGGCCGGCCGTCGACGGCACCGTCGAACTCGAAAACGATCGATGAAGATCCGACCTTCGAGACCCACACCTTGATGAGCACGGTGTCGCCGTACCGGACGGGACTCAGGAAATCGGCGTCGACGTGAACGGTCGGAAATCCGAGTCGCTCATGCCGAATGAGATCAGGGTAGCTGATTCCCAGTGCCTCTCCCCACGCCCGCTCGAATGCCACGTGGCAATAGTGGAAGAGCGTCGGGTAGTAGACGATGGCCGCGGGATCGCAGTCACCGAACTGGACGTCAATCGCGGCCGTGATCGCCATGCGAGATCGCGTAGGTCTCCTTCACTGAAGTCACTAGCATCGTCGCGAGTGCGAGATACGTGTCATGGCCTTCTTCCACCGTTGCCTTCGATGGCAATCCGAAGTAGGCCCGATCGCCGCCGGCCTCGCGAAACGTCAGCTTACCGTCTCTGATCGCGTCGGAAAGACTGATGTCGACCGACTCGAGTCCAGCGCGGATGTCTTCACGCACGAGTTCGCGACAATCGGCAAGCACAAGCGACGATTCGTACTGTCCGGCGTGACACGCTCCAGACTGGAACTCGGCAGTAAGCATCTTTGCCCACCGCCGTCTCCGCTTGTCGGGAAAGGCGACGTCGATGCCCGTCGACTCACGCACCGATGCGATAGCCGAGACAATCGACTCGATGTGGCCGGGCTCCAGGTGCGAGTTCGCGATTGCGAACCGGCGAAATCCGTCGTGAATCAGCGACGCAAGGATGTCGACGATGACCTGGGTCGCCGTCTCGATGCGAAGCGAGATGCCCCCGGAAAACCCACCCGCAAAGTCGGTCACGGAATATGCGATCGACGGAAGGACGAGCGCGTCGATCTCGTCGATGCGCAGCATCGTCGCGGCGCGAAGCGCCATCCCTTCCGAGATGATGACGTCAGTCGAGAGCGGAAGATGCGGTCCGTGGGGCTCGGTCGACCCAACCGGCAGCAGGAGAACGGTCGAGTCACGCGGGAGGCGGGCGATTTCCTCCCACGTGCAATCGGCGAATCTCAGCGACAGGTCCGTGGATTTCACAGGCCGAAGCTTGCCACAGTTCCTGCCGCGCTTCCCAACGCCGTTGCCCTATTCGTAACGAAGGGCGTCGATCGGATCGAGCCTCGACGCGCTGATCGCCGGCCAGAGTCCGAAGATGAGGCCGATTCCCACCGATACGCAGAAACCTGCGATGGGCGCCCACATCGGAACGAACGACGGAAGAATCAGGCTTATGAGCAGCGCGACGCCCCATCCCAGCAGAATTCCAATTATGCCGCCGAGTCCGGTCAGGGTGGCAGCCTCGATCAGGAACTGGGTGACGATGTCGCTGCGCCGCGCGCCAATCGCCTTGCGAACGCCGATCTCCTTGGTCCGCTCGGTCACCGAAACGAGCATGATGTTCATGACGCCGATGCCGCCGATGGCGAGGCCTGCAGAGCTCAAGGCAATCATCAGAATGAACACGCCCTGCGTCATCGCGTGAAATTTCTGGGTGACGGAGTCGGGCGAGAACAGCGCGAAGTTGTCGGGATCGTTGAACCCAACCTCGCGGCGCTGGCGGAGGATCTGGCGGACTTCATCGTAGGCCGCCTCCCGCTGTCCGGGGTAATACTGGCACGTGACGAAGTTCTCCTTCATGTCGTAGCTCGCCGCCGAATAGAACTTCAGCATCGTCTCGTACGGAATGTAGACGCCGCGATTGACGTTGCCGCCGTCATCCTCGCCGATGAAGAAGTTGTCGCGCTTCTCCATCACGCCAATGACCTCGACCTCGTAGTTGTCGATCATGAACTTCTTGCCGAGAGGGCTCATCGTCGGCCAGAAGGTCGTGGCAATGTCGACTCCGATGACCGCGACTGGCCGGCGGTTCAGGTTCTCGGTTTCGTTGAAGAACCGCCCTTGGGACAGGCTGACCGAGTCGATCCGCTCGTAATCCGGGGTCGTGCCGTTCACGTTGTCGAGATAGAGCTCCTCGCCGTTGGCGTGGACGCGCGGATCGTCCGGCTGCACCATCGGCGCGACGACTTCGATCGACGGACAGTGCTCGCGAATGGCGAGAGCGTCCTCGTAGGAGATCGGCTTGCGCGTCCGCTCCTCGAACGAGCGCCGGCCCGTCGAGAAAGTAGGATCGAACTTGTAGACCCAGATGCTCCGGGTGCCGAACGCCGTCATCTCGTCCTCGAACTTCTTGTCGAGCCCTGAGACGAACGCGGATACGGCCATCACGGTCAGCGTACCGATCACAACTCCGAATATCGTGAGGAACGAGCGAAACTTGTTGGCTCGCAGGGTCTCGAACGCAATCGAGAGGCTTTCTGTAAATCGTCGGAAGTTCATTGCCAGTTCCTCAGTCAGCGCGCAGGGCCACGATCGGGTCGAGCTTCGCGGCCTTCCAGGCGGGGTAGATTCCGAAGAACAGGCCAACTCCGCTCGACACGCCAAGCGCAGCAATGGTCCAGGCAATCGGCAGTGTAGTCGGGAACGAGAACAGGGCGGTGACCCCTTTCGAGAGCGACCAGGCGGCGAAAACGCCGAGCATTCCGCCGATGAGCGAGAGCAGCGTCGATTCGGCCAGGAACTGCTGGAGGATGTCGGTCCGGCGCGCTCCCATGGACTTCCGGATGCCTATTTCGCGCGTTCGTTCGGTCACGCTCACCAGCATGATGTTCATGATCACGATTCCGCCGACAACGAGCGAGATCGACGTCACGCCGATGGCGACCATGGCGACCGTCCCGAAGATCTGGTCGCGAAGATTCCCGATCGCATCGGGAGTGATGATGTCGAACGTGTCCTTGTCGCCGGGCGCCAGGTGGCGCTGTCCGCGAAGCGACACGCGCACCTCGTCGACCGCGTTCTGCATGTTGTCGGCGCTGATCGCCGAGACGCGAAGCGCGAACCCCTGGCCGACACCATACGACTTGAGAAACGTACCGAACGGGATGTCGACGAATGAGTCCTGCGGCTGTCCGAACACGCTGCCCATGGCCTGCGCGACGCCGATGACGCGATACGGTTTGCCGTCGATCCGGATCTCCTTGTCGATCGGATCGACCATCGGGAAGAACTCCTTGACGATGTCCGCGCCTATGAAGGCAACGTTGGCCTTCGACTCTTCTTCCTCGCGCGAGAAGAACCTCCCGGTCTCGATCTTCTTCACGTCGATCGTAATCATGTTGGCCGAGACGCCGCTGACGCGAATGTCCTGCAGTACCTTGTCGGCGACCTTGACGGGCGCGCGGCGTCTGATGACGGCGCCAGCCTCGCGAACATACTGGCGATGCGCGTTGATCGCCTCCCACTCCGTTACCGTCACGGCACGGTTGAAGCGTTCTTTCTCGCGGAATTCCTTCTCGCTCGTAATGATTCCGAAACGGGTGACCACGAAGGCGTTCGAGCCCAGGTCAGCAACCTTGTCGTCGATGTACTTGTTGAATCCCTCAATGATCGTAACCACGAGAATCACGACCGCGACACCAAAGATGATGCCGAGGAGCGTAAGAAACGACCGCAACTTGTGAGCCCAGATCGCCGATCCGGCCATCGACAGGGCCTCGTGAACGCGCATTCCATCCTCCGTTCGATTGTGCCGCTAGAAACGAGCGGTTTCCGCTCAAAGTTTCCGCAAACTCTCGAAGCGAACCAGGGCGCGGGCAGGTAGTCCGTTCAGCGACCCGGCTTAGGGATGTCCTCGGCCTCAATGACGTCAGAATGGCGCGCTCCGCCAAAAGGTCCGCCGCCAAAGCCGTCGAATGTCGCCGTGCGGATCCGTCCATCGGAAAGACGCCGGTCGATTGCAGTCCGGACGCGACGCCGGATGGCTTCCCGGGCGACGCCGCGAACTGCCGGAATGAGAAGAGCCAGTCCCGTCAGGTCGGTGAGGACTCCGGGCGTAATGAGGAGAACGCTTGCAACCAGAACGAGCAGTCCGTCGAGAATGACCGTAGTCGGTTCGCGCTGAAGCGACATCGCTTCGACGACGGCGCGGAAGGCCTTGGTCCCTTCGCGTTTGAGCAGCCAGGCGCCCGCGAGACCAGGGAGCACGATCAGGGCGGCCGACACCCACCAGCTCGTCAACTGGGCCAGTTCGAGCAACAGGAAGAGCTCGACGGTCGTCACGAGTGTAATGAGGAGGAACAGTTTGCCGATCGTCTTCACGTAGCCACCACCTTTCGCCGCACTCGCTGTACGACGCACCCATCTGATTCTGCCCGACTTTTCTTCGTTGGCGCCACGCAACCACTAGGCCGGTCCACTCGATCATGGGTCGGACACGGCGAGAGCGTGCTTGGAACGACTCACGCGGTAGGGATACCGGGATCCGAGAGCTCGAGGCGCCTCACGAACTCGCCGTGGTCTCAAACCTGTTCTTGAAGGAGCCCGACAATGCCACGAACCCAGTCCGCCACACAGATCGCCACGCTGGTGCGCCAGGACGAGCCAGAGGCGCTTCGGCCTCGCTCACGCGCAAAGGCCGTCTTTTCGAACATCCTGCGGGCGGCCGGAGCGGTCGCGTCGGTCGCAGTGCCGGGCATCGGACCGGCGATCGGAGCAATCACGAGCGCGATGAATCGAAACAGCGCCCAGGCCACGGCCTTCGACGGCGAGAGTGACGCGCTGCGGTACATCGAGCTGCAGCGTGCGATCTCGCGGGAGACGCGCGTCTTCGAGACGACGTCGAACGTCATGAAGGCACGCCACGATGCCATGATGAACTCAATCCGGAACATGAAGTCGTAGCAACGTGGCTTCGTCGGCATCCGAAAGATCCGAGCAGCCGACTCCGCGACGCCTGCGAGAGGCGAGACGAAAGGGCCAGATTGCCATAAGTCGCGATCTGGCTTCTGCCGTGGCTTTCGTCTGCGCGCTCGGAACCTTCGTCGCCGCGTTGCCAGGTGCGCGTCGAGAGTTGGGAGCCAGCGTGACCAGCGCGATCGCGCGGGCGGGCGCAGGCGAGTCCGTCGATGTCCTGTCTGCTTCGAGCGCCATCGAGGGTGCAATCTGGACAATTCTCACGATCGCCTTGCCGATCGGGCTGGCGGCGCTCGCAGGCGGAGTAATCGTCACGCTTTTGCAGACACAGTGTCTCGTGACCGGCTCCTCGCTGACTCCGAAGCTCGAGCGGCTCGATCCGATCGCCGGCCTGAAGCGACTCGTCGCTGCCCGAACCGTCGTCGAGCTCGCGAAGACCTGGGCAAAAGTGATCGTCATCGCGGCAGCCGCATCGTTCTCAATCGCCAGCGAAGGAATCGCCGGACTGGTTGCTTCATCGTGGACCCAGCCGGGCGATGCGATGCTCGTCGGCGCGCGGATCGCGGTGATGGCCGCACTCGCCGTTGCCGTCGCGTCGGTCGGCATCGGCGGCGCCGACGTGCTGCTGCAGCGCTGGCTTCACGCGCGCGACTTGCGGATGACGAAGGACGAGGTGCGAAGAGATCACAAGGAGGAAGAGGGCGATCCCCACGTCAAACAGGCGCGGAAGCAGATTCACCGCGAGATGGCACTCTCGACAATGCTTCGCGCGACGCGGTCGGCGAGCTTCGTTGCGGTGAATCCGACGCATCTTGCGGTCGCGGTCGCATACGACGAAAGCCGCGACGAGGCGCCACGAGTCGTTGCCAAGGGCGCCGGCGAGATCGCGAAGCGTATCCGGAGAGAGGCCGAGCGAAGTCGCGTGCGCGTGGTCCGCAACAAGCCACTTGCGAGAGCACTGTTCGGAGTGCCGGTCACGGCAGAGATACCGGAGGAGCTCTACATAGCCGTCGCCGAGACTATCGCGTTCGTTGGCGCGGCGGCGACCGACGTCAACGACAACCGGAGACTAGAGCAATAGCAGAGAGTCTCGGACCGGTATCGAGGAAAACCCGCTCAATGCCGTTCGCGGTACTGAAGCTGATGACAACAGCCTGGATCTGCAACGTGCGTCCTGAACGGGTCAGTCGGACCGAGAGAGAGTGCAGTTCACCTTGATTCCCGTCTATACAGGGTTCCGGTTGGCTACGAGGGCTCGGCCCGGAGTTTTGCGATCTTCGCGCGGAACTCCTGGATCTGGTGATCCGGCATGAACGGCGCCAGGAGGATGAACCGCTCGTAGGCATCAGCGGCCTGGGTCCGCAGGCCCCGCGACTCCAGCATCTGCGCAAGGGCGAGGTAGTAACGCGACTGCTGATCGTTCGGACACTCGCTGCACACTGCCGCCGCCTTCTGAAGTGCCTCGGTTGCGCCTGGAAGATCCGGCTTGAGCGCGAGCGCGGTCGCAAGCGCGTACCAGGCGTTCGCACTCGCCTGCGAATCAGGTCCAATCTCGCTGATTGCTTGCCGAGCCGTTGCTTCCGCCTCGGGGAGCTTTCCGGATTCGAAGTACGACCGCGAGAGGTTGATTCTTGCTTCGGGGAACGGACCCTGACGGGCTGCGAGCGCCTTTTCAAAATAAGGAATCGCGTCGGCGTAACGCTTCAGCCCTTTGTACGTCAGCGCAATGTTGTAGATGGCTTCCGGATCGTCGGGACTGACTTTCAGGACTTCCCTGTACTGCCTGAGTGCTTCGTCGTAGTCGCGCCGTGCATAGCTCGCCCTACCGAGGCGGTTGCGCGCGTCGAGATTCTTCTTGTCGATAACCAGCGCGCGCTGGTACGAGTCGGCAGCGTTCTCCACGTCCGACATGTCGAAGTAGGCGTCACCGAGATCGATGAGCGCATCGACGTACCTGCTTTCGAGCCGAATGGCGGCCTCGAACTCCGTGACTGCCGTCTCGAAGTTGCCCTTCTCGTAAGCGCGACGGCCGGCTTCGTAGCGCTTCGTCGCTTCCGGCGAGATCGAAATCGAAGTCGGGTCGTCCTCTACGGGTGGAGGTGTACCGCGAACGGGCTTGGGCGTGACCGGCTTCACGGGCTTCGGCTTGACGACGATCCGGGTTCGCGCCCGAACGTAAGGACGGTCGAGTCCGCCGCCCCGCTCGATGTCGCGAATCTGCGCCGAAGCACCGACCGAAAGCACGATGCCAATCAGTGCCGCAACGGCACCGAGTCCCGTTACAGCACGCCCCACGCGGCGCGACCGTCTGACCCTTTCCATAGACTCTCCTCGTTCGACAACTCGAGCGAGCCTATTGTACAGACTTAGCGCAACGGAACCCGAGACCTTCGACGGATTTTTCAGGTGGGTACCAGTTTCGGAAGGTCGTGGTCGCACGTTCCTTGGGCGAGCCGAGGTTGCCGCCCCGGACAATCTTGAAGTTCGTGTCTTTCGCCTCGGCGGTCGAACCAGGATATGGACTGAAGTTGTCTCCGCACCATTCCGCGACGTTGCCGCACATGTCTAGCACACCGAACGGACTTGCACCCTGAACAGCCGACCCGACCGGCTGCAGGGTCAGCAGCTTCGAATCGGCGGTGTACGCGCGTCCTCCGATCCACTCGGGTCCCCACGGGTACAGCCGCCCATCGGTTCCCCGCGCGGCGTACTCCCACTCAGCCTCCGTCGGCAGGCGTTTCTTCGCCCAGTCCGCATAGGCACGGGCATCGGCCCAGTCGACGGTATCGACCGGCAAGTCACCGGTTCCAACCTTGTAGGTGCCGCCCCCCCAACTCGTCGGCGTCTTGTAGCCCGTCGCCTGAACGAACTCGGCGTACTGCTTGTTCGTCACTTCGGTTGCATCTATCAGGAACGGCTTCACCTCGACGGTGTGGGGCGGGCCTTCGTACTCGTCGCCGCCCTCGCGCCCCATTGTAAAGGTCCCGCCAGGTATGAGAATCATTCCCGGAGGCGGCTCCGACGGATTGGCCGGTGCGGACGTATTGGTAGTCGGAGGAGCGTTCGTCACCGTCGTCGGGCGCGTGAAGACACCCGCAAAATAGGCTATTGCCACTCCCACCGCGATCAGCACGACAGCGAGTCCGCCAAACAGCAGGGCCTTGCTCGACGACGCAGGCGCGGCGGCGGCCTCGGAACCCGGCACGTACACTCGCGTCGCCGGCGTGTCGGTGCCCACGGCGCCCATCGACGAGGGCGACGGCGTGACTTGATGTCTGGCTCCCGGCAGCGGAATGTCGGAAGACATCGCGACGGTTTCGCCGATCCCCGGGTTCCGGCCCGGCAGGCCAGCCCCGGTGTTCACGCCTCCCGGCGGCGTGTTCATGGCTTTTGGCATCAGGGACGTAGACCGAAGCGAGCTGTCGGTCGGTGTGCGCCGAGGCATTCCGCTAAATCCAGCCGTCGATGTTCCAAGTCCCCCGGTGCCCGTGCTATCCCGGCTCGGGTGGTACCCGAAAACCGCTGTGTAGAAGTCGTGCGCAAACTCGATCGTCGAGGGGTAGCGATCGTCCCGCTTCTTCGCGAGTGCCTTGAAGATCACGGCCTCTGCATCGGGAGGAAGATCGGGAACCCGATCCAACAGCGTTGGAGGCTCGTCCGAGATGTGCATCATCGCAACGGCAATCGGAGTCGCCGCGAGAAACGGCACCGAACCGCAGAGCATCTCGTAGGTCACGACCGCCAGCGAATAGAGATCAGAGCGCGCGTCGAGATCCGCTGCTGCCCGGCACTGCTCGGGCGAAAGGTAATGCGGAGTGCCGATGATCGTTCCGGTGATCGTCAGGTTATCGACGTTCGACTTCTGATCGACCATCTTCGCGATACCAAAGTCGAGCACCTTGACCTCGTCATCGCCGTTCGGCAACTCGCGAAGCATCACGTTGTCGGGCTTGACGTCGCGATGGACGATTCCCTGCTGGTGCGCAGCGTCGAGCGCCGCCGACACCCGATCGACGATCCTCGCGGTCCGTTCGATTGAGAATGCACCCTCGGCGCGCATGATCTCGCGAAGGCTTCGGCCCGGAAAGTACTCCATCACGAGATAGACGATATTGTCGCTCGTGATCCCGAAGTCGTTTACCGAAATGGCGTTCTGGTGCCGGATGCGGGCCGCGGCCTTTGCTTCGCGCTGGAAGCGCGGAATCGACGCGGGGTCCGAGAGCATCGCCGAGTGCAGTACTTTGACCGCACACTGATGGTCCATGAGGATATGGGTGGCACGGTACACCGAGCCCATGCCCCCCTGACCGAGCAACGCGTCGATCCGGTACTTTCCGTCGAGCACCTGCCCAATGTACGGATCGTCGCCGCCGTGCTTGTTCGAAGTCATTTCCGGTCTGGAATCATCCTGCGGAGATCATCGATTGATGCGGGTGCTAGCCTAGCCGTCTGGCGGATCGGAGTCAATTTCAAGTTGCCCAAAACGCCCCACCGGTTCCTCGGACTGCGGAGTGCGAGGTAGAGTGGCGGTCCATGGCCCGCTTCGTGAAGGTACTGCGCCCCATAGCGGGACTTCTGATCGCCGTTCTCGCCACCTGCGCGGCATTGATCTCGTGCACGTCTACCAGCGTGACTATCGCGGACGATGCGAATCCGACGGTCCTCTCGGCGTCGCGTCTCTCATTCGAGACAGAGCAACCATTGATCGCCGGCTCGTCCGTTGAGCCCTCGCGTCCGCTCGTCGTCGCATTCACGGCCGGCTCGCGACTGGAGCGCGGGTCCCTCATTGCAATTTCATTCCCGACAGCTGTGCAGGAGGAAGCCGGTGATCTCTGGTCGATTCCCGTTGCCTCAACGGGAGACTCGGCAACTCCGGGCTCGTGTCGCATCCGGGATGACTCGTCTGACGCCGTTGAAATCGCTTTCGCCGGCCGCACCAAGGGCGGAGCGGGACGGATCACCCTTCGTACGCGTCGACCGCTCCAAGCGGGAGAAACGGCTCGAATACTCATGACCGGTCAGGTTCCGAAAGTCGTTCCCCGGCAGCCTTTTCGCGTCTTCGAGCTCGTGGCCGGAACTGGTGTTCTCTCGAGAACGCCGGACGAGAACGTCGCGCTGGCGCCGGTCGTCGCGCGCAGCGCCGTGCGCCTGCTCGCGACGCTGCCTTCGGACGCGGGCGCCGGCGAGCTCTTCCGATTGCGTATTGCAGCCATAGACGACTTCGGCAACGTCGATTCGAGCTTTCGAGGAACGCTCGAGCTTTCGGGTCCGATCGACCATCTTCCCCGGAGCGTGTCCTTTTCTGCCGACGACAGAGGATTGAAGACCATCGACGGACTCGCCGCCACGAAACCGGGCATTGCCCGCGTCACCATCCAGACGACACTGTCATCCGTCGAGTCGACCACTCTGTCGAATCCGATGAAGGTGTCGGTCGGTGCGCCGCGGTTCCGACGACTGTTCGGCGACGCACATTTTCACTCCGGCACTGACGTCGCCTCGCTTTCGACGGACGGTGGCGATCATCGGGGACAGTTCGTATCGTCGGCGGATGCGTTCGCGTACCTTCGCGACGTCGCGTGTGCCGACTGGGGCATCTCGGCGGAGCACGACACGGGTCTGACCGACGCGACCTGGCTTGCGAATCAGCAGCGGGTGGCCTCGGTCGAAGAGGACCGCAGATTCGTTACGTTGATCGGTTACGAATGGACGCCGCCCCGTCGACTCGGTCATCACGTCGTCGTGTTCGAAGGTCCGCCCGGACCCGGAAATCCACTTGTCGGCGCGTCGAGCGGCCGGCGTGGAGGCGCGGGCGCGTCCAACGTCGCAGAGCTCGCCGGTAGCCTTCGGTCGGCATCCGGGCCCGGACATCGCATCCTTCTGATCCCGCACGTGATGCAGCCGTTTCCGAACGGGGACACGGATCGAGATGAGCACGACCTTCCGCACGAAACGTGGGACGGTCCAGCCGGTTCGCCGGCCGGCGCCTATGTCTTCAACGATCTGCGCCGGGTCGGCGAGATCTACTCTCACCACAACGACGATTTCTCGGTCGACGGATATCGGCAGACTAAAGAAGGCCGGGGCGATGCGGTCAATCAACCGCAACTCTTCGAGCTCGGCGTTGGAAACTCGTGGAGTTACCAGCACGCCTGGGCGACGGGCCACCGGATCGGAGTCATCGGCGGATCGGACAACCACTTCGGCACGCCCGGGATGAACGACTTCGTGCCGACCATCCCCCATCACGCCGCACTGGCGGTGGTCCTTGCCCCGGAGCTGACGCGCGAAGCCATCTTCTCGGGCCTCTACGACCGTCACTGCTATGCGACGACCGGTGCGCGAATACTCGTCGACGTCACCGTCGATGGCCTGGACATGGGTGCCGAGGCTGTACGGACACGCGGTGCCCGACTGCCAATCCGCATCTCGGTTTCCGGGACGGCGCGTGTGGAGTCCGTCGAGGTACTCAAGTACTCGGGTGGCGACTTCATCGTCCTGCCCGGCCTTCTCGACCGTGCGAACGACATGGACGTGACGATGGAGCTCGTCGATACGCTCGACGCGTCGACGCTCTACTACGTCAGAGTCCGGCAGGCGGACGGCGAGTGGGCCTGGACCTCTCCGGTGTGGATCGACCTGGCGCCGCCGCAGCCCTCTTGATCATCTGGGTTTTCGTCGCGGATTCTCGATCTTCAAACGACTGAGTCTGCGCCAGAGCGTGGTCCTCGAGACGGAAAGCTCCGTCGCTACGGCCCCGAGCCGCCAGTCGTTGTCGGCGAGCACGCGGAGCAGGAACTCGCGCTCGATCCCCTCGAGCGAGTCCGCGTCTCCCCTCTCGGCCGGAGCCCGCCGCGATCGCCGCGCCGGTCGCGTGATCGATTCAGGAAGGTGGTCGAGCCGGATGTGGCGTCCACGGCAACGCGACCAGGAGCGTTCGACCACAGCCTCGAGCTCTCGGGCGTTTCCGGGAAATGGGTATGTCGAAAGCGCGTCGGAAGCTTCAGGCGAAATCCTGTCGACGCGCCGCCGGTTCGACGCGGCGTTGCAGCGGGCGATGATCGCGGCCGAGAGACTCGCGACGTCACCGGGGCGGTCGCGAAGCGGGCTTACGTGAATTGGAATGGCGTTGAGCCTGAAGAAGAGCTCGCGGTCGAACACTCCGGACTCGACCGAGGACTCGATGTCCGATTGCGTGGAAGCCATCACGCGCACGTGCACTTCACCGGCCGCAAAGGCCTGGGCGAGCCTGCGCTGCACTGAGCGCGTCATGTTCTCGACGTCCTCGAGGAACAGAGTCCCGATTGGTCCGAGGCTGCCCCGGCCGTCGAGACGGCGTTCGAGAGCGGAGACCGATAGCGTCTTCGACGAGACGCTCTCGAACGCCGCCGGTGCAAACCTGGCGGCCTCGTGAATTGCGCGTGCAACGGACTCCTTGCCCGTTCCGGGCTCACCGGACACGAGCACTGGCTCGGTCGTCTCACTCGCTGCCGCGATTGCGGCGACCAGGCGGGTGGTCTGAAGGCTCGTGCCCGAAAGCCGGACGCTCGACTCGTCGACGGGTACGCGATCGACCGGCGCCACGAAGATGGTCCGGTGCGTACCGTCCCTGTCTCCAACCTGACGCACTCGCCGGCCGGGCACCCAGGACAGCCACGTGAGCGGATCGGTGTCAGGCAGTCCGACACGTTCCCCCGGACTCAGTCGAAAGCGGCCGCGCGCAAGTTCGTTTGCGAACTCCACGCAACCGCCGGAGTCGACGATGACGACGGCTTCCGCGACGCAGTCGAGCGCCGAGCGAAGGGCGGAGAGGTCCGCTGCCCGTCCCTGTCGTGGAGCTCCGCTCATGACGAAAGATCCCTTTCGAGATATCTCGACAGTCGAACGATCTGCAGGCCGTCCTCGACGCGAGTCTTGCAGGCCAGCACCGACTTCTTGTGGCCGCGATGGTTCAGCACGATGACTTCGCAGTGGGCGCATTCGCCGGCGCCGCAGTAGTTGCCTTCGGTGATGGAAGGTCCCGAGACCGCTGCAAGTGCGTTCAGGATCGTGATGCCGCCGGGGACCGAGATTTCGCGCTTGACGAGTCGGACTGTGACGTCCTTGCGTGCGCGCCTGCCTCGCGGATCGATTCGTGGCATGGGACGGGACGGGGCGCGCTGTCTTCACTGCGAAGACTGCACGCCCCGGCGAAGGGATACGGCCGCGGCGCCCAAGCGGGACAGCCGCGACCGTGTGGTTAGCGGTTCAGAATGACGGACTCGGCCGAGCGAGCGGCCGGCGCGTACTTCACGAGATCGGCAAGCGTTGCCGTCTGAGCCGACTTGGCCATGCAGACCTGGGGGTCGGCGGCGGCAATCGAAGCGACGTTCGGCTTCGCGAGCGTCGTACCGTACTTGGCGTTGATCGAATCGATCGCCGCCGACGCGATTACCGCATGGCCGGTCGCCGACGGATGAACGCCGTCGAGGCCGAACAGACCGCCGAGATACGCGGTCGTGATGGTACCGACGCCGGTCACTACAAGGCCGTTCTTCGCGATGTCCGTGAGAATCGCGTTGACGTCAACGAAAGCCCAGCCGTTGGCGTCGGCAAGCGCCTTGAGCTTGATGTTGTACTGCTTGACGTTCTTGCGGATCTTCTTGACTTCCTTCCGCGTGAGGATCTGGTTCGGCGCGAGCGGGCCCTGCTGTTGTCCCATGGCGATGGCCTGGATCGTCGGCAGCGCCGAAAGCGGCACGAACGAGTCCTTCTGCACACCAAACAGGAGCTTGATCTGCGCGGCGTCAAGGTTGGTCAGCGCAGAGAGCTCCGAGACCGAAAAGAGATTCGGAATGACAGTGACGTCGGGAACGTTGAAGACGACGGCTTCGGCTCCTGTGGCTGCAAGTGCGGCGAACGCCGTGTCGGCATTCGTGCGGAAGTCCGCAACCGGCGTAAGCGTCGTGTCGTCGACCGTGGCAGCGAGGGCCGCACCGAGCGCGTCGTTGCTGCCGAGCCAGATGGAGAGGAACGTCGGCTGAAGGCCGATGGCGGTTTCAATCTGGGTGCGGGGCGTGTTCGCCGGCGGCGGCGCGAAGGCATACGGGAATCCGAGGACGAAGTCCTCTGCGGAGTCGACCGTGCTCAGATTGGACAGGTCAATCGACCATTTCGTCGTGAGCGCTTCTCCCATGCTCTGACCGGGAATCGCAACGTCGGTCGCGGGCATCGTCGGATCGACGCGACCCGTCGTCTGGCCCGTTGCAAAGGTCGTTGCGCCTACCTGACAAGTGCCGGGAATCTGCAGAAGCAGCCCCTGCCCGAGCGCTGCGTTCGGCGTCGGAATACCCGGGAACGCGATCGAAGGAATCACGACCTGCGTGCCCATCGAGGTGGCGAGACGAGTATAGAAGCCAGTCGACTGGCCGTCAGCGAAGAGGGCGCCGTCCTTGAAACCGGCCGTCAGGCTGTCGCCAACCCCAACGAACCGTGAAAAATTGGGACCGCCTCCCGCGTGCGTAGCGGGAGACATCGTCGAGAGAATGAGTGCCACTGCGGACACAAGGAGACACGCTCGTTTCATACTTCTCACTCCTGTTTGTACCCGAAGACTCTGCAGTGCTGATGAGTACCGGTGAGGTTAGCACGCGTCGAAAACGAGGTCCAATCCAAGGGGAAGTTGTGTCGGAGCGCAGTCAAGAGTTATCGGGCTCGGTCTGGACCACTCACGGCCGGCTCGCTACCGCTCTTCATTCTGGCTCGCGCGTCAGAGCTTCAGCTTGAGAACGATCGTGTCCTTGAACGTCTCGGCCGGTTCCATCTCCCCCTTTGCGTTGATCTTGCTCCACTGGCTGTTCGCGATGTAGTGGAACCAGCCGTCGATCACGACGCCGAGCGTCGGTTCGTCAAAGACGGGATTGCCGACCTCGAGCACCTCGAGTCGATCGACCGCCTTGAAGCCGTCTGTCATCCGGACCCTAGCCACACGGTGGGGCCTTATCCCATTCTGAATGACGATGAGGTCTCGACCGGCCATTGTCAGTCCGTCGATGCCGAGAAGGCAGACCGAGTCGGGAGTTCCGACGCGCGAGACCTTCCGCGTCTGCAGGTCCACGACGCACAGTCCGAGCGAATAGTCACCGACGAACAGCCGTGAGCCATCTGGCGTGACGACGAGCCCCTGCGGTGATATCAACTCGCCTTCAGGGACGAGTACGTCGAGCGACTTGCTGCCTGCATGTGCGACAAACAAAGCCCCGCCGGTGCTGTCCGATGCATAGAGATCTCCGTTCGACGCGAGCGTGACGTCACCCAGAGAGTGCGTCTTCCCGTCCGCCGGCTCGAGCCGGTGGACGACTTTGCCGCTCGTCAGGTCGAAGCCGACGATCGCCGACTTCCCTGCGTCCGCTGCCGTGAATCCGTCGGTCTGAGGGACTGCCCCAGTCGCCACCCAGAGGATCCTACGCTTCGAATCGACTGCCATTCCGAAAACGCTCCAGAGCCCGGCGGACCGATCCGCGAAGAGTGACGTCGTTCCCGCTGAGTCGACTCTCACGATCTTCCGTTCCCGGACGCTGCTGGCAAAAATGGCGCGACTGGCGGGATCGTAGGCGAGGCCTTCGAGTATCAGCTGCCTACCGGGGATCGTCACGGCGGTCACGCTCGAGCCGGAAGCCGCGCCGTTGGACCCGAGTGCTGCGCACACCGCGCGAAACCGATCCTGACCGGCGATGGACTTGAAGTCGTCGTCCTTCTCCGCCGGCATCGACAGCCCCATTGCTGCCAGTCGCTCGAGCAGGGGCAACGCTTCATCGGGCTTGCCGTTCAACGCAAGTGCGCTGGCGAGGTTGTAGATGATCCGGGGATGGTCCGGCCTTGCGGCGAAGGCGCGACGCATTTCAGCAAGAAACACGTCGTACTTGCCGGCCTGATACGCCTCCTGGCCGAGTTTGCCGGCGCGGGCTGCCTCAGAATGCGACGCGACGAGGCCGGCAGGCGTCTGGGCCATCGCCGGAGAAGTGCCTGCCGCGACAAGTCCGCAAAGCGCGAGTGTAGCCACTGGCCTCCACTCTCGAGATCGCCAAGTCCGTTGATTCATCGTGAACCTGTTCCTGCCTCTGGTGTGTTTCGCCGGATGAGCGTCACGACCCTGCCGCCGCAATCGCGGAATCGTGAACGACTCGAGACTCCGGCTCTTGCCGTTCGAGAGCAAGGCTCGAGAGGGGCTTTTACACTCTTTTACTCCTTCGACAGCCGCAATTGGCCAACGGATCACCGGGTTTCCGTCGGCCGTCTTTTTGACAGAGCCGAACGCAGTGGGCTATTCTCCGGTGGTTACGGACGCAGGCACGAACTCACCCTATTCACAGGCATTTCGGCGACGAGGATGGAGACGCTTCGGCCACCGGATCAGACGTCGGCTCGGATCATCGAAGCCTACTGCGAGCTTCTCGACTCTCCCGCGCTTCGGCTCCGGTTCATCCGGAAAGCTGTCGCGAGATGTCAGGACGAGGGTGTCGGTCAGGGGTCGCGATGGCCTCTCTTCGACCATTTCCGGTTGCGGAAGATCGTGGTCGAGGAACTCGTGCCGCTGCTTCCGTCTGGATCGGCCCTGCCACCGGCAGTTCGAGTAGCAATGATGGCGTATCGATTCCGGATTCCGATCTACGCAGCGTCGGCGGTGTTCAGTGTGGGGCTCGTGGGGATCATTGGCTACCTGGCTGTTCAGGTCGCGCTCGCTTCGTATGCCGTGCCCGCGGAGGCCAGTGCTCCGGCGAGTTCGGTAGCTTCCACAGGCGTGGCGCTGGCAACGGACCTGCCACAGTACTCGCCGGAGCAGATCTGGCTCGTCGAGCAGGGTGACGGATACGAAGTCTACTCGAACGGCGCGCGAATACTGACCGAGTTCGAGACCGACGGCCCGGCACGGCGGTTCTATGCTTTTCCCAGGGGTGCCGCGTCGCCAGACGGAGCCGTCGAGCGGTCCGTCACGCCAATCGGGATCGTCTATCACACCTCGCAAAGCCACATCGCTCCGTTCAAGGAAGAGTTCAACGACAAGCTGCAGACGAGCGCACGAGCGCTGCTCGACTTCGTGGCCAGGCGCCGACTCTACAACTACGTCATCGATCGCTTCGGCCGGGTATATCGCGTCGTGCGAGACGATGCTGCCGCGGATCACGCCGGCAATTCGGTATGGGCGGACGAGAACTTCACCTATCTGGATCTGTCCGGGGGCACGATCGGCATCTGCTTCGAGGCCGAGTGGCGGCCCGACACGAAGCTTGCGGCCGACGAGATCAACGAAGCCCAGATCTACGCCGGTCGAGTGCTCACGGCGATGCTCAGAAGCAAGTACGGCATTTCGGACTCGATGTGCGTGACGCACGCACTCGTGTCTGTGAGCCCTTCGTCGCGACTGGTCGGATTTCACATGGACTGGGCGCGCGCCTTTCCGTTTGCCGCGATCGGTCTCTCGGACAAGTATGCCGTCGAGAACCCCAGCATCGCGGAGTTCGGCTTCGATCACGACGGCCAGTTCGACAGGGCTGTAGGAGAGCTCTGGCCGGGCATTCCGCTTGCCGAGCAACGGCTTGCCGAGACCGCAGCCGCGGCTGGAAAGCGTGACCCGGACCTGCGCCGCGAACTTCAGCAGAGGTATCGGAACTTCAAGAGCTGGCTCAGCGCTCGAGACGTGGAGGCTGGCCAGGGAGAATGATGTGCCTGGACGAGAGTGCAATCGGATTGGCAGCGCGCGACCAGTCGTGGTGTGCGGATGAACCGCTATGTGCTCCGGCGCGCCGTCGTGTCGCGGACGAAGTTGGAATCATCGAAAGTCGACCGCGCCCTCGAGGCTATGCTCGACGCTATGGGAAGAGCCCTTGCGCGTGGAGAATCAGTGTCGATACGGGGGCTTGGAATGCTCGAGCCGCGTTCGATCAGGGACGGATTGAGGTCCGTCCGCCTGCGTCCTGCCAGGGTGCGCCACTCGGCGCCTGCAGTTCTTGAATCGACAACCACACTTTTCGGAGGAGTCATGGATCACAGACCAAACCAGGACGAGCGCGGCGGAGCCGAGCAAGGCGATCAGCGTTCGCAAGAGTCGACGCCACTCGGACTCGACATCGGAACCAGCCGAATCGTGCTGCAGCGCGGAACGAGCCACGGCGCCCGGACCGAAACCCAGCTCAACGCGTTCGTCTCGGTTCCCTTCTCGAAGTTCACCGAGAACATCCTCAAGCAGAACAAGGTGGGCTACCACCTGAATGGTGGACGAGAGATCTTCATCTTCGGCAACGAGTCCGAGAAGTTCGCGTCGTTCTTCAACGTCGATGCTCGCCGACCGATGAAAGCTGGAGTCCTGAACCCGTCCGAGGACAACGGATTGCTCGTGATCCAGACGATCATCGAGAAGCTGCTACCGAAGACCAAGAAGCATGAGATGGTCTGTTTCAGCGTTCCGGGACCGGGTCGCGAGATGACGTCCGATCTCGTCTACCACGAAGCGATGCTCAAGAATCTGCTGCAGAGCCTCGGCTACCGGGCGAAGGCCATCAACGAGGGCCTGGCGGTAATATTCTCGGAGCTCGAGAGCGAGAATTTCACGGGAATCGGCATCAGCGCCGGCGGCGGTATGTGCAACGTGTGTCTCGCCTACATGTCTGTTCCCGTCTTCCAGTTCAGTACGAGCCGCGCCGGAGATTACATCGACCAGAGTGTCGCGTCGGTTGTGGGCGAAGCGACAACCCGGGTACGTGTAGCTAAGGAGGAGAGCCTGGATCTGCGTCGGGCTCCGCAGTCGAAGATCGAACAGGCGCTGTCGATCTACTACGAGGAGATGATCCTCTCTCTTGTGGAAGCGCTGCGAACGGACTTCGTGAAGGCAGCTAACCTGCCCAGGATGGACCGGCCAATTCCGATCGTTTTGAGCGGAGGCACGGCGTCGCCGAAGGGATTCGTCGAGAAGTTCGTAGCGGCTCTCGAACAGGCCGACCTGCCGTTCAAGGTGTCAGACGTCCGTCTCGCGTCCGATCCGCTGACGGCGACAGCCCGAGGCTGCGCGATCGCTGCGATGCACGAAGAGTAGCGAAATCCAACGTCGCGTGAGTGCCGGTCCGCGGACAGGCGTTCACGCGACGCGACCTGCCTCTCCCGAATAGACGCGCAGGAACGCCCACGACCGATGCGCCGTCAGACGGCCGTCGATCGTGGGCGTTCCCTTTCGGAGATCCGGGCTGGATGCTAGGCGCTGAACGAAGTTCCGCAGCCGCATCCTCCTGTTGCATTCGGATTCTTGAAGGTGAATCCGGAGCCCATGACCGAGCTCACGTAGTCGATCTCGACTCCGTCGAGGTACTGGGCGCTGAACATGTCGACGAAGACACGGACGCCATTCATCTCGGCGATGCTGTCATCCTCGCGAGGCGACTCTTCGATCTCCATTGCATACTGGAACCCAGAGCAGCCTCCAGGAATCACGCGAACGCGCAGTCCGCCCTCATCCGAGAGTTCCTCTTCCGACATGAACTTCTTGACCTCAAGGGCCGCTGCTTCCGTCATCATGAGATTCATCGTGATTAGTTCTCCTTACCAGTAACCGGACTTTCCGAATTCAGACTTCAAACCTACCGTAACGCCGGATCGCGCGCCACAATTCTCTTCCAGAGCGACGAGACTACACCCTTCGACGCAATCGCCGCCGTGGGTTCCTCGGTGATGAGCTCACCGAAGCCCGCTAGTTCTTCGCGGAACTGCCTCTCGACCGATTCGCGAAGGGTCATTAGCGAGCTGGGGCAACCGACACAGGCCCCCCGAAGCGCGACCCGAATGTTGCAGCCTTCCACGCAAACCAGTTCGATGCCACCACCGTGACGGGCCAAGGTCGGCCGCACGGATTCGAGCACACGTTCCACGTCGTCTGCGCTGAACGTTGCGGTCGGTGCGTGGTGCGAATGGTGCGTGCTCATCAAGTTTCCCAAAGCGTGTTGGATGCGGTCGAGCTTGTCGAGGCCCGCGTTTTCTCCAACTGACTATCGGTTACATCGAGATTGTCGGAAGTGCCTTGACGGCCGCTCCGGACGAAAGCGCGCCAGCGATCTTGTCGGCGATGGAGAAGAGCGCCGCACTCTGCGGCGACTCCGGATCCTTGACGACGATTGGTGTCCCCGCGTCGCCGCATTCACGCACTGCGGTAGCGATCGGAATACTCCCGAGCAGCTCACTGTGGAACTGCTTTGCGAGTGCCTCACCCCCACCGGCGCCGAAGATGTCGTGAACGGTTCCGCACGAGCCGCAGGTGAAGGAACTCATGTTCTCGACGATGCCGAGCAAGGGCACGCCAACCTGTTCGAACATGTTGATTGCCTTGCGCACGTCCGCGGTGGCCACGTCCTGCGGAGTCGTGACGACGATGGCTCCTTGAACCGGCACGAGTTGAGCAAGCGACAGCTGAACGTCACCCGTTCCGGGCGGCATGTCGACGACAAGTACGTCGAGCTCACCCCAAAGCACGTCGGAGAGAAACTGGCGGACTACGGTATGCAGCATTGGTCCGCGCCAGACGACGGGCTTGTCGCCCGGATTGAGAAAGCCCATGGACATGACCTTCAGGCCGTGCGCTTCGAGCGGAATGATCTTAGTTCCGTCAATTTCGGGCTGACCACTGAGCCCGACCATCAAGGGTACGTTGGGTCCGTACACGTCAGTATCGAGCAATCCGACGCGGAGTCCGCGGGCAGCAAGGGCAGCCGCGAGATTGACCGCAACCGTTGTCTTGCCGACACCTCCCTTGCCTGAACTGACGGCTATAATGCTCCGGATACCGGCAACGGGTTCCTTCGGAGCTTGCTGGTGTGCACTCATTCGCGTCTCCCTGTTCGTGATCCACTGATTCCGCTTTTCCCGACCCGACAAATTCAATCTCAACTTCTACCTGGAAGCGGACTCGACGCCTTTGCAGGATTGCTCGGGGCGCTCGCAGGTGCCAAGTCGGCGCACTCGCCGCGACGGGCGGTCGCTAAGCCATTCCGCCCCGCAGGTTGAGTCTGGCGAGAAGTTCGTCAAGGCGATCGATGGTCACGCCGTCGGTGAACTCTCCGTCAATCTCGACGTTCGGGCCGAGATCACACGCCCCGAAGCAATAAGTCAGCTCGAGCGACAATCCGGACTCGACCGGAACATCGGGCGCGACCCCGTACTCCGAAACAAGATGTTCCACAAGTTCATCTGCGCCATTCAGCGAGCAGTGAACGTTCACGCACACCGACATGCAGTGCTTTTGCAATGCTCCTCGCGAATTGGCATCTTCGCTGGAGCGGGTATCCACTTCGTGTGCGGCAGATGAATGCGGCGACTGCTGATTTGGCTCTGGCATTTTCGACGAGTTGAACTCCATCCCCACTTCGCACGACGGCGCCGCGTCTCGAGAGGTCTGTGTCGAGGCGACGAAGGAACTGAGAGCGATAGGAAGCGAGCGGCTTGGCGATATCCCGCGACTGCTCTCGTTCGGGACAATCCGGTACTCGCAAGAGCGAGCGTCGTTGGCGATCATGCAGCAGGTCTTGACGACGGTGCCGCCTGTTACCTCGCCGTATACACGCAGTTCCTCCCGGCACACTTGTGGATAATGTTCCGCGACGTCGCGAATCGGACAATTGTGCTCGACGATCCGGTAGCTGCCGTCGACCAGTCGTTCGACGTCGGCAACATATCCACGCTCGTTGAACTGCTTCACCACCGCCTCGACTCGCGCGTCGAAATCCAGGCCGTCCACTTCACGAAGAAGTGACTCGATGTTTGCGTCCGCCTGATCCACGAGCAGGGCGTCGATGGCTGCCGGACCATGCCTTCGACCGATCTGCAACAACAGGTCACAAGCGAAGTCGGCAGATCGATCCGGGAAGAGTCCGTCACCCTCGCTTGTGAGGGAATAAACGAATTTCGGTCGGCCTCGCTCGCAGCGCTCTGAACTATGACCGATAAACCCCTGGTCCTCGAGTTGGTCGAGATGCCGTCGAACCGCAACTTTGGAGATCTCAAGCTCGGTCGCGAGCGTCTCAACGCTCATCGTTCCCTGCCTCTTGAGCAAGTTTACGATTTCGGCCCGAGTAGACTTGAGCAGTTCGATATACGCCGACATAACTGCTCACTGTACGTGGCTTGGCCAATTTGGTCAACAGAGTTGTTGTTAAAATAGCTGGCTCGCTTGACGCATCGACTGGGGCCCCACCATACTGCGGCACGCTGTCCAGTTCGGGAAGTGCCTTGTGTTGAGTTGCGACCAGAATTTCCTGCGTGGAGATGCCTCGTGATCGGCCCAATCGAAAACGACCTTGCATTGCTTCGGGCGCTGGTGGCGCGCGAGCTCGACACGATCAACTCCTATCGACGTCTGGCAGCGGAGTGCGAGGATCCGGCGACGATTGAGTTCTTTACACACGTAGTCGATGAAGAGAAATTCCACGTCGCCGATGCGCTTCGCGCCATAGCCTTGCTTGATGAGGACCAGGCGGACCTCCTCCAAACCGGATTCGCCGCTGGCCATGTTCCCGGACACGTTCCGGCAGTCGGCGTTGGACGCGCCACCGGCACTGCTTCGGAGGCTGCCAGTCGATCGCAGGGACGAATCGATCCGGAATTCGGTGATGTGCCCTCGATCCTGAACTCGAGTGAGGCCGCCGTGTCAGTTGTTGACTCTAGAACCGAGTCGCGAGTTCCGTCTACCTGGACCGTCGGGAGCCTTCGCGGAGTGCCTCAGCACGAATAGTCGTCTTGCCAGGGACCGCTGGTCGGTGTCGGGAATCTGACTCGACGCGGGGATGCCTGACTTCGACCGACCGGGAATCAAGCGGCGGTTTCTTGCTCGACCAGCACGGGGCTTCTGCCCAGATTGCTGAGTGCTCGAGACATCCGGCATCTATGACAGGAACGCGGCAGTTCGTTCGCGTCAGGTCATGATGCGACACGGCCTTGCCATCGTTCTTGAGAACGGATTCACATGCTTCGGTTCGGATTGACGAGGGGTATCGAGACTGGCTACTCTCTCGGTCTGCTAGCGAAGTGTAGGCTGCTTATCAATCTGAATGGCCGGCTTGGTTCAGTCAGATTGGTACAGAGTCCGGTGAAACAAGAAACGGGATTCGGACGGAGAAACGGAATGTCGATCCTCTCGGAAGTTGTCGATACGGTGAGAACGTTGGCCGGCGGCCTCGCGCACACAATAGCTCGAATTCCGCAGCCAAAGACGACAATCAGCTACCCGGACGACCCGGTTCCCCTCTCGGCTCGGTTCCGGGGCGAGCACTTCCTCGATACGGATGAAACGGGCCGGGAACGTTGTGTGGCGTGTTTTCTCTGCTCCGCTATCTGTCCTGCAGACGCCATCTATATTGAAGGTGCAGACGATCCGCGGGCGTATCCTGAACGGCTGGGCGTCGATGCTCGATACGCGTCTGTGTATCGTATCGACTATGGACGGTGCATTCTCTGCGGATTCTGTGTCGAGGCATGCCCGAAAGACGCAATCAAGCATGGACATGACTTCGAGATGGCCTCCTACACGAGAGAAGGCCTGATTCGCAACAAGGAAGCGCTACTTGCGAATCGTGATCGTCAGCGTGATCTTCACATCACGATTCGTACTTAGCTTGTTTCCTGCGGCGAGCGTAGTTTCGACTGGACGAACAAAGGACTCGGCTCGTGTCGAGTCCTTTTGTAGTTCATCCAACCGTCTTGCTACACCTCGAACTCAGACTCTTGATGCGTTAGGATCGCCATGGCACACAAGGCCGATCCTGTTGTATCCGCGATCTGCATGAGACACGGTGCGAGCCTGGCATTGCATTACGACACGCAGCGTCGACTCAGTCGCTCGCCATGAAGCGCTCGACTACGTCGCTATTACCTCAACCTCAACCTCAACCATAGCGGGCGAACCGAGGACAGATGCGGCTCACCAAGTCGATCGTTCCACGTGGAGCGATTTGGGATGGGTCGTTCTACTCGTGTTTCTCAGAAAGTAGCTGTTCAACAAGTCGCGCAGCTCGAAGCTAAAGAGCCCGAAGCAGTGCGTCAATCGCGGCCGAAATCTCTGAGCGACGCGCCGGCCCGTAGTCTTCGACGTTTGTCGAATCAAGGCGATCGACGAGGTCCGAGATCTTCGCATCGAGCGATGTAGATCCACGCTGAAACGATCTTACGGATTCGACAGTAGTTGACGTCCGCTCAGTGACCAATTGCGGCGGCGGCGCGGATTGCCCGACGACTTTCATGACTTCAGCCTGCAACGCGCGCACCGAGAGTCCTCCAGGTTTTGCTCTTTCGATTAGGTCGAGTCGTAGCGCCCGGGCCTGCTCTTCGTCGCCACCCATTCGTTCTGAAGTAAGTCTACTTATCGCTCGTGCCTTCGAATAGGTGAGCTTCCCAGAGCGCAGCGCGTCCAGTAGCTCGTCGGGCAGACTAAGAAGCGGCAACCGATGAGAGACGAACGACTGCCAAGTGATTCTGCCAACAGCGTTGAATACCTCGGCGACCATCGGCTCGAGTCGAAGGACAACGTCGTCCTTGGAGTTGCCGGCGAGTCGGTTATTCAGCGCCCGCAACAACCGAATTGCGCCGACGTGCGGTCGGTCCGGGTCAGCATACCCGGACAGTTCGGGGTCCGAGCGAATTCGATCCGCAAGCAGATCCAGGTAGCCCTCAGCTTCCTCGAGAACATTAAGATCCTCCCGTTGGAGGTTCTCTACCATTGCCACCGTTCTCACTCCAACGTCATCGAGCGCGATGACCCGGATGGGAACATCCGTCAGTCCGGCGGCCTGCGCAGCCCTCCAACGTCGTTCGCCGGCGACGATCTCATATCTGTCCTCCGCGTCTGGGTGCGGGCGCACCAGTATTGGCTGAAGGACGCCGTGGACACGAACCGACTCTGTAAGATCGCGAAGTGACGCCGCATCGAAAGTTACTCGAGGCTGATGGCGACCAGGCGTCAAGGACGTCACCGGGAGTTCCATTGCGGACGTCGCATTTTCCGCGCGCCCAGCAGGCTGGTTATCGTCTCGGGTCGGGTCCGCTGTTGGCACGGAACTCTGAAATAGTGCGTCGATGCCAATTCGTTTCTTCGCCATCTCTTAATAATTCTCCTAAGCCTTGGCTCTGGATTCCCGAATCAACCTAGCTCGATCCTGCATGAGGCTCCGCCCGATGAGCTCTAGGCACATCTACCCAAGTCCAATCGCGTCAGCCTTCATCTCTATTCGCCCGAGAAATCCCCAAGAGCGTCAGCAAGCGCTCGAATATCAGCTATCCCATCGTATCCAGGCGAGTGCTTATGTACTGGCACACCGTGGGCGCTCGCTTCAGCAAACGCCACGCCTCGCCGAATAGGGGCGAAAACAACGAGCTTGTCCCCAAGTCGATTCTTCAGAACTTCGTAGCTCTCTGTGTTCAATCGGGTCCGCCGATCAAGAAGCGTAGGGACAACCCCCGCGATCTTGAGTTTGGGATTCAGGCTTCGCACCCGGTCAATTGTGTCGAAAAGATGCCGCGTCCCACGAAGAGCCTTTATCTCGCACTGCACTGGGATCAGAATCTCGTCCGCAGCCACCAGCACATTTATCGAGATGTTTCCAAGCGAGGGCGGCGCATCTATGAAAATCAGGTCGTAGGACGAAGAGATCTTCTCCACGACCTGCCTCAACTTGAGCTCTCGCCCGATCTCCGCCGCAAGCAGGAAGTCTGCCGCGGCCAGGTCAATCGAAGACGGAAGGACATCCAATCCATGCACGCGGACTATCGTTGGGACTGCGTTATGCAGAAGAGCATCGAAGAGACTCGACTCGAGGCCGTCGGATTCGATTCCGAAAAACTCGGTCAGCGAAGCCTGAGGATCTGCGTCGATTAGAAGGACTCGACTACCTCGGGTTGCAAACTCGAATCCAAGGTCACGAGTCAGCGTCGTCTTTCCGACTCCTCCCGCTTGATTGAATACCGCCACAACACGCGCCACTTAATGAACTCCTGAATCGGCAATTGCTGACACTTGGAGAAAGATGCCAGACACTTGGCATAGAACTATTGACACTTGAAGGAAACCTCCACGAAGGCACGCGCCATGTGATACATGGCTTGGTGCTAACGGGTTCGCCTGTGCTGCTCATTGACTGGATCTGGCAGGCTCTGGCGGCTGCCGACTGAGCCAGCTCGAACTATCGCACAAACGACCGTCATTGTCATGGTCGAGGATTCTCAGGAAATGTTGCGTTCCAGGGGGCGAAATTTCTTATGGATGTGTAGAGTCGGCCCGCTGCCGGCCCGCTGCCGGCCAGGACAGGCTGGTCAGGCAGGTCAGACCAGTACGTATAGGTCGATAGAGTCGGTCTATTGTCACTTGGCATAAGAACTACTGATCATTGGCATAAACATGCTGACAAATGAGCCAAGAATTGCTGTCAGATGGGCGAACTACCCATGATCTTTGGCGGAAATCACATGAACATTGGAAGAAGGGAACCAAATCCTTCGATTTCGCATTGCAGACACTTGGCGAAAACGATTGCAGACACTTGGAGGAAGGTCCACGACACATGGCGGAAGGTCCTGACGGTAACTCCTTTGTTTTCAATAGTTCCCTTGGCAACGCGAAGTGCCCTCTGTTGTCATGAAGATGTTTCTTGTCATGTGTCTTGAACAGATAATTGTAGATCGATGTTGATTTGCCCGAGTAACAGATGGATTCGACCGTAGAACAGACAAGACGACGCAGCGACGGCAACAGAGCACCTTTCAGAAAGGTCCGGATTGGCGCGCCTAGGCGCGGACACTCATTACGGCCGAACCGGCTCAGAATGAAAGATGGCCAAAGAGGGTTGCAGCTCATGCTGTTGACACTTGGAGGAAGCAAACGAAAGGCGGCTGACCGCGATCGTCTGAAGCCGGAGGCTCCTTGGCCAATCCGCCCATCTGTGGGTGTGCACCTCGCGAAAGTGACTTTCCGTCAGAAGTTGGAGGGTGGTCGAAGAAGGCCGGGAGGGGCCACGCGCATAGCCAGCCGTCGAACTCTGGCAACCCGCCATCCCTCCGGTACTCGAACGGACCCCAGCTGCCGTGATCACCAATGGTCTGGTGGTCAATGGAGCATCCGGCGATCCGAGCCGGCGGGGAGGCAGAAGCCTCAGGTCAGCGATGCTGTGGATCGATGACGCAACAAGAATGAGTCAATGACAAAACCCTCCGATACGAATCCGATACCCGTACCGCCGCACACGAAACGGCTGGTCGCCGGCGGTGGTCGAAAGCCCAGTCGGAGGAGCGGTAGCCAGGGTCTTGCCGGTCGAATCGGTCACGATCGCAGTGCGAGCGATCTCGTCCGCGTTGCATTCGACGAGTTCAACCTCGCGACTTTTCCAATCTCCGTCCTCGACAAGAAGGCCCAGTCCAGCAAGGAACCCCTCCAGTTCAACGACACCATCACGTGGAATGGAGAGCGTGTTGAGAGGATGTGGAAGGTCTTCCCGCATCCCGAAAAGGGATTCCCGGGGCCAATTGACGATGACGTGATGATGGCGTTGCTCGAACTCACCCGAGAGCAGGGAGGTTCGAAGAAGGTCTTCTTTTCGCGCTACGACCTCCTCAAGCGATTGGGCTGGCCGATCAACGCGACGTACTACACGCGTCTCGAAACGAGCTTCAAGAAGCTCGCGGCTGTCCGGGTCGAAGCCATCAACGCCTTCGGCGATCGAGCCAGAAAGCGCTTCGTCAACATGGGACTCACGTTCATTCAGGAGTGGAAGCTCAACAGCGAAACGCGCGGCGGGGAGAAATCGAGCTATATCCTCTGGTCCGATCGGATAGCAGATTCAATCAATCAGGAGCTTACGCGTTACCTCGACGCGTCTTTCTACTTCGAAGAGCTCACTTCGGCCATCGAACGCCGGCTCTTCAGATACCTCGACAACTACTTCGACAACAAACAGTTCTCGCTCATCCTCAACGTGCGCGATCTCTCGCACGAACACCTCGGAGTCAGCCGGCAGTACAAGTACATCTCGCAGGTCATGCAGCGCCTCGAGCCAGCCCTCAACACTCTTGTCGAGAAGGGATACCTCGAGAGCTGGCTCCTCTCGGGCGAGAATCTCTACGTCTACAAGCGGCCGGACTTCGGAGCCCGGGTCCAACTGGCACTGCCATTCCTGGCAGCGTGCGAACCGGCAGGTCCGGATGCAGCCTCGGACATGCGAGTGCTCGAGCGATTGCTTGTGGAGAGAGGCGTTGTGGCGCCCGTCGCCGCGCGACTCTGCCACGTGGACACGATCGAGCAGCGGGAGCGGATAGATCGCGCTATTCGATATCTCGACGGCGAGCTTTCAGCCGGAAAGCGCTTCGCCAACCCGGGCGGATTCCTCGTCAGCCTGATTGGCCGCGGAGCCCCCGATTCCACGAGTCGAAACCCGTCTACAGTCCAGGGCCGCGCCAGACCGGCTGCGAGTCCGCAGCCGACCACCGCTTCGAAGACCCGTTCGACCTATGAGGTTGAGTACGCCTACCAGACCTACCTCAACGAGCTTGGCCTCCGTGCATATGAAGAACTGTCACCTGAGGACCTTGCGCGGCAGGTTGAGGAGAAGCGTCTCGAACTGCTGGCATCCAAGCACGAGAAGACGTTCCGCAAGATGCCGGCCGAGGCATTCGACGAGCACGTTCGCTATGTCATTCGCAAAGAGATGGCCTCGGCTCGTGCGGTGCCATTCGAAACGTGGCTTGGAGATTGGAATCGCAATGCGTGAAGTCTGGCTTCAGACACGGCCGACGGCGGCAGGCCCCGACTGCGCGACAGGAACGCCGGTCAGTCGCTCGGCCAGCCGGACGAAGCTCATCTCACCTGGATGTGAATCAGGCGCTCAGGACTCGCGCGAAGTCAGTAGCACGAACTGTCGGTACGGGAACCGATTGATCAGTCCGCGTACCGCACTACTGATACTTGGCGGAAATCGTTCGGTTCGAGCGACCATCCGGGCCGACTCGAGAGTCGAGCGACAGGCCGCCGATTCTATATGCCGCGATTGGCGACAGTGGTCGGGCGTCGGGTGGACGCAATGTGACTTTCGGACGATCAGGAGGGAAGTGACGCCATGAGCGACACCGTCAATCCGTTGCCGAGCCGGGCCATTCGCATCGTCTATTGCGGACCGAGCGAGAGCGGCAAGACCACGAACCTCGAAGCCCTGTCGCGTCTTCTGCCGTCGCATTCGCTCCACAAGCTTCTTCAACTCGCCACCGAAACCCAACGGACGCTGTATTTCGATCTGCTCTCGCTCGAGCTTGCGATCGGGAGTGACGCGCCGCTTCGAATCGAGCTCTTTACGGTTCCCGGCCAGAGCTTCTATTTGAATGCGCGGCGCCGGATACTTCGCGAGGCGGATGGCATCGTCTTCGTCGCAGACAGCCGGCGTCTCCGGCTCGAGGCCAACATCGAGGCGCTCGCCGAGGTTGCCGCAGCTATTGAGGATTCCGGACGCGATGTTGACGACATCCCCGCCGTCCTTCAACTGAACAAGTGCGACGATCAGAATGCCGTTCCCCGGCTTGAACTGCTGTCGTTGCTCGGCTGCGCTGGCGAGCCATACGTCGAGGCAGTGGCCTCTGATGGCCGCGGAGTGGTCGAGACCCTAAGGTTGATCTCGCGGCACGTACTTGCGCCGCGGATGCAGTTCGAGCCAACCTTTTAGAGCGCGGGACGTTGCTCAGCGCGCGATCCGGGACCGTCGGGTGACTCCCTGGCGCAGCAGTCCGGTTTCATCGTCGAGCCCGATCGGGGGTAGCATTCATGAAAGTCCGTTCCACGTGCGCAATTGTCACTGCCGCCGTCATCATTGCAGTCCTCCTTCCTGTCGAAGCCCATTCGCAACGCCGTCCCAGAACCGTAACGCGTCCGACGACCCAGACGGTGATCTGGAGGGATCCGGGCCCGGTCGGACAGCTCGACCTGGCAGGTGGGGCAGGCGGGAGCTCGGGAGTTCCCCAGCCGCCGTTCCGTTTCGAAGAGGAGGACACCGGCGGAACGAATCCGAAGATCAAGGTCACCGATGCCGCGGGCCGGCGGTGGGGCGTGAAGTGGGGCACCGAGGTCAACTCCGAGGTCTTTGCCACCCGCATCGCCTGGGCCGCCGGGTACTTTGTGGAGCCCGCGTACTTCGTCGCCGGCGGGCGCATCGACGGCGTTCCTCGGGGTGGACTCAACCGCGCCCGGAAGTACGTCGGACCCGACGGCAGTTTCGTGGACGCGCGATTCGAGCTACGCGAGCCGAACGTCAAAAAACTGAAGGACGAACAGAGTTGGTCCTGGAACGGCAATCCATTTGTCGGAACGAAGCAGTTGAACGGCCTCAAGATCGTGATGATGCTGGTCTCGAACTGGGACAGCAAGGATCAGCGTGACGCTGGACGCGGCTCGAACACAGGGATCTACACATATCAGGTCTCGGATCGACAAACCGAAACTCGATACGTGTTCACGGATTGGGGCGGGTCCATGGGGAAGTGGGGAAACTTCTTCTCGCGCGAAAAGTGGGACTGTGAGGGCTTCGCCTCCCAAACGAAGGACTTCATCAAGGGCGTGAAGCCAAGTGGCATTGTCGAGTTCGGTTACTCCGGACAGAGAACGTCGGACGTGGCTGAGGGAATCACTACCCGGGATGTGCGGTTCGTCTACAAGTTTCTTGGCCAGCTCTCGGACGATCAGCTCCGCGATGGGCTTCGCGCCTGCGGTGCCACCGAACAGGAGATCGTCTGCTTCGTGAACGCAATGCGCGAGCGCCTGACTCAGATGTCGAAGGTCGCCGCGATGGTCGACAAGTAACGCTACTCCTGGGTCGTCGACGGCATCGGTGGCACCGATCCGACGGAGCGCTTCAGTCCGGGAGCCGCATCGCGAAGACCTCGGCGGCGCCATCGACGAGCTGCTGCCACACGACGATCCGATGCAATCCGTCGACGGCGACACGCGGTGCCACGGCGGAACCGCCACGTCGGGCAGTTCTCCATACGGTCGCAGCATCTCGTTTCGAGTCGACCAGGCACGATCGGATAAGACTCCCGGATCCGGAGCCACTACGCCACGCGACCACGGCGCTTTCGCCGTTGCCGGCGATCTCCGGAAACACCGCGCGTCTGTTCGTTTTCACTCGTATCTCGCCGACCGACCCGTCCTCATTCTTGATGTGCGAGATACGAAGTCGATCGAATCGGTCGACCCAGGTGACGAACGCGACATCAGCGCCAGCGGAGGCTCGCGGAGCACCGAGCACGGACGCATCACCGAGAGTGTCGGGTGCTGAATAGGACGCTCCTCCGTCGGACGAGCGGGCAAACTTGGCAGTTCGAACGGACGTGGCAGTAGTCCAAGCAACGATGACTCTGTCGCCGAACGCCGTTGCCGAGATATCGGAAACCGTTGAACCCTCCGGTGATGACGACTCGGAGAGATAACCTGTCCGCCAATTCACGCGACCGACCTCGAGACGCAGTCCGCCGCCGACAGCCGGCACGAGCCACGCAAGGGCGATGCCTTCCCGAGTAGCCGCCGCTCGCACCGTGACCGCGACCAGCTCACCTGCAACTCCGACAGCCGGAGCCAGATCGAACGACCGCCCACTGTCGATCGAGAGTGCCATCCAGATCCGCTCGCCGGCCTGCCACACCGCCGCAACCCGTTCACCTGATGCGACGAGTATCGGAGCGCCCGGCGGTTCCGCAGCGCTGACTGTCACGAACGGCTCGAACGTCAGGCCGCTGTCGACTGAACGCTGGTAGTCGACCGCGGCGGGCGTGCCGGTCGTGTACGACGTCGCGAGCCAGGCCAGATGCACCGTCGAGCCATCGACGACGCATTGCAGTGCCGAAGCGTATCCGGTCAATGGGGCGATCGATCGAGCCGTCTCGTACGTCGCACCGGCGTCGGTCGACCGCACGTACCAGATCGTGGCCCGGAGGCCGTCTGTCGTCGGCTCGGACTCAATCCAGGCGATGTGGACATACTCTCCAGAGACGGCGACAACCGGCGTCAACGAATCGGTGACAGTGCCGGAGACATTGATCGGTCGGGACTCTACCGATCCGCGAGGCTGCCGAGCGACTGCTGGCGTCGCCTGTACGACTCCGAGGACGATCAAGGCGAACGCGGCAATGGCCCAAGGCCTCATCCGTGCTCTCGAAGCGCGCGCGCCATCAGACCAAGTCCTCCGGCCAGGCAGCCGAAAATCAGCAGCGTATTGAACAGCGAAGTCGGCAGGAAATTGAACGTAAGGCTCGCAATGACCGACGCGAGAATCACCAGGAGTCCGAGCCCTGTCAGTACCCAGCCGACAATCGACTTGCCATTGAAAAACAGCATGCCGACACCGATGAGGAAGGGAATCATCGTGATCCCGAACGTGGACTCGCCAAACCAGCGTGGGTAGTACGAGAAAACAACAACCCGAGAGAACACGAGGTAGAACCCGAGCGCGAACAATGCCATTCCACCGACGAACTCGAGCGCTCCACCACTAGTTCCACCCGGGCCCCGCAAGACACTACGGTCGCCATCGCCGTCGTTGCCGCCGTTCGAGCTCTCTCCCATCTCAATCCTTCCTGAGCGTCGATCCGGCCTGACCGCTTCGCGGCGAGACGATCGGCACGAAGAGTTTCGCGGGAGCCGACACTTCGATGTCTCCTCGTGTCACGAACGCCGAGATCGCGCGAATCGGACTCGGAGACCGGACGTCGCCGGCCCGTTCGGGCACGTACGAGACCATCATCTGACCTTCGATCTGCTGCCATATGAGTTGAGGAAGGCGCGCCGGATCGTCCTCCGGTGCGACCATGAAGAGTTTTCCGCCGGAATCGCGCGTCGCCTCGACCATCTTCGCAGGCGCCTGGCCGAGTTGCTCGGCGTATTGGCGGAGCTCCTTTCGCCGACCCAGGTAGGACGGACTCTGGATGACGTTGATCACGCCATTCATTCCAAATGCTTCCTTGCGAATCCCTTCTTCGAGATAGCGACTCAGATTGACGATGTGCAACGTCACGCCCGACTCTCGAAGAAGCTGTGCGGCACGCCCGTAAGTACTGTCTCGACCGGCGTCGTCGACACCATCGGTGACGACGACCACCATCCGGTGGCCGAGCTTCCCGGCAAGCAGGTCGGTTACCGAGAACGCGACGGAATCCCAGAGCTGACCATCGAGACCGGATTGAAACTTCTCTTCGACCGCCAGCTCCGCAACGTGGGAGTCCTGTGTCCACGGCTGGATGAGGTCGATACCGTCCGAATACTGCACCAGGGCGACGTGGTCGTCCTCGCCGAGTGCATAGAGCAGGTCGTATACGAGCTGCCGATGCACCGAGAGTTGCTTGGCGGGACCGATCTGGCGGCCGACGTCCAGCACGATGACGAGCCAGAGCGGCCACCGCTCGATCGACGTCGCGCGCTGGCGAATCCCGTTCTCGATGATACCCAGATCCGTCAGCGCAACGTTCGGAACGCGTCCTCCCGAACGATTGACGATTGTGACGGGAACCCAGCGCGGGGCAGATGGCACGAGTGCCGCTGAAGTCGCCGCCGCGACGTTTATGCGATCGACGGCAAAGGTGCCGACCGGGCCGGTAACCGACGGTGGTCCAGCTGTCGGCTGGACGACGGGCGCGATCGGGCCGGCGACCCTTGGTGCGGACGCAGGTGCGGCCGGCCGCGAAATCGGGGCACCGGCGGGCTTGGCGCCTGGCGCGAGAGCCGACGCAGGCGACCCGCCCTTCGAGTCTGACTTCTTTGGCGCGGGAACCGGAGTCTGCGACCTTACAGTGACGGGCGCGAGCGCCAGCGAGGCCAGAATTCCTCCGAGCAGCAGGCGTCGAAACGGCACGGTCCCTCCGAAACGGTAGAAGATTTCCCGTCAGTCTACACGACGCCGCCAGAGGCTGGAACAACTCCCGCTCGACACCAACCGCTTCGATCGACAGACGGATCGAAGCGTTGACCCCTCACCATGCCTCCGTTACCGTCCACTCGTGTCTGCTGAGATCCCACCCGATGACAATCCGTCGATGACGGTCTTTCGTCCGACGAGACGCTGTCCGAAGTGCGGTCTCGTCAACGTCACGGCGGCCAGACGCTGCCGTCGATGTCAACGACAGCTCAGTGAGTTCGACCGGGGCGCCGCATCGGAGGGCCTCGTCAAGACGATGCAGACACGGCGAAGGCTGACACTCGTCGTCGTGGGCCTCGTCCTGGCGTCGGTAGTTGCACTGGGAATTGCCATCAAGTGGCGGCTTGATACGCTGGAGCGCTTTCGCGACGAATCTCGCGTTGTCGATGCCGACGTGAAGACACTGCTGCGCGGAGCGCGAGCCGATGCGGCGGCCCTCATCGACTCGTTTGACGATCGCGAGTTCGCGTCGACGCTTCACGAACAGGGCCCGATATGGACCGGTCGCGTGAACACGAGCGCGCAATTGCGCGACCGTGTCCGCTCTCTCGTGCCGCGCGACGCCGACCAGGCCCGGATCGTTCTCGAAATTGAGCAGCGTCTCGACGAGGCGAGTATCGGCTCGGCTCAACTTGCCCGAGCGGCTGAATCCTCAGACCTTGCAGTGGCCCGTGTTGCCGCGGCGCGACTCGCCAACGATGGCGAGTCCGTGACGCCACGGTAATTCCATCATTCGCCCGAGAAGCACTGGTGGCAGTTCAGCCCGCTCCCGCGTCGACGAGCATCGCCACACGTCACACGCTGCCAATGCGCCGCGCATAGTATCGCTCGAAGCCCTCGGCCGCTGAGACGAAGTCCTTCGCTGTCGGCACGTCCTCGCCGGTCACCGACACGGCGGTCATCCGACCGTCGGCGTCGCGTTCGATCCGAAACTTCGCCGTCGGCGTTTCCACGTCGACGGGGTCATCGAAGAGACGATCTGACACGATCGCGATGAATCCGCCGCCACCGTATGCATAGATCTTCTCATCCCCCGCCGCGATGAAAGAGACAGTATGGTCGCGATGAAGTCGCTCAACGACTTCGACGAGTCTGGCAAGCTCAGGCGCAACCGCTTCAGGCGAGTCCGTGTGTGGCCGTTCATCGTTCATTGTGCGCCGATCATAGCAGCGGCCGGCCGATTTCTGGATGCGGCATTTGTCGGCTGGCTGGTGGAACTTCGGACCGCGCGATCGACCGCGACCCGCTGCCACGGGTGTTATGCTTGAGAACCCCCGAGAAAGAGCAGAACAACGAAGTCGATGAGATCCGTATCCAGACGCCTGATTTTCGCGTTAGCCGCGAGCTTGTCTCTTCTCTGCGCGCCTCTCGACGCGTTTGGACAGGGAAGCGCGCGCTTCGATCGCTTCGTGGCGATCGGCGACGGCCAGACCGCAGGCTTTCAAGACGGAGCACTTCGGGCGACGGGCCAGTCGAGGTCCTGGGTTGCGATCCTTGCCACCCAGGCCGGGGCGACGTTTCGCCTTCCTCTCATCGGCGAGCCAGGCATACCGGCGCCGAATGCGGTAACGGGTCTCGGCCTGCTCGTCGAGCGGCCGGGGACCTGCGACTTCGGCGCGCTGGATTCGGCGAGCGGCGAGAGCACCGGTCGCGTGGACCCGACTGTTGTCGCTTCGAACCTCGCCATTCCGTATCACCGGATCGGTGATGCGCTCGAACGGCGCTGGAGCATCGACCCTGACAATCCCAACGAGCCCGATTCGTTCGAGGACTACGTGCTCGGATTTCCGGCCGCCACGACGGGAGGGCCGCCGCGTTCCCAGGTCGAGATGGCCGTCGTGCTGAATCCGACGTTTGCGGCCGTGTGGCTAGGGCCAATGGACGTCCTGCTGCCTACGCTCGGCGGGGAAATTGGAGGAAGCTCGCTGCTCTCTGCAGCGGCCTTCGAGCAACGGCTCGTCGAAGTCGTGGGACGCGTTTCGGCGGCGGGCTCGAAAGGCGCGATCCTCAACATTCCGAACGTGAGGTCCACCGCGCTGCTCGTCTCGGCGAAGGAATTGCGACAGAGGACCGGATTCACGAGCAGCCAACTCCGTAAGCGGCTTGGCGTCGCGAAGTCATCATTCGTCTTGATCACAGCCTTGCCTACGGTCGACGCAATCGCGAGCGGACAGGCCGTCGGACCGCTGTCGGCGACACAGATCCTCAGCAAGGAAGAAATCGGGAAGCTGGACGACGCCGTTGCCGGATACAACCTCGCCATCGAGCGTCGCGCGCGAGCCGCAGGATGGGCGCTCGTCGACGTGCACTCGCTCTTCGATCGCTACGAGCGCCGCGGAATCGACATCGACGGAGTCGGTCTCTTCACGACGCGATATCTCGGCGGGCTCTACGGACTCGACGGATATCACCTGAGCAACACGGGTCAGGCGCTCGTTGCTGCCGCTGCCATCGCGGCGGTCAACACCGAATACGGGACGGCGCTGCAAGCGCCAGAGATCTTCCCCGTTGCCTCGACGGACCCGCACACGTGCGGCGTCCGGAGGTAAGCCGACTGGCGTCTCGGCGAGCTCACCCCTCCGTGAAGGGCTGAATGATCGCCTCGCTCGCTTTCGCGCTCGACCTCAGTTTTCCAATCTCGCGTTGAGCTTCTTCGCGCGATTGGAACCGTCCGACACGAACGCGATACCAGATGCCCTTCGCCCCGAGGTCGGCCCGCATCACGTAGGCGTCGAAGCCAGCGGCCTTCAACGAGTCGGCGAATTGTTTCGCATCAGTCTCATTGGGACTACTGCGGATCTGGATCGTGAATCCGCCGCTGTCTCCGGTTGGTTTGGAGGGAACTTCGGGAGAGGCAACCGGCGTTGAAACAGCCGGATCCGCTGGCTTTGGCGCCTCGACCGGCGGAGGCGCGGGAGTTGGAGTCGGCGCTCCAGACTCGGTCGCCGGCACAGTCGTTGGCGGCGTAGTCGCCGAAGCGCTCGGCGAGGTCGCCGAGGGACGTCCGACGATGAAATCCTTGAGCACGAACTGCCAAGCCAGTCCGAGACACACGGCGACGACGAGCACGGCAGCCAGGGCCAGCAGTCCGTGTCGCGAACGAGGCTCGGGCGCCTGCACGTCCGGCGCGACCCACGCCCGCTGCGGGTTGGTCGCCATTTCGGCGGCAGTCATGCGAACTGCCTCCGGCGCGGCGCCGAACTCCACGGGGCGGTCGGGTTCGACCGCGCCTGGCGTCGGTTCGAAGGACGATGGCCGCTCGAAGGGCGCCGTTGGCAACACGGCCTGATCGTCTTGAACTTCGCCTGATGCCAGATCGGGTTGTTCGACCCCCAACGCGGGAACGTTGAAGGCCGACATCGGCTGCGTCACCGAGATGGATGGCGGAAGTGGAATCGGCAGGGGCACGGGTCGCGGCGCTGGAAGGTCGACCGGCACGGCTGCTGCCGCAATGTCCTCGGCCGAGAGCGAACCCATCGCGACGGTGTGCCTCGACTCGGGCACTGCATCGACAGCAGGCATTGCCGGGACCGGGCCAAAGTCGATCGCGGGTTCAGGCGATGGCAGCCCGAGATCGATGACATCACCGACGGGCAATGGAGCATCGAGGATTGGCTCGAGAGGCGGAAGGTCCAGCACGTCATCGCCCTGGAGTCGCTCCAGCGCATCGAGAGGAATGCTCCCGGTAACTCGACGAGGCGGCTCGGGCTCGGTCTGTGGCGCCGCCGTGTCCTCGCTCGCCATCTGTCGCGTCATGGTCGCTTCGGCGGCAAGTGACTCGAAGAAACGCATCGCCGACGGAGGGACATTTGCGTCTGGATCGTCGCCAACAAGAGTCTGGTCACGCCCCGGCAATGGAGGCCGCGAGGGAGGCATCGACGCCTGCGATGAGGCATCCGTGTTCCCGAGCGGGTCTACCCGAACCGTGGCACGGCAGCTCCAGCACGTGAACGACGTTCCTCCGACAGGAATTCGCGTCGTGTCGATCTGGTACTTCCGCTTGCAGTTCGGGCACGCAATGACCATTCAGTTGTCTCCAGGGTGTTCGATCCGGTGAGGCACTATGAATCGCACGTACTTATCCATCTTGTCAATTCGCTCAGGCGGAACGGCTTGCGCGCCCCGTTGACGACCGATAGGCTTTGCGGAAAGGAGTCCTTCCGATTCATGACTCGTGCCTTCCTGACGCTGCTCGCAATTTCGATCTTCTTCGCCCTGCCGGCATCACCGGCGGCGGCCCAATCGGAATCCGGCGCCGCAGCGAAGCCCCGAGCCAAAGCTGCGAAGACGGGAAAGAAACCAAAGACGGCACCGGCCGTCGCATCGTTCGAATCGCGCCGCGCCGACTGGATTCGCCGCAAGGAGGCCGCCGCCGGCGCGGGCTCGACTGGCCCCGATCCGCTCGAGCAGTACCTCGTCAGCGAGGTGCTCGTCACGGGGCTTTTCGAGACCGATGCGGGATTCGGCGTGTTCCTCCTGGCGACGCCGACCGGGAACACCTTCTTTGCGACGAACGGCGCGAAGCTGTTCAACGGACGACTCGTTTCAATTGAGAAGATCTCTGGCGCGTTCTCCGACGACGCGCAGATCGTCTTCGAGGAACGTAGCGGGAAGGGCGCGCCGCAGCGCGTCGTCAAACGAGTCGTGGCAGTGCCCTCGAAGGTGGAAGAGGTCGAGCCCGCACCGGCGCCAGACGGAAAGTCTGCCGGAGAGAAACCGGCGACGGAGAAGCCGCCGCTCACGACGCATTGACGCACGGCCGGCCTGCATCCAGTATTGACCCCGTGCTGATGATTTCCACGAAGGGCGACTACGGGATGAGGGCGGTCATAGACCTCGCCCGGCATTTCTCGGGAGGCGAACCGGTCCAGGTCAAGGACATCGCTGAACGTCAGGACATCCCGAAGGACTATCTGTCGCTGATAATGGTCGACCTTCGGAAGGGTGGCATAGTCGAGAGCGTCCGCGGACCACGCGGCGGCTACCGACTTTCGAGAACTCCAGCCGAGATCAGCATGGGCGAAGTCCTCGAGCTTCTCGAGGGACCGATACAGTTGCTCGATTGTGCGTCGGCTGTTCCGCCGACGATCGAGCACCGCTGCTCTCAGCATTCCGGATGCTCGATGCGGAACGTCTGGACTTATCTGACAGAGACGATCGCCGGCGTCCTTCACCAGACTACGCTCGAGCAGCTCTGTTCGCCCGATCTCATTCCCCTCCGAATCAGCTCCGCCAGAACCCATCCCGACGACTCCCGCGTGACTGCCTGAACAACCCTCGATCGCCTCGGCACCTCCCCGATCCTCAAAGTTAAGCTTGCCACTTAGGTATAGATCGGCCTATGGTGTGCTTCGTACACGGAGGGCGGTGTGAGCTGATGGCGACGATGACAAGGGCAATCGGGGTTCGGCGCGACAGGACGATCGACGGGTTGATCGGCAACACGCCACTCGTCCGGCTCTCGCGGATCGATTCTTCGGTTCCGGGTGTCGCGATCTACGGAAAAGCCGAGTGGCTCAACCCGGGTGGAAGCGTCAAGGACCGTGCGGCGCTGGCGATGATTCGGGACGGCGAGCTGAGTGGACGGCTTACGCCAGACAAGATCCTGCTCGACGCGACGTCCGGCAACACCGGGATCGCCTACGCGATGCTTGCTGCCGCGCGAGGCTATCGCGTGCGGCTTTGCCTGCCGGCCAACGCAAACGACGAGCGTAAGCGGATCCTCGCGATCTACGGCGCCGAGCTCGTGTTGACCGATCCCGCTGAAGGCTCTGACGGTGCGATCCGTGTAGCCAGGCGACTCTACGAGGAAGATCCCGATCGGTATTTCTATCCCGATCAGTACAACAATCCGCACAACTGGCGCGCCCATTACGACACGACGGGTCCCGAGATCTGGTCGCAGACCGACGGAGAATTGACCCATTTCGTCGCCGCGCTGGGAACGACAGGAACGTTCACCGGAGTCGGTCGTCGATTGCGAGAGCTGAATCCGGGCGTTCGACTCGTCAGCGTGGAACCGGACAGCCCGTTTCATGGGCTCGAGGGAATGAAGCATCTCGATTCGGCGATCGTTCCCGGCATTTTCGATCCTGACCTCGCCGACGAGCGCGCCGAGGTCTCGACCGAGCGTGCCTACGTGGTGGCTCGCCGGCTGGCCCGCGAGGAAGGCGTCTTCGTTGGTGTGAGCGCCGCAGCGGCGGTCGCGGCGTCGCTCGATCTGGCAGAGCGAATTCGTCACGGCATCATCGTGACCGTCTTGTGTGATGGCGGAGTCCGGTATCTGGGCGACCGGTTCTGGACCGAAGGTTCGGAGGTGACCGCGTGACGCTCCGACTCGCCGAGAAGCTTGCTGCCGAGATTGTCCGGCACGGTGAGAGTGGCTTTCCACACGAGGTGTGCGGTCTACTGCTTGGCCGGTTCGAGACGGGAGATGACCGGGCCGTCGTCGAGCTGTATCCGCTCGAGAACGAGCGCGTCGACTCGCAGACGAATCGTTACGCGGTGAGCGCTCGGTCGATGTTGCTTGGAGAGCGCCACGCATCGCAATCCGGTCTCGAAGTCGTCGGGTACTACCACTCGCATCCGAACGCTCCGGCAGTCCCGAGCGGATACGACCTCGAACACGCCACCTGGCCCGGCGTGTCGTATCCCATCGTCTCTATCCGGGATGGAGTCACCGACACCATTCGAAGCTGGACGCTGGCCGACGATCGCTCGTCGTTCGTCGAGGAGCCAATCTCATACGAATGAAGACCTCGCGGGGAGCACGTGACGCGAGCCCCGCGCGCAAGGACATCACCATGGCGATTACGATCAACATTCCATCGGCACTGCGACGGTTCACTGGCGACAGTGCCTCTGTCACGTCCAGCGCGGCGACTGTCGGCGAAGCTCTTGACTCGCTCGTCGGCTCACACCCGGCGCTGCGCGGCCATCTCTACACCGAAGATGGCGCCCTGCGAAGCTTCGTCAACGTTTTCGTCAACGACGAAGACATACGCTACGCATCGGGTCTCGACACGGCAGTTGCCGATCGGGATGAGATCCACATCATTCCGTCGATCGCCGGCGGCTCTGCTATCTCCGAGGAAGTGGATCTCTCGGTCGAAGAGGTCCAGCGTTACAGCCGGCACCTCCTTCTGTCGGAGGTCGGGATCGCGGGACAACGCAGGTTGAAGGCGGCAAGCGTCCTGCTCGTGGGAGCCGGAGGACTTGGATCGCCGTTGGCGATGTACCTTGCAGCTGCGGGCGTGGGGCGGCTCGGGATCGTCGACTTCGACGTAGTCGATCACTCGAATCTGCAACGACAGCTGCTGCACGGAACGAAGGACGTTGGCCGGCCAAAGCTCGAGTCCGCGCGTGACCGCATCCACGACATCAATCCGAACGTCGAAGTCGTCGGGTTCGGCGAGGCGCTGACCGCTTCGAATGCGCTCGAGATCATGCGCGGCTTCGACGTCGTCGCCGACGGCACCGACAACTTTCCGACCCGATACCTGGTCAACGACGCGTGCGTGATGCTCGGCATCCCGAATGTGTACGGTTCGATCTTCCGTTTCGAGGGGCAGGCTAGCGTATTCGACGCGCGCACCGGACCCTGCTACCGGTGTCTGTTCCCTGAGCCTCCCCCGCCAGGCCTCGTGCCGAGTTGCGCCGAAGGCGGAGTCCTCGGCGTACTGCCCGGCATCGTCGGGTCGATCCAGGCGATAGAGACAATCAAGCTCATTCTTGGAGAGGGCACGTCGCTTATCGGTCGGCTACTGCTGTTCGACGCGCTAAGCATGAAGTTCCGCGAGATGAAGCTCCGCAAGAACCCGGATTGCGTGCTGTGCGGATCGAATCCGT
>CAZQBW010000011.1:0-43749 GCA_964591515.1 uncultured Clostridia bacterium
CCACACTGTCTATGCATTCTGGCTTGCGAGCCCGAATGCGATCGTGCTCCGACGGTCAACCGACCAGGGTGTCACGTTCTCGGCCCAGGTCACGGCGCAGACTCTTCGTACGACCGGTACCAATGGCGACCTCGCGCTGAACGGCGGAATGCGCTCGAACGCGTTCCCGCAGGTCGTCGCAAGCCCGACCGACGCGAACCAGCTCTACATGGTCTGGAACGACAAGGGCATCTCGCCGAGTACCGACAAGTCGAACGTCTACTTCTCGCAGACGACCGACGGCGGCACGACGTGGAGCCCCGCAGTCCAGGTCAACACCGATGCCGGGCTCCAGGACAACTGGCAGCCGGTCATCGCCATCACGCCGGACGGCACCGGGCTGTTCGTCAGCTGGTACGACCGCCGGCTCGACGGCGCGAACAGCCGGATCAACGTCTTCGGACGGAACGCGACGATCTCGGGCTCGACCGTGACGTTCGGAACCGACTACCGGATCACCGATGCCGATTTCCCGGTTGTGATCGGACAGGACGGCGTCATCGTCTCGACGTACATGGGCGACTACGACCAGGCGGTCGCAGACAACACTTCCTATTACCGGACCTGGGGCGACAACCGGCTCTCGAGCACGGCGCATACCAACCAGCCGGATGTCCGCTTCACGAAGATTCCCAAGGCTGGGCCGGGGGCAGCACTGACCGCGGGGGCCATTGCCCTCACAGCCGAGAACTGCACTCCAGCCAACAGTGCGCCGGATCCGGGCGAGGTGGTGACCGTCAACCTGACGGTCGCGAACAACGGAACGGCGGCAACGACCAGCTTGGTCGGAACACTGCAGGTCTCCGGCGGCGTCACGAGCCCGAGCGCGCCGCAGAACTACGGTGCCATTCCGGTCGGCGGCTCGGTCGTGAGACCGTTCACGTTCACCGTGAGCGGCTCCTGCGGTGGCCAGGTCGTCGCGAGTCTGCAACTGCAGGATGGCGCAAGCAACGAAGGCACGGTGTCCTACGCGCCGCTTACGATCGGAACCACGAACACGGTTTCGTTCTCGAACCCGGCGGCGATCTCGATCGTCGACAACGCCGCGGGCTCGCCGTATCCGTCGAACATCACCGTCTCGGGGATCACGTCGTTCTCGAGAGTCACGGTCAGCCTGACCGGTCTCAGCCACACCTTCCCGGATGACATCGACATCATCCTCGTGGCGCCGGGCGGAGCGCAGAAGGCCTACGTCATGTCGGACAACGGTTCCGGCACCGACATCGTCGGGGTGAACCTGACCTTCGACGACAATGCGGCCGCCGCACTGTCGACGGCCACGATCACCAGCGGCACCTACAAGCCGTCGAACCTCGACACTACCACGGACGTGCTGCCCGCACCGGCGCCGGCCGGTCCGTACGCAACGTCGTTCGCGACCTTCAACGGTCTCGGTGCGGGCGCGAACGGCACCTGGTCGCTCTATGTTCGGGACGACGTCGGAACGGATTCCGGCTCGATCTCGGGCGGCTGGTCGATCTCGTTCCTGACGCCGACCTGCAGTTCTTCGTGCGGCGGCGGCAACATTCCGCCGGTCTCGAATGCCGGGACGGACCAGAACGTCAACTCGTGCACGAACGTCATGCTCAATGGCTCGGGCTCTTCCGATCCGGACAGTGGTCCGAATCCGCTGTCGTTCGCGTGGAGCCAGACGGCTGGTCCGACGGTAGTCATCAACAACCCGACGTCTGCAACGCCGACGTTCGAGGCTCCAAACGTCGCCACGACAGCCGTGCTCACATTCCAGTTGACAGTCAGCGACGGCGCGGCGATGAACTCCGACACGATCAATGTCACGGCGAACCACGTCGCCGGCGTCCACGTCGACACCGTCGGCCTCTACACCAATGCGGGGAACACGTTCTTCCTGCGCAACTGCAACGGCCCTGGCCCGGCGGACATTACGACGTTCTTCGGTCCGAACGCGCTCATTCCGCTAAGGGGTGACTGGGACAACAACGGGACGGATACTGTCGGCGTCTACGATCCGGCGACTGGCAGCTTCTTCCTGCGCAATGCGAACACGCCAGGACCTGCCGACCTCGCGTTCAACTTCGGCCCGGCCAACCAGCTCCCGATCGTCGGCGACTGGGACGGAAACGGAACGGTCACGGTCGGAATCTACGACACCGCGACCGGGACGTTCTTCCTGCGCAACTCGAACACGCCTGGAGCGGCGGACCTCACGTTCACATTCGGCGCGGGCGGTGCGACACCGCTTGCCGGCGACTGGGACGGGAACGGCTCGACGACCATCGGCATCTACATCGAGGCGTCGGGAGTCGTCTTCCTTCGCAACACGAACACGCCCGGAGGGGCCGACGTGATCTTCTCATACGGTCCGGGGACCGGCTTCAAGCCGCTCGTCGGAAACTGGGACGGAATCGCCGGTGACACGATCGGCATCTTCGCTCCGGCAACGGGAGCGTGCTTCCTGCGCAACACCAACTCGAGCGGCGGCGCCGACATCATCTTCACGTTCGGCGTCGGCGGCGCGGTGACCGGTATCTCGGGCAACTGGGACGGTTTCTAACCCCACGGTCACACGACCGCGGTTTCCGAAGGCCCGGAGCGCAAGCTCCGGGCCTTCGCTGTCTGGAAGGAGAGGGTGGACAGGATTACAGGATTTTCAGGATTAACAGGACCAGCCAGTCTTTCACAAAGAACCAGAATTCCTGTCAATCCTGTAATCCTGTCTACTCTCCTCCCAGTCCGAGGAGCATCGCCTCGAGCGCGACCTGACGGTTCGCGTTCTGGCGCAGGCGCTCGCGCAACCGCTCGACCGCATCGATCCACACCGCGATCCGCTCAGGAGGCGTCGACGCCGCGAGTGCCTCGAGCCGCAGCGCGACGTCCGGGTTCGCGACGCGATCGGCAGGTCCCTCGAGCGCGAGGCCGTAGACGTCGCGGCACAGGTCCACGAACAGGTCCAGGCGGGCTTCCAGCTCGGACTTGTCCTTCTTGCCGATGTCGGTCAGGTACTGCGCGGCCTTCATCAAACGAAGCCGATCCCCGCCCGACGCGAGAAGCTCGACGAGCCCGAGCATCTCCTTTCGCTGGTCCCGGTACACCGACAGGTCGGTCGACAGCGCTCGGCCGATTCGTCCGGCCGCCACCCGCGCGAGCAACTGCGTCTCGTCGAGCGGACGCGCAAACCGCGACGCCAGGAACCGCTCGATCGACGCGGCGTCCACCGGCGCGAACCGCAGCGTCTGGCAGCGCGACCGTATAGTCCCCAGCAGCGAGTACGGCTGGTCGGTCACGAGCACGATCAGCGTCGTCGGCGGTGGTTCCTCGAGCGTCTTGAGGATCGCGTTCGCCGCTTCGTCGCGCATCTTGTGCGCGTCGTCGACGACCATCACGCGACGGTGATTGTCGAACGGCCGGTACTGAGCCTCGCGGGCCAGGTCGTGCATGCTCGCGATCTTGTGCAGCGTTCCTTCGGGCACGAACACCCGAATGTCCGGATGCTCACCCGACTGGGCGCGCACACAGCTATCGCATTCTCCGCACGCATCGCCGTCGACAGGCGCGTGGCACGTCACCGCCTTGGCGAGCTCCATCGCGAACGTTCGCTTGCCGACGCCGTCCGGCCCGGCGAACAGCAGGGCGTGCGGCAGCCGGTCCCGCGCGGCCGCGCGGGTCAGGGCCACAGCGACCCGTTCGTTGCCGATCAGTTCACGGAGCGGCACCGCAATTCACCCACCAGACGATCGACCTCGGCCCCGATCTCGCCGATCGGACGGTTCGCGTCGATGATCCGGATCCTGTGAGGCTCGCGCGCGGCGATGGCGAGGTAGCCGCGGCGCACGCGATCGTGAAACTCGGCGCGCTCGAGATCGAACCTCGTCGGCGCGTCTCCAGCGTCCTGCCGGGCGCGGCTCGCCAGCCGCCTCAACGCTTCTTCCACGTCGACGTCGAACAGCAGCGTCAGGTCCGGCTCGAGGCCACCGGTCGCAATGCGGTTCAGCGACTCGATCAGCTCCTGATCCAGTCCCCTGCCGGCTCCCTGATACGCCATCGTCGCATCTGTGAACCGGTCGCAGAGTACACACGCGCCGCGCTCGAGCGCCGGCTCGATCGTCTCGCGCACGTGTTGCGCGCGATCGGCCTCGATCAGGAGCAATTCTGCGACCGGAACGATCGGCCGATCTCGGGGTTCGAGCACGAGGGCACGGATCTCGGCCCCTGCCGACGAGCCGCCGGGCTCCCGCGTGACGACGAGGTCAGGCTCGATCGCGGACAGCCGCTCGGCGGCGCGGCGCAGCTGCGTGGTCTTGCCGCTGCCATCCGCGCCTTCGAACGTTATGAAGAGCCCGCGCACGACCTCGTGCCGCGTCAGGCTTCGTCGGAAGCGCCGGCGCTCCGGGTGTCATCGCCCGCCGGCGGTCCGGGCTCGCGATCCGGATTCGCGCCCGACGGATCGTTCGGACGGTCGCCGTAGTGCCGGACGCCCTCGCGGTCGCCCATAGGCGGGCGTCCGGGACCGCGGTGCATGCCGCGCGGCAGCGATACGGTGGAGATGGCGTGCTTGAAAATGAGCTGTTCCTGCGAGCCCGCTTCGAGAATCAGGGAGTACTTGTCGAAGCTCTTGATCCGGCCCGTGAGCTTCACTCCGCTGATGAGGTAGATCGTCACGCCCGAGCGTTCGCGCCGGGCTGCGTTCAAAAAATTGTCCTGAATGTTGTTCGGCGGCAGTGCTTTATCCATTGATTGCGGGCCTCCTCTGTTGGTTCGAGGTACTGTTTGTTGATTATTGTCTGCCGATGCGACGCGCGCTCAGGCGGTCGCTATCCCCCGCCGAACCGTAGCACACGCCCGCGAAACGTCGCAAGGAAGGGCTTGAATTGCTATGAGATAGAGGGTTTCGGGGAGTGAGGGCGCATGCAGCCTGCGTCTCTGCGAGACCTTTGCGCCTTTGCGAGACCTTGGCGTCTTGGCGAGAAAACAGGATTGCAAACCTATTTTCTCGCCAAGACGCCAAGGTCTCGCAAAGGCGCAAAGGCGCAAAGGCGCAATGACGCGAAGTGTTGCGCTATTTCTTCTTCGCGGTCTCGGTCCCGGTCTGGGTCGCTCCAGCGCCGCCCCAGACTCCCTCGAGCGTACCGTCCGGCTTCACTTCGTATGCGACGAAGCTGCACTTCGATCCGCCGAATCCAACCGTCAGCGCGTCGCCACGGCGAATGCCGAAGCCCGTGTTCCCGTTGCTCCAGACGAGGTTGTAACCTGCACCAGCCTTCGTGACTACCAGTGTCGCCTTGTAGTCGGTCCCATCCGGATTCTTCCCGGCGAGCGTGTAGTCGCCCTCGACAGGTCCGGAGCCGCCAGTCCGCGTGGCCTTCTCCGTTCCGCTCTCGTCCGTCCCCCACATTCCCCACGTTCCGTCCATCGAACCGTCCGCAGCCACGTTGAAGCAGACGACGCCGCAGCCCTTGCCGTCAGGACCATCACAGAACGACACGGCGACGACGCCGTCGCGAAGCACTCCGACGCCGTCGTAGGACTTACCGGCGGTCCAACGGAATTGGTAGACCTTGTCGTGCTTGATGACCTCGAGGTCGCCCTTGTACGGGGCACCGGACGGATTCGTGCCTGTCACGGCATACATTCCCTCGATCGCAGTGGGAGTGGCCGGCTTCTCGGCCGGTTTCGCAGGTGTGTTGTCGGATTTGGCGGTTGGCGACGCCGAGTTCGAAGCCGGGGCGGTTTTCGTGCCGGCTCCGCAGCCGGCGAGCAACAGGCAGAGGGACGGAAGGGCCACCGCCCGTGCGGCTGTCCCGAGGATCGTGCGGTTCATAGAGAGGCTCCTTGAGGAATTGGGTGCTTCGGACCCACGACCGTCCGAGTTGGGCTGCGATTGAACGTCAGGAGACTCGTCGAGTCAACGAGATTGATCCCTGTTTCTCCGCGCCTCTGCGAGACCTCCGCGTCTCTGCGAGAAACACGGTCTGGAAAGAATTTCTCGCAGAGACGCGGAGGTCTCGCAAAGGCGCAGAGGGAAAACTAGATCTTCGCGCACGGCTGCCTGGAGCTCGACACGACCCGATTCCGGCCCGCAGCCTTCGCCGCGTAGAGCCGTGCGTCCGCTTCATCGAGCAGCGTGCCCGCGTCGCACGTGGCATTCGCCTGCGCCACCCCGAAGCTCGCGGTCAGGCCGAGACTTGGGCTCACATCGGTCCAGTCGCGCGCCTCGATCGCGGCGCGGATCCGCTCACACGCCGCCGCCGCCGCTTCCTCGTTCGTGTCCGCAAAGACGATGGCGAACTCCTCGCCGCCATAGCGGGCGAGAATGTCAGACTGGCGCAGCAGGCCGGTTATGACATCCGCGACAGCCTGAAGCGCGCGATCGCCGACGGAGTGACCGACCGAGTCGTTGATGCGCTTGAAGTTGTCGAGATCGATCATGGCCACCGAAATCGGCTGGCCGGACCGGCGTGCACGCTGCAACTCGGCCGGCAGCTGCTCGTCGAGGTGCCTGCGGTTGAAGACGCCGGTCAAGCCGTCCCGGACACTCAGCCTGACAAGCTGTCGCGCCTGCTCCTCGAGCCGCTCGAGCGCCGCAGCCAGTTCGACGTTGCGCAGCCGCCAGATCTCGCGCTCGAAGCGTTCCTTCGACAGCTCGGTCTCGACCTTCAGGAGGTGGGTAGTCGCTCGTGCGGCCTCGTCGAAGACCTCGGTGCGCGCGAGGTGGAAGGCCTTGTAGTTCTCGAGCGCCTTCTCGAGGTCTCCGGCGCGCTCGTAGGCCTCGGACAGGGCGAGATGCGTCTTGAAGACCTCCCGTCGATTCGATACCGACCTCGCAAGGCCAAGTGCCTCCTCGAGAAGAGCGATGGCTTCCTCGTGGCGGCCGAGCTCCGAGTAGAGCGTTCCGAGCCCCACGCGCGCCTCGGCACGCCCCCGAATCGCGAGGCCCCGATCCGTGACCTCGATCGCGCGGACGAAGAGGTCGCGGGCGGCGTCCTGGTCGCCGAGACACTGAGCAAGCCGGCCCTTCGCCCATATGACCCAGCCCTGAAGCGCCCACTCGCCGAGTTCCCCGAGGATCTCCGAAGCCTGCTCGAGCGGTTCGCGCGCCTCCTCGAATCGCGCCAGATTCACGTAGGCCTCTCCGATGTTGCCGAGTATCCGGCCTTCGAGCTCCCGCTGGCCCGCGGCGCGCGCGCCTGCAAGCGCGTGCGCGTACGAAGCGAACGCGGCATCGAAGTCGCCGAGCTCCTCGTAGACGATTGCGACGTAGTTGTACGGACGGGCTGCAAGGTCTGCCCGTCCGAGCTCCTCGAAGTTGCCGATAGCGGCCAGCAGGTGCTCCATCGCTTCCTGGTATCGACTCTGCTGAGCCAGCGACGCACCTATCCACGCGGTCGCCACGGCCTCGCCAGTCCGATCGTTGGATCGGCGCGCATCGTCGCGAAGTGCAAGCGCCAGTCGGCCGGCCTCCTGGAAATCCGACCGGGCGAACGCCTCTACCGTTGAAGCGAACTGCGGAAACTCGTTGAGAACATCCTGCACGCCTTCGAGCCTGCGAAATGCCGCGTCGGATGTCAATGCGGTTGGTTACGTCGACTGAACGCGGGTTCCCGTCGGGGATGACTCAAGGCTCCAAGGACGACCGACTGCCTTGCGGTCCAGATGCTTGACGATTCCAGCCTATCCTTCGATACTTGGCAGGTCCCTGCTATCCACAGCGGTTGACGGCTTCAAGAACGAACTTGGTCGGTCGAGTTCCGAGCTTTGTCTGGCCGGGTACCGTTCGCAACATACCTGCACTCCGACTCCGAATGAAAGTCCGTTCGCTGTCGAACTCCGCTCGTCCCAGCCACCTTCAGGAGGTCCGTCGTGATTGGTAATCTTGCTCCCCGAGTCCGTTTCGTTGCGGTCGCAATGGCGCTCGCCCTTGTGCTGACCGCTTCAGTCTCCCCCACGCAGGCCGCGCGCACTACCCGGCTCGAGCCACGAGCGAAGGCCGAAGCGCCGGCAGCGTCCGTTCAACAGAAAGCTGACCCGATGAAGTACGACACGGGCTCCAGGCTCGACAAGGACGGCAAGGGAGAGGACGCCACGAGCGAGGTTTCCACGATTCCGATGGGACGCATGGACACGGGCGCACCGCTCGTCAAGCCAGGCGTCGTGACGCCGAGCTCGGCGCTCGCTCCGGGTTCGACGCTTGCGCAGGAGGTCGAACCGAACGGAACGTTCGGGACGGCGACGCCGATTGCGGGGGCCAGCGCCAGGATTCGCGGAAACGTATACCCGAACGCCGACGTGGACTTCTATTCGTTCTCTGGAACGGCGGGCGATCGCGTTTTCGCGGCGGTGATGACGTCGTCGTCGTCGAATCTCTCGACGGACAGCATCCTCGATCTCATCGCGCCGGACGGCACGACAGTCATCGAGACGGACCTCGACGATGGGACATTCGGCGCCCTTTCGTCGACGATCGCCGGGCGAACGCTGACGGCAACGGGAACTCATTTTCTGCGCGTTCGACACAACAGTGCGTTGACCCAATTGCGCCCTTACGACCTCTATTTCCGCAGACAGACCGGCTCTCCGGTTGCCGAGGTCGAGGCGAACGACACGACCGGCACCGCACAGCCACTGCCGGCGTCTGGCTGGATCAGCGGTTCGACGAGCTCTACAGCGGATCAGGACTTCTATTCTGTGGCGCTCAATGCTGGCGACACGGTCTTCCTGAGCCTTGACCTCGACCCCGAGCGCGACACCGTCGAATGGAACGGCCGTGTCGGATTCGCGCTGTTCGGCACCGGATCGAATCAGATCCTGGTAACCGGTGACGGCGGCACCGCCACGCCGGATTCGGAGGCGATGTTCTTCACCGTCCAGACGGCCGGGACGTACTTCGTCCATGTCAGTGTCCAGACTGGTGCGCTCTTCGGAACGTACCAGCTAAGCACGGCCGTATTTCCGCGGGTGTCTCCGGGGACGTGCACGACCTATACAAGCACGAACGTGCCTGTGGCGATCCCGACCGGACCCGGCATCGTCACATCGACGTTAACGGTGCCCGGCAATCCGCGCATCGACAAGCTGCGCGTGAACATCAATGCGACGCACACGTTCATGCAGGATCTCGACGTTCAGCTGACGTCGCCGTCTGGAACGACGATCGGGCTCTTCTCTGACATTGGAGCCGCGACGGTTGGCGGCACCCAGACGGGGATGAACATCACGTTCGACGACGATGCCGCGATCCACAGTCAGTTCGCACTCTCGGAGACAATGTCGTTCATGCCCGAGCCCGCGTACCGGCTCGAATGGCTGCAGGGGCTGACGACGTCCGGCGGAACGTGGACTCTGACGATTCGTGACGACGCCGCGGGCGACGGCGGCACGCTCAACGGATGGTCGCTCGAAATCTGCGAGAACCCGCAGCCGCTGTGCGGCATGACCATGCCGACGACCGTCTTCAGCGCCGACTTCGAGGCCACCGACGGCGGATTTACCCACTCTGGAACGGCGGACGAATGGGAGCGCGGGACGCCGACGTTCGCGCCGATCACATCCGCGAACAGCGGGACGATGTGCTGGAAGACGGACCTCGACAACACCTACGACATCAACTCGAGTCAGGACCTGTTTTCGCCGAACATCGTGCTCCCTGCGACGGGACCGATCCGGTTCTCGTGGGCCCAGAAGTACCAGATGGAACCTGCGACGTTCGACCACGCGTGGGTCGAAGTGCGCGAGGTGGGCGGCTCCGGAATGATCAGTCGAGTGTTCGAGCATCTTGGCGCCGACATGATCGACGGTGTCGGAAACCCCTCAACCACCGTTCAGGAAGCGGCTGGATGGCAACTCTGTGAGCGCGACATTTCGGCGTTCGCCGGGAAGACGGTTCAGCTCGTCTTCCACCTCGATTCGGAGGGGTCAATCAATCGCGCCGGCCTCGCTATCGACGATGTGCTCGTGCAGGCCTGTCCGGCGGCTCCGATGGGCGCCGACGTTGCCGTCACCGCCACCGACTCTCCGGACCCGGTGTCGGTCGGATCGAACCTCACCTACACGATCAACGCGATCAACAATGGCCCCGTGACCGCGACGAACGTGTCGGTCATGTTCCCGCTGGCCGCGGGCACGACGTTCGTGTCGGCCACGGCTCCGATGGGGTGGACGACGACGTCCCCGGCCGTCGGCTCGGGCGGAACGGTCACGTTCACGAATCCGAGCGTGGCGAACGGCGGGACTGCGGCGTTCACGGTTGTCACCGCAGTTGCGTGCTCGGTTCCGAACGCCACGATGCTGAGTGCAACGGCGACGATCTCGGCCACTCAGATGGACCCGATGATGGGTAATAACTCGGCGATTGCGATGACCACGGTCAACAACGCCCCGCCGACCGTCACTTGTCCGGCGAACATCACGGTAAACAACACGACCGGTCAGTGCAGCGCAGTCGTCTCGTTCTCGCCGACGGCGAGCGACGAGCCAGGTTGCACTGCGTCGATTGCGTGCGTTCCCCCGAGTGGATCGACGTTCCCCGTCGGTACGACCAGCGTGACCTGCACGGCGACGGACGCGGCTGGCCAGACGGCAAACTGCAGCTTCTCGGTCACGGTCGTCGACGCGCAGGCGCCGACCATCACATGCCCGGCCAACCTGACCGTGCCTGCGACGACGACGATGGGGACCACGCTCGGCGCTATCGTCAACTACACGGCGCCGACGGTTTCGGACAACTGTCCGGGAGTCGGGGCGCCCGTGTGCGCGCCGGCTTCAGGATCCTTCTTCCCGGTCGGCGTGAACACGGTCAATTGCACGGTCGCTGACGCTGCCGGCAATACGGCGGCGTGCTCGTTCACGATAACGGTGGGAACGGCGTTCGGCGTGTGCATCATCAACGACGGGCCGGTCAGCGAACGAGACACGCTGAAGATCGTGACGGATCCTGCGAGTCCGCTTTACCGCCTCTGGCAGTACACTGACGTTTCGACCGGGACGGTCTACCAGGGATTCGCCGAGTACCTGGTCTACGTGCCGGGTCGCTCGCTCATCGCCTATGACCACGACAGTCCGAACGTCCGGATGGACGTGCGGGTTGACTACGGCCGCAACACGGCGACAGCGACGGTCAAGAACCTGATCACGGGGGTTGAGTTCGTGCTGCGCGACCGGAACATCCTGGACGATCCGGCCTGTCAGTAGGGCCGGATTTTCCATTGCGCTTTGGCGTCTTCACTTTGCGTCTTTGCGAGAACTCTTTTCTCGCAAAGACGCAAAGGACTCGCAAAGACGCCAGGAAGACAGGTCAGGGTTCGGTCGAATTAGCCGCGGCAACGGCTTCTGAAAGAGTCAGTCTCCCCTCGTAGATCGCCTTCCCGATGATGCAGGAGTGGATCGCGCCAGTTGCCGCGATCGCCCGCACGTCGGCGACCGAGCTCACGCCGCCAGAGACCGTCACTTCGAGTTCCGTCGCCTCGGCAAACCGGAGCGTCGCCTCGAGGTTCGGTCCCTGCAGTTTTCCGTCCCGCGCGATGTCGGTGTAGATCACGCGCTCGATGCCGGCATCCCGAACCCGACGGCCAAGCTCGATTGCATCGACCCCGGTCACATCCGTCCAGCCACGCGTCGCCACACGGCCGTCTCGAGCGTCGATGCCGACGACGATCCGGCCGGGAAATCGCGCCGAAAGCGACCTGACGAGCGAGAAGTCCTCGATCGCAGCCGTCCCGAGGATCGCCCATCGGGCGCCGCTCCCGAGCGCGACTTCGACCGATGCCTCGCTCCGCAATCCCCCGCCGAGCTCGACAGGAATCCCTACGCTCTCGAGGATAGCCAGGACGACCTCCGCGTTCGCCGATCCACCCGTCCCGTCGAACGCTCCGTCCAGGTCGACCACGTGCAGGATCCCGGCTCCGTCCCGCTCGAAGCCCCTCGCGACCTCGACAGGGTCGAGATCGTAGCTGGTCTCGCGATCCGCTGCGCCCTCAACGAGCCGCACCGTTCTCCCGCCGCGCAGGTCGATGGCCGGAATGACGATCATCGGGCCTCCGCGATCCGCGCGAAGTTTCCGAGCAGCTTGAGTCCTGCCGTGTGGCTCTTTTCGGGATGGCATTGCGCTCCGAAGAGGCTTCCCCTCGCGCAGACCGACGGAAAGACCACGCCGTCGTATTCGGTCTCGCCCGTGACGTCGTCACGATCGTCGGCGACCACGTGGAACGAATGCACGAAATAGAAGTACGGATTCTCGTCGAGCCCCGAGAACAGCGGGTGCGGTTTCACGATTCGCACGGCATTCCAGCCAGTGTGCGGAACGACGCGTACAGTGTCCGGGAACCGCACGACGCGACCGCGAAGCAATCCCAGTCCACGGTGGCTGCCGAACTCGTCGCTGCCCTCGAAGAGCAGCTGCAGCCCGAGGCACAGCCCGATCACGGGAGTCCCGTCCTCGAACGCGCGGACCACGACGCGGTCGAGGCCGCTCGATCGCAATCCGTCGATACCATCGCCGAACGCGCCGACGCCCGGCAGTACCAGTCCGTCGCAGTCCGTCAGTTGCCCCTCGTCCGACGAGACGATGGCCTCTGCTCCCACGGCGTGAAAAGCCTTCTCGACACTGCGCAGATTGCCGATTCCGTAGTTGACGATTCCGATCACAGCGCGCCCTTGGTCGACGGCACGCCCGACACTCGCGCGTCCAGCCGAGTCGCCGCCGAAAAGGCGCGGGCGCAAGCCTTGAAGACCGCCTCGGTGATGTGGTGCTGGTTGTGGCCGCGCAGCAGATCGACGTGCAGCGTGACCTTTGCCGCTGTCGCGAGCGAATGCCAGAAGTGCTCGACGAGCTGCGTCTCGAGCTCGCCGACGCGGTCGCGCGTGTCCGTGACGCTGTAGACGACGAACGGCCTGCCCGAGAGGTCGACGACGGCACGTGCAAGCGCCTCGTCCATCGGAACGTAAGCGTGGCCGTAGCGGACGAGGCCCGCCTTGTCGCCAAGCGCCTCGCCGATCGTCTCGCCGAGCGTGATCGCGATGTCCTCGACCGTATGATGCCCGTCGATCTCGAGGTCGCCCGTGCAGCGCACTTCGAGATCGAACAGGCCGTGGCGCGCGAACTGCGCGAGCATGTGATCGAGAAATCCGATGCCGGTCGAGACGTTCGCGTCGCCGCTTCCGTCGAGATCGATGGCGACGCGGACGTCGGTCTCGCGCGTTGCACGCGAGCGCTCGGCCCGCCGCGTTCGTGTTTCAAGGCTCATGGCCGGAAAACTACCAGACCCGTCCGCGAGCGAAAAGCTGGCGATCTGTTGTATTGTTCGTGAGCGGGAGGAAGGAGCGCGGTGTGAGACCGCTGAAACTGCACGCCAAAACGACGCTGATCGTCTCGTCCGTCGTCGTCGTCATCTTCTTCGTCGCCGCGTGGGTCTTCACCAGACAGGCCATCGGTCTCGAGCAGAACCAGTACAAGGAGCGGGCGCTCCAGCTCGCCACGTACTACGCCGATCAGGTTGCCCGCATTCGCGTGCTGCAGTCGATCAACGGCGTCCAGCGCTCTTCGGCACCGGGCTTCAGCCAGGCCGAGCTCATCCAGGGTTACGGCTTCGAGGTGACGCTGTCGCAGGTCTACTCGTTCCAGGTTCCCGAGGACGGGCCACCCCGGGCGCAGACGGTCTACACCGATCCGCGGTCGACGGCGCCTGCCGTCGAGTTGCCCCCCGAGACGATCACGAAACTTCTCACTCGCGACTTCCCCGACGTCGAGGTTCACGAGCACCCCGACGGACGGTTCTCGGTGTGGGCGGTCGCCCCGGTCATCGTGACGACCAGGGGAGCGGAACAGAGCGTTGTCGGCGCGGTCGGTGTGCAGGTCGAAGTTACCGACGCGAAGAGTCTCGCTGCCAAGATGGCGCGACAGGCGTTCATCGCGCTCGCGCTGATGGTGTTCGGCATTGCGACCGTGACGTACTGGATCTTCAAGCGGCTCGTCTATGAACCTATCGACACACTGCTCGGGGCGATGACACGAGCCGAAAGCGGCGACCTGTCGGTGAAGGCTCCAGAGCGGGCCGAAGACGAAGTCGGACTGCTCACGACGCGCTTCAACATCATGGTCGACCGGCTTCGCGAGTACACCGAGGAACGTGCTGCACACGCCCGGCAGCTCGAGGAGCGCGTCCGTGATGCGACGGGCGAGCTCGAGGACCGCAACGAGCAGCTCAAGCAGAAGAACGTCGAGCTGTTCGGCATCCAGCGACAGCTCGGGACGCTCGAGCGGCTCGCGACGGCCGGACAGCTTGCCGCGCAGTTCGCGCACGAGGTCGGGACTCCGCTGAATCTGATCTCCGGACACGTCCAACTCCTGCGCGCGCGCTCGACCGACGAGAAGACGACGAAGCGCCTCGAGACGATCGCCGCGCAGATCGAGCGCATCGAGCGCATCGTGCGTGGCATGCTCGACCAGACTCGCCGTCCGGCAGTCAGACTCGAGCCGGTCGACCTCGGTGCTCTTCTCGCCAGAACGTTCGACACGATCGATCCCACGCTCGCTGCGAAACGCGTTCGCCTCATCGCGGAGCTCCAGCACGACCTGCCACGCGTGAATGCGGACGCGGATCAGCTCCAGCAGATCTTCATCAACCTGGTGAACAACAGCCTCGATGCGATGCCGGAGGGCGGCGAGCTGCGGGTCATCGCCGGACGCGTCGGCTCGGACGTCCAGCTCCGCTTCGCTGACACGGGACACGGCATCGCCGAGGCCGACCTGCCGCACCTCTTCGAGCCGCTCTTCACGACGAAGGAGCGCGGCTCCGGGCTCGGACTGGCCGTCTCGCACCAGATCATTCACGAGCTCGGCGGCTCGATCGACGTCGAGTCCACGCCGGACGGCGGCGCGGCCTTCACAATCCGGCTGCCTATACCCTCGAACCAGTCGCTCGACGAACCGTCGGACGCCAGTGACGAAATCCACGAGACAACGGAGCCTTCTGCCGACGTGACCGTATGACCGCAAAACGCATTCTGGTCATCGACGATGACCTCGAGACCTGTGAGTTCCTTTCCGAAGTTTTCGGCGATGCCGGCTGGTCGGTCGACACCGCGACGACGCCGGACGAAGCCGCTACGAAGATGAGCGAGCGCATCGACCTCATCGTCTCGGACGTAAGGCTCGGCGCCCGCATCGACGGCATCGAGCTGCTGAAGAGATTCCGCCGCGACTATCCGCTCATCCCGGTGATCCTCATCAGCGGCTTCGGATCGCTCGAGACTGCCGTCGAGTCGATCCGGGAAGGGGCGTTCGACTTCATCTCGAAGCCGTTCAACGTGGAGGAGGTCGTGGCGACGGCCCGCCGCGCGATCGAGTTCAGCGAACAGTCTTCGGATCCGCGGCGCGAGCGTACGGCGGACCTCGGCGAAGCCATCACCGGTTCCGCGCTCGTCGGCCGGTCGCGCGAGATGATCGCGCTCTACAAGGAAATCGCACGCGTCGCGCCTTCGAGATCGACGGTTCTCATTACTGGCGAGTCGGGCACGGGAAAGGAGCTGGTGGCGCGCGCGATTCACGACAACAGTCCGCGCTCGGCGAAGACCTTCGTTCCCGTCAATTGCGGGGCGCTGACCGAAACGCTGCTCGAAAGCGAGCTCTTCGGCCACCAGAAGGGATCGTTCACGGGCGCGGTCGCCGACAAGAAGGGGCTCTTCGAGGAGGCGGACCGGGGAACGATCTTCCTCGACGAGATCGGGGAGACGTCGCAGGCGTTGCAGGTGAAGCTGCTGCGCGTGCTCCAGGAGGGAGAGATCCGGCGCGTCGGAGGAAGCGGTCCGATCAAGGTGGACGTTCGCGTGATCTGCGCCACCAATCGCGAGCTCGAGGAGGAAGTCCGACGCGGCGCGTTCCGCGAGGATCTCTTTTATCGGCTTTCGGTGGTGACGCTGCGCGTTCCGCCGCTGCGCGAGCGCGTTGCGGACATTCCCGCGCTGGCCGCGCACTTCCTGAAGCGTGCGTGCTCGACCGCGGCGCGTGACGTCACCCTGTCGGAACAGGCGCTCCGGATGCTGACGAGTTACCCGTGGCCCGGGAACGTACGCGAGCTCGAGAACACGATCGAGCACCTCGTGCTCTATAGCCGCGACGCCAGGATCACGGCAGACGATCTTCCGGACAAGTTCCGCGAGTCCGCGGCGGAGGTTCGAACCGGACTTGCGGACCTGTTCGACGACCTGCCGACGATCGACGAGCTCGAGCGGAGGTACATGCTGCACGTGCTGGCGGCGGTGGGAGGGAACCGGACGCGCGCCGCCGAGACGATGGGCGTCGACCGGAGGACGCTCTACCGGATGGCGGAGCGTTTCGGGATCAAGCTCGATCAGGGGGCGTAGGTCGCTCCGTGATCTCTGTGTCTCTGTGCTCTCTGTACGCCAACGGCATTACCGTGGGTATACAGAGGGCACAGAGACACGGAGATCACGGAGGCGGGCTTTGCCGGCCGCCTAACTCCGCCGATCGGTGACGAGCTGCGTCCTCTGACCCCGCCAGACGACTCCCTTCCCCGAGAGCGCCTTCCACGCCGAGTTCACGAGGATCGCCACCATCACGACGTTACCGAACCCCGCGAGCGGCGCCAGGTACCAGCGTCCACCGAGAGCTCCGTAGACGGGCAGGAAGGCCACGACCATCGCGACGTATGCCGCCACCGCCGAGAGCGCGACCAGTCTGGCCTCGGCAATACCGAAAACGAGCCAGAGCAACAGTCCCGCAACGGTCAGCGCCATCGGCAGCGCCGTCGCGAGCAGATTGGCCGATACGTTCCGCGCCACGACAGCGACGCTGTTGCCGGCTCCGGCGAAGGCATTCTTGGAGAACCCGTGCCAAAGCTCTCCGAGGGTCTCGTACATCGGCGTGAACAGAAGCTGCTGGCCTGCCTCGATCCGAAGGCGCCGACGCCCGGCCTTGAACGCCCTCGCCGTGGCGACGTCGTCGATTACTTCGCCGGAGATGGCCTCGTAGCCGCCTACTGCGTCGTGAGCCTCGCGCCGCATCAGGAAGAATCCGCCGCACCCGAGCGCAACATCCGACTTGGGATCGTTCGTCTTGTCGATCGGAAGGACGATGGCGATCATCCACTCCGCGATCGGCATCACGACGCGCGTCCAGAACGTCCCGGCGCCGATCTCGGGCAGCAGGGTCACGGCGTCGAACCTGCCCCGGAAGGCGACCGACATTGCAGCTCTCACGGCTTCCGGCTCGAAGACGATGTCGGCGTCGGTCGCGACGATCCAGGCACCGGCGGCCTTCCGTTTGGCCTGCTCGAGAGCCCAGACCTTGCCTGCCCAGCCGGTGGGGAGCGGGGCGCCGCGCACTGCCTGCACTCGCGGATGTTCCTCCGCCAGCCGCTTGACCAGCTCCCAGGTTCCGTCCGTGGACCTGTCGTCGACGACCACCACTTCGACGTTCGGATAATCCTGCGCGGCGATTGACTTCACTGCGCGATCGAGGATTCGCGAAGCCTCGTTGCGGGCCGGGACGAGCACCGAGACGAGCGGCGCGTCGCTCGGAAATCCGAAGGCGCCCGACGGTTTCAGGCGCGGGGCTTCCCGGATCTTCCAGATGTTGTAGACGAAAAGCGCCAGCCAGCCGACGGTTCCAAGCAGCATCAATCCGACGAGGGCGTAGGAAACGAGCGTCACGCCCTGAGTGTAGCAGACGGATTGCCGCGGATTGGGAGGCCCCGAAAACACCAATGGCCGGACGCTTGTGGCGTCCGGCCATTGGTGGTCACTTCAAAGAATGGTGAAACGAGCAGGGAGATGTCGGTCTAAAGAGTCGATGTGGATTCGACCTCGGGTTCCCAGCCGCTGCGGAGAACCTCGACCTTCACCTTGCGCGCGCCGAAGACGATGGCTTCCTTGCGCGTGGGGATATAAATGTCAAGACGCCGACCCTTGATGGCCCCGCCCGTATCCATAACCGTGTAAATGCCGGAATAGCTTCCAGCCTGGATGCGGACGACGGAGCCGAGAGGTAGTACTTTGGGATCGGCAGCGACTATGCCCCGCCGCACGGTAACGCCCGATGCGGTCTGCCCCTTGAGGCAGTAGGCGGTCGCCAAAAAAGTCCTTGAAATTGCCTTCGATTCGTCGCGGTCGACAGCGGGAACAACTTCGTCGGCGGGCGCCGGGAGGAGGTTCGCGTCGTCGCTCGATTCGAATTCGGAGGCGTCGGAGATGGCTTCGGATGTGATTGTTGACGAAATGGTGATCGCTCCGCCTTGCTGGGCGATTACCGTGAGGGTTGCCGGGAACGAAACAAGAATGCCCGACAGAAGTATGCGTCCGAGGACGCGTGAGACGGAGGGGTGTCCTTTTCTTGTGCTTGTGGCACTGAGTCTCATCTTTTTCTCCTATTAAGTTGTCAACGAACATCTCCCGGAGCGGAAGCACGAGAGTCTGGGAATCTCACCCCTACCCTTCTCACCGCAGCACGGTTTGAGGCTTCGCCGGGAGACCGGCTGTGAACAATCGTGAACGATATCACAAGGTGTCAAGCACCGAGCCAGAAATCTCTATCGACACCTCGGCGCCATGCGCTTCGCGCTTTGCCCTGAGGGACGCTCAGCCGCGATCGGGGGTGGCAACGCGGGACGCATGCTCTACAATCCGGCAATGCAACGGAGACTATTCGGTACGGACGGCATTCGTGGAAAAGCGGGGGAGTTTCCGCTCGACGACGGGACGGTATATGCCATCGGCAGAGCGCTGGCTCGAGTCCTCGCGGATCGGTTGGGCCGCCCGCCCCGAATCGTCCTCGGCCGCGACACCCGGGAATCAGGTCCGAGGGTAGAAACTGAGCTCGCCGCCGGCATCCTCGCTGAAGGCGGTGAAGTCGACGCGTCGGGCGTCATATCCACCCCGGGAATTGCAGTCATCACACGCCTCGAAGGCTACGATGCGGGCGTAATCGTGACGGCCTCACATAACCCTTTCAATGACAATGGGATAAAGGTCTTCTCCCCTTCCGGCCGAAAACTGGATGAGGAGGCCGAGCGCGCCATCGAAGCCATCGTTCACGAGTCGATCGAGGATTCCGCGCCCCCAGTTGCCTCCGTCGAGGAGCAGCCGTGGCACGCGGATCACTACCGCGAGCACGTCAGGACCGTGATCGCAGACGGGCTCGATCTGTCTGGCTTGCGCCTCGTGCTCGATTGCGCCAACGGCGCGGCGTTCGACCAGGCGCCAAGGCTCTTTCGGGAGCTCGGCGCGGAGGTGTGGGCCATAGGCGTCGAGCCCGACGGCCGCAATATCAACAAGGGATGCGGGTCGCTTCACCTAGACGGATTGCAGGCCGAAGTCGTAGCCCGCGGCGCCGACATCGGTGTGGCCTTCGACGGCGACGCCGACCGGGCACTGTTCGTGGATGCCACCGGAGCCGTCGTCGATGGCGATCGCATAATGTTCCTGCTTGCCGTGGACCTGGACGAACGCGGGCAGCTCGACGGCCGCAGAGTGGTCGCGACGGTGATGTCGAACATCGGGCTCGAGCTCGCGCTGCAGAATCTCGGGATTGCGCTCTCCAGGGCCGACGTGGGTGACAAGTACGTGCTCGAGGAGCTGCTTGCGACCGGCACGGCCGTCGGAGGCGAGCAGTCCGGCCACGTCATCTTTCCGAGGATCTCACTGGCTGGAGACGGAATGGTGACGGCGCTCGAGGTCCTGCGGGCGATGCGGCGGCAGGGACGGTCGCTCGCCGAGCTCGCCGCGGGAATGGAGACCTATCCCCAGGTGCTCGTGAACGTCCCGGTCCGGGAAAAACGCCCGTTCGAAGAAGTCGAGGACATTGCCGAGACGGCACGGGCGGTGGAGCGGGATCTCGCGGGAAGCGGGCGGCTGCTGCTGAGGTACTCGGGAACCGAGCGGCTGGCGAGAGTGATGATCGAGGGGCCGGAACTCGGGACGATCACGGCCCAGGCTGAGCGGCTCGCCGTGGCAATCCGGGCGTCCCTGGGGTAGCGTCGGGCATCTCGCGCTAGGGCGCCACGGAAGACAGAGAGCATCGCGGATGAAGCGGATCTGGCGGATAAACGCGGGTCTGAGCTGAGTTTCAGATCCGCGTTTGTCCGCTAGATCCGCATCATCCGCGATGCCTCTTGGTCTTGCTACAGCGTACGCAGATACGCGATCACGCTCGCGATCTGGGCGTCGGTGAGCGTCCCCTTGAACGCCGGCATCCCGCCGCCGCCGTTCTGGATCCTCGCCTTGACGTTCGCGTCCGTCACCGGCTTGCCCGACGCGGGCAACTTTCCGCCCTTGTAGAGCCCCAACAGGCCCGGGCCGACCTTCACCGTCTTCGACGTCGAGCTGTGGCACTGATCACAGTTGGCGCTGAAGACCGCCTTGCCTTCCGCCACGTCCAACACCGGACGGGCGACAGTCTTGCCCGGAAGCATCATCGCGGCCCCAAGGGCAATGGCCGCAACGCTTATGGTAATCACGTGTTTCGTCATCGTCAGCTGATCCTTCATTCCTACGTCTTTTCCCGGTCGCCCCGCTGGCGCCCGGCGCGACCACGTCCTTCTGGGAGTGGCCGGCCGGGCTTCGTAACGCGACTGCTCGGGCTCTATCGGTGCAGTTGCCCCTACTTCACGACCGCCATGGGGACGGGATTGGCCTCACCCATCGCAAACCGCAGGAGCGCGGCGTGCTGGGCCTCGTTCGCGCCGATGCCGGCGACAACCGGAATGAGGTCCTTGCTCGTCAGCTGATTGAGAACGCCCATGTAGGCAGTAGCCGCGCCGGCTTCCTTGCCGAGCGCGAAAGCGAGCAGGTCCTTCTCGGTCTTGATCCCGGACAGATCGCCGAGGTCGTACTTCTCCATCCTGGCGACCGGAGTGCCGCCCATCGACTTGATGGCGCCTTCCTCGAGCGCGGCGTGCTCCTTGTGCTGCGACTGGAACAGCAGGGCGACGCCCTTCGTTCCGGCCGAGAGCAGTCCAGTGCTAGCCGCGACGTCATACGCGTAGATCGCCGCGTACTCGAGGCCCAGGGCAATGTTGACGATCTTGATGTCGCCTTCGGCGCCGCCGCCCTTGCCCTTCTTGTCCATCTTGTCCTTTGCGGAGACGTTGTTTGCCGCCAGCATCGCAAACGTAGTGGCTGCGCCGGCGAGCATGCCGGCCTTCAGGAATCCACGCCGGTCCTTCAGCATCTCTCCTACTTCTACGAGCTCATCACTGAGCGCTTCAAACGATTGATCCAATTTCATCGGTTCCTCCAGAGGATGGTGTTCGTTGTCTTTGCCGATCGACGCAGCACGCCAGCGTCGCGAGTTTCAGTGACTGCCCGCAAAAGGACGGAACCCGGCACCGATCCGGCGGTTGTGACGTTCGTTGCTGTTCTCAGCCGCGTCTACGGAATGAGCACAGCCGTCGGATTTGCGTTCGGATTCGGTCAGCGCACTTTGGCAAGCAATTGAAGGAAGTCTACGACCCGATTCTCAACCCAATGCCGATCTTCGGCAACCGTATCTCGACCGCGACTGGCTCCAACCCAGCCAACGTGGCCCCCGTGGGGCGTTTCGACGATTCGAACGAGCGGATTTTTGTCCGCCGCCTGCCGGACACGATCCGTCAGAGGGATGAACGGATCGTCGGCAGCGTGAAGCAGCAGGGTCGGGACCGCGATCGACGGCAGGACGTGCCTGCTGCTCGCCCGCTCGTAGTAGTCCTCCGAGTCACGAAAACCATAGAGCGGGGCGATGAACCGCTCGTCGTACTCGCGAACCGTCCGCATTCCCCGAAGTTTCGAGAGATCGAACTGGCCCGGGAAGTGCCTGTCTTTCGTTCGCATCCGGCGCTGGAGACTGCGGACGAACCTGCGCGTGTACAACCAGTTCTCGCGCGACTCGAGCCGTGCCGCCGCCGCCGACAGGTCGATGGCCGGCGAAACCGTCGCGACCCCCAGCAGCTCCGACGGAGCCCGATCGCCGAGCTCGCCCGCTGTCTTGAGGGTGACGTTGCCGCCGAGCGAAAACCCGACGACGCCAATGGCGGGCAGTCTTTCGCTCTCGACTAGGAACGCGAGGGCTTCGGCGAGGTCGCTCGTCATACCGGAGTGGTAGAGCGTGGGAGAGAGATGCTCGGTGTCTCCGCAGTTCCGGATGTTCATCCGGACGGCGTTCCACCCGGCCGCAACGAGCTTGTCTGCGGTGCCGAGCATGTACTGCGAGGCGTCGCTCCCCTCGAGACCGTGGACGAGCAGCGCCGTCGGGCACGAAAGCCGATCCGGCTGCCAGTCGAACCGTAGAAGGATTCGAGTGCCGTCCGTCATGTCCAGATACCGCGACTCACGCTCGGCCGGAACCGCTGCATATGTCCGCCGCCAGAGCGCTCCTGCGATCGTCTGCCAATGACCGCCCCTGAGCCCGGGATATGGCTCGAAGCTCCAGCCCGCCGACGCCTCGTCGAACCGCTCGAGTGCGGCTCGCTGGCTGGACGCAGTCACCGCGTGGGCTTCGATCGGCACGGAGCGGATTCTGCCACGGTGAAATTCGCTCGCATAGCCGCGTGGCCGGGAAGTAGACTTCCGTCGGGCCATGCAACGCGGCATATGAAGGCACGCGTCTGACAGGCTGGTTCGCGGACCGATGGAACGTCAGCCACGGGCGAAGCGTTCGAGAGCGATATGTTCGATCAACTGAGCAAGCCGAAGTCGAAGTTCCCGCTGATTCTGGCGGGCTCCATCACGCTGCACGGCGCCCTCGTGGGTCTGATGTTCGTGAGCTGGGTGTGGGGCATTGCCCTCAAATTCGGCGAGATTCGTTTCGAGGACGGCGGCGAATCGACCGTGAAGGTTGCAATGCTCGACCGGACGAAGCCGCTGTACATGCCGGCCGGGTTCTACGCTATCACCAAGCCACCTGAGATTGTCGAAAAGCCGGTCGAGCGCGAAAAGAACGACAAGAAGGACAAGGACCAGCAGAAGAAGTCGGACGAAGACGGCAAGAAGGACGGCGCCGAGGACGGCGACAAGGCCGCCAGGGATCCGAAGCCGATGGGACCCGTCAAGTTCGGCACGATGCAGGGGGGCGCGCTCAAGCCTCACCTCAAGCAGATTTACGAAGCCCATGAGCGCGGCCTGATCTCGGCCGACACCTTCATCGTGACGGTGAGCTGCAGGGCACTCGTCGACGGCTCCCTCGCGGACATACGTGTCACGAGGTCCTCCGGCGAGCGGCTGATCGACGAGACGGCGGTCAACATAATGAAGGAGATCAGCAACCAGCGGGCGCTCGCACCGCTTTCCACGCTCAGTTCTCTTTCGTTGACGCTGGAGAAGGATGCATCGGAGACGGCGCTGTCGGCCGTCGGGTTCTCGGATGATCCGGACACGAGCGCGACGATGGCCACGGAGCTCGGGTTCATCAAGCTGGCTTCACGCTTCAAGATGAAGAACGACGATCAGATGCTCCTGCTCGACAGCGTCCAGATCACGCAGTCCGGCAATCGCGTGACGGTGCGGGCGTCGCTGCCGAACTCACGTGCCGGCGAGATGATGCAGCGGAGCTTTGGATCCACGGCGAAAGCCGGAGGGTAGCTTCCGTCTCTGTGATCTCCGTGCCTCTGTGATCTCTGTACTCCAGCGGATCAGCCGTTGGCATACAGAGAGCACAGAGGCACGGAGATCACAGGCTGACGATCAAACGAGCCTGCGCAGCCTGACCGTGACGTCGCGGGCCTTCCCGTCGCGCTCCACCCTCAGGACCACCGTCTTGCCGGCCTCGAGAAATCGCTGGCGCACTGCCTCGAGCGTGAGCCGCCCGGCAGGCACACCGTCGACCGCGACGATCCGATCGTCCTCCCGGATGCCAGCCGCCGATGCCGCAGAGCCCTCGACCACGCGTCGCACCTTGAACGCCTCTCCGTCGAGGCTCAACAGCGCTCCGAAAGCGTCGTACCGGAATTCGGACCCCATGTCGGCGTTCGGTTCGAGCACCATTACCTTCCGCCCGTAATCGAACGTCACCCGAAACCGCCGCATGAGCTCGCCGCCGATGTTGCCCGCGATCGTGCTCGTCGCATCGACCCCCTTCGAATCGAAACTGAACCCGATGACCGGTCGCTCGAACCGGACGCTGCCTATCCGGAAGGCGTCGATCCGGCCGACGCGCGTCTTCGTCGCCCCTCCGATGCCGAACCCGTAGGGAGCGTCGAGCGACGCATCCGCGAGCCGCTTGACGGCAGCGTTCGCCTGCACGAACGGCGAGTTGAACGACAGCGCCGTCCTCGAGCCGGTATCGAGCGTGAAGAGGCCGTCGACGGATGGAGCGCCTGAAAGATCGACGGCTCCGCGAATCCTCGGTATTCCGCCCTCGATCTCGATCGGCACGCGCTCGCCGCCGCGAATCGAGGCCGTGTCGAACCTGGAAGGATCCCGGAAGCTGACGCGGCGCTGTGCGTAATCGATCGTCACCACGAACGCGGCAATGAAGTCGTGGCCGAGAATGCCGTCAATCGTCCGGCCGTCGATTGGCTCGAGCGCGTCGAGAGGCAGCGTCACCACGGTCTGGCCGGGGGCGACTGCGCGTCCCACGGCGAGCGTCACCCCCTTGGCAAATCCCGCCTCCATCGTGCCCTCGCCAGAGCCACGAGCCGTGGCGCTGCCGGTCGACGTCAGACCGACCGCAGCGGCGACGGTCGAATCGACGACGCTCATCTCGGCGCCCGTGTCGAGCAGGAACCAGAGCGGCTTAGATCCGTTGATCGTGGCTCGCAGGTAGATGTGATTGGCGTTGAGCTCGAATGGAACGTCGATCGCGTCGTGGCTCGATTGGGCACGGGCAAAGGTGGCGGACGCGGCCATCAACGAGGCAAGGAGGATTGAGTGGATTCGACGCACGATGTTCTCCCGGACTTTCGGTGTGGCAGAACGACCGCGGGTCGCCAGATGTTCAGTCCTGGGACTCTGTGCGCTCTGTGCCTCTGTGCTCTCTGTATGGCCGCGCCAGTTGCCGTTGGCATACAGAGAGCACAGAGACACGGAGATCACAGAGTCTCGAATTCGGTGCTATAACTCCATTATCGTGAAGGCTCGTCTGGTCATCGTTGCGCTCTTCTCCCTCCTCCTGCCGGCGCTCGTCTCTGCGCAGGCGCCGTCCATCGCGGCGGCCCGCCAGACCTACGAGGCAGGCGACGTCGAGGGCGCGATCAAGACCATCGATGCCGTCATCGCCGCTCAGCCCAGGGACTACCTCGCGCACCAGTACAAGGGAATCTTCACGCGCGCGCTCGCACGAAAGCAGAAGAGCCGCCAGCTCTACCTCGACGCCATCAAGGCTTTCGAGCAGGCGCTCGCGCTCGATGCGGGCGGGCGGAACAAGGTCATCACGCTCGGCAACATCGGCTCGACTCACGTCGAGCTCGGCGACTATGCCGCGGCCGAAACGGTCTACGAGGAGTGCCGGAAGGTCTCGGACCGCGCCATCTACACTGTCTTCGTCGCGCAGTGCCGGGCGAAGCGAGCTCAGGTCGACAGCGCAATCGCTCTCGTCGCCGGCCTCACCCGTGAAGCGGTGGTCAAGGGAGACAGCGCATCGAACGAGGGGCTGACGGCCTACAACCTCGGCCTCGTCTACGTTTACTGCAATCGCCCGACGGAAGCCGTTCGCTGGATCCGTCTCGCCGTCGAGCTCAATGCCCCGCGCTTCCGCCCGTCGGTCGAGCACGACCCCGAGCTCGATCCCATCCGCGCCTCACCGGAGTTCAAATCCCTCCTGGGATGAGAGTGGGCAGGATTCACGGGATTTCCTGAGGATTCACAGCAACTACTTCGGATTGAAGTAGTAGCAGGTCCTGTTCATCCTCCGAAAATCCTGATCATCCTGTCCACTCACTAATCTCCACCGACGACGGCGGCTTCGGGCAGGTCGACCGGCTTTCGCAGGGCGCTTGCGTCGATCATGTTAAGGCCCTTGACGGTCTCGAACCCGGGGATGATCTCCTTGTCGAACGGCTTCATGCCCGACTTGTCCCGCTTGATGCCAGAATAGTCGAGATGCAGGTGCTTGCGCATCAGCCGCTCAGGGAAGCCAGCAAGCCGGTAGAGCGGATACTTGATACCCTCACCGAACAGCCTCTTCCCGAGCATCCGGTAGTACAGCGGAATCGCCATCGAGTACTTGTAACGGTCCATCGTCCCGCCCCGGTAGAACTCGAGGTTGTATTTCCAGCAGGTGAAGAAGAACTCCCACTGCAGATCGCTCATCTCGATGAGCTTCACGCTGTCCTTCTTCTGCATCCTCGTGTTCTCGAGCGGCACGAACCACGTCGGGACGTACATGCCCTTCGAATCCCGGAGGTCGAAAAGCATGTCGAGCGACATCTTCATGTCCTCGTCAGTCTCGCCCGGCAGCCCGATGATGAACGTGTTGAACGGGTACCAGTTGTGGCGGTTGAGAATCTCCATGCCCTTGAGCACGACGTCGCGCCACTGATAGGCCTTGTACGGATAGGCCTTGCCCTTCATGAACTGCTCGAAGAGCCGCGGCGAGCCAGTCTCGAGACCGATGATCGGATCGCAGACGAGCTTCTTCGGATGCGTCGACTCCGCGTGGGTCAAATGCGAGTACGGCAGCGTCAGAGGAGTAAGCCGTTCGATGAGGGTCGGGTCCTTCACCACCGGCGCCATCGTGATGTGCGTCAGCTGCATCGTCTCGAGGCCTTCGACGGCGGCGACGGCCTTGAGCATCCGCTCCAGCGCTTCCACGTTCGTCACGAAGTTCGGAAGCTGCTCGTAGAGAAACACGTCTTCGGACGTGAGCATTACCTCCGTCGCGCCTTCGCTGACGTTCACCCGCGTGCTCTCGACGATGTGCTCGAGCGGGAACGACCGCCCGACCTTCGTGGCCGGCGAGCAGAACTGGCAGCCGCGTCCACAACCACGCGTGATCTCGACGACGCCGAAGGTGGATCTATGGCGAACCACCGGGATTTCGTCGATGGTCGGCTGCATCGCCTTTGGAATCTTGATGATGCGTTCGAGCGACGGGTCACCGCCAATGATCCGGCGGAACAGGTCGCTGAAGACGCGCTCGATCTCGCCATCGATAAGGTAGTCGATGTTGAACTCGTCGAGGCGTTCGGCCTTTTCGAGTTGCCAGCCGCCGGGGCCGCCGACGACGATCTTCGGCCGATGCCTCGCGAGTACGGGATGACGGACGATCTTGAGGAACTCGGCCGCATTGAGCGGCATTAGGTTCTCACCGCCCAGCTTCGAATAGACGTCGGTCGCGTACGATATCCCGAGAGGATTGTGGGCGTGAATGGCGACGACCTTCGTCTCGGGCCCGACGAACTTCTCTAAGTTCTCGTAGTAGCAGACGACCACGTCCTCTTCGTCGTAGTCCCGCAACAGCAGCGTTTCCACCATTCGCAGCCCGTTCGGCACGTACTTCGCGCGTCCGTCCGGCCACGAGTCGTTCACCATCGACGCCGGGTCGATGAACGTCTTGCTGTACTTGAAGGGAATGGTCGCCGAGAGCATCTGCTGCCAGACGCTGTGCTTGAATTCACTTGCTTCCGTCGAGGATGCCGTCAGAACGATCTTGGGTGAACCCACCGTGACTCCTCCAACCGTTGATCCAATCGCGCGAGCCGGGCGGCCTCCGTCCCCCGGCCATCAAGCTGCAACCGCAGTCTCCGCACACTCGTTACGAGCCGTTGTTTTCAAGCGCCTTAGAGTACACCAGCCCCAAAGTCAATCCAACGACTTTTGTATTCGAAAATCGCCGCAAACTGCACTCCCGGCTTGCGATGGAGGCACGCCGTGCGCGAGGATTCGCGGCCATGGCGACTCTGACCACGACAGTCACGTACCTCGAAATGACGGATCCTGCCGATCTTGCCGGAGGTACCGTCGACGATCCGGCTCTGACGTGCACCGAGGTCGGTCACTGCACCGTTCCGTATTACCGGTTTCTATACGGAGAAGTTGGAAAGAACTGGAACTGGGTGGAGCGGCGCCGGTGGAGCGACGAACAGCTTGCCGAGCTTCTGGCGTCGCCCAAGGTCCGTATCTGGGTGCTCGCCGTGGAGGGATGCCCGGCGGGTTACGTCGAGTTGCTGCGGGACGACGAGGGCGGCGTCGAGATCGCCTACTTCGGACTGATGCCCGAGTACCTGGGGCGACGGTTGGGGAAGCACCTGCTGACGCTCGCGGTCGAGAAGGCGTGGTCGCTGGAGCCGCGTCCGACTAGGGTCTGGCTGCACACCTGCACGCTCGATGCGCCGCAGGCGCTTCCCAACTACATTGCGAGGGGCTTCCGGCCGTACAAGACCGAAACCGAGGTCATCGAGACGATCGAATAGTCATTTCGCACTCTGTGCTCTCTGTGACTCTGAGCTCTCTGTATGGCAACGCCATTGCCGTAGGCGTACAGAGAGCACAGAGGCACAGAGTGCACGGAGAAGGCTCTGCGGCCTCGCTGTTGTACAATTCGCCAGCTCACGACCCCTTCGCGTTCCGGGATTACTGATGGATCAACCGACCTCTCACGTCGACGACCTAGTCGACGACGAACTCGACAACGCGGCCGACGATGCCCGCCGGGTCGTCTGCCCGATATGCCGCCGGGGCGTCTCTCCCATCGAGCTCCTTTCGTCGAACGTCCTGAGCGAGGCCGTCATCTCGATAGTCGGCGCCAACAACCCGTCATGGCGAGTCCAGCAGGGTATCTGCCGACGCTGCGCCGAGCGCTTCGGCGAGGCCCACGACCGGCTGCGGCGCGCCTACCCGGGATTCGGTCACCGCGAATACAAGATTCTGCCGACTGCGATGCGGCTCGGTGCATCCGCCCAGTACACGGGCCGCGGCGTCACCGTCGCGTTTCTCGACTCGGGGTTCTACGGCCACCCCGACCTCGTCGAGCCGAAAAACCGGATCCTCAAGTACGTCGACATCACGAACCCGAGAGCCAAGGAGTCGGCGCTCTACGAACCCACCGTCTCGAGCTGGCACGGGATGATGACGTCCGTCGTCGCCTGCGGCAACGGGCACCTCTCGAATGGCCTGTACCGAGGCATCGCCTCGGACGCGAACCTCGTCCTCGTGAAGGTCGGCGAAGCGCGGCGAATCCTGCACGACGACATCCGGCGCGGCATCGAGTGGGTCGTTCGCAATCGCGAGAAGTTCAACATCCGAATCGTCAACATCAGCTGCGGCGGGGACTACGAGGCTTCGTATCTCGACGACGCGCTCTCGCAGGCGGTCGAGCGGGCAACTCGCGAGGGCATCCTCGTCTGCGCGGCTGTTGGAAATGCGGGAAACGCCGACGACCACGTCGTGCTGCCACCGGCATCCTCGCCGTCCGTGCTCACGGTTGGCGGTATCGACGACAAGAACCGGCTCGAATTCGCCGACTACGACATGTACCACTCGAGCTACGGTCCGACGATCGACGGACTGCAGAAGCCGGAGGTCGTCGCCCCCGGCATCTGGGTCGCCGCGCCGATTCTGCCGGGCACGCCAACGGCGGATCAGGCCGCGTTCTACTCAGCCCTCGCCGCATCGACCGATTCCACGCTGCGCGAGCTCATTGCCGCTCACCACGGAGTGGACGAAGACTTCGACGCCGCACTCGGGCTCGATAACTATCTGATTCGCCATCTCGTCGAAATCAAGCTTCGAGACCACGCGGTGATTTCCGGCTCGTACAAGCACGTCGACGGAACGAGTTTCTCGTCGCCGATAGTCGCCTCCATCGCGGCGCAGATCATCGAGGCGAACCCTTCGCTTCGGCCCCAGCAGATCAAGTCCACCCTCGTCCGCACTGCGACTCGGATGCCGCACGTTCCCGTGGACCGGCAGGGCTGGGGAGTCGTCAATCCGAAACGCGCCGTCCTCCGGGCGCTTCGCACCGAACCGTACACGACGCCGGTCGTCGAAGACTGATGCCACGGCGGTTACCGGCCGGTGCGGGAGGCACCGCAAAATGCTCCATTCGAAGCGGATAGCGACATGACAATCATCAGGTTTCCGGGCGGAAAAGGGCCGGGCGGACAGTCGGAGCTCATCGAGCTCGTCGTCCATCTCAAGCAGCGGCTCATCGGTTTCGTGGTCGCCGGAGCCATGCGGCCGCAGTTCCTGGAGTCGATCAAGGAGAATGACGTCGACTTTTCCGACGAAGCCGAACGCATAGAGTTCACCGACTGGTTCATTTTCGAGTGGGAGGACGAGCTGGGTTCGTCGACCATCGATATCTTCCTCAACTCGAACGACGACCTGACCGAACGCGAGCGCGAGATGCTCGAAGCCTGGGCCGACGAAGCCATGGAAGACATCTTCCGGGTAGTCGAGTTGCGCGGCGGATTCATAGAGCTCGCCGACGCGTTCGGCAACGTCTACAGGTCGGTGCCGACGTCCTGTCACTCCGACGAGCTTGGCCTTGGTCCGGGTGACGTGATCTCGACGCGGATCATCCCGGCTGCGGACTTCTACGTCCTGTCGGGAGTACAGAAGCGGTTCGGATCGGAGGGCACGGAGACGCTCGGTCCGGACGGGCCCCGGATGGCCGGCGACTCCGAGACTGAGGAAGAGCTCGCGGCAATGCTCGCCGAAGAGGGACGACTCACGGAGGACGAAGTAGACAGCCTGCTCACGTTCAATGCGGACGGCTTCGACGACGGAACGATCGCCAGATTCGCACGCGAGTACCTCGACAGCGTCGCCGCCACGATGGACGAAGAGGCGTTCGAATCAGAGGTGCGCGCGCTCAACGCGCTCGTCCGCTTCACGGACGAGGTCGGTCCTGACTGGCCGGCCGAGCTGCGCGGCGACGACATGCTCGAGTTCTTCGCGCTCTGGTACCCGCGGCAGTGGTTCGACCTCAGATCCGAATCGGCGAAAGGAGCGCTCACTACCGTCTGGCGCTTTCTGCGTTACCTGGACGCGGCGCTCGGCACGTTCATCCAGACAGAGTACGAGCGCGACGTGCTGCCGCAACTCTACGACGTCCCACGCTGCGTCATGGCCACGTTTCTGCTCGAAGGCGTGACGTCGACGCGAGACTCGGACGAATCGCGCGCGTCGCTCATCGACGGGACGGCCGCGGACGTCTCGGACATCATCGAGGGAATTTTCGACGTTTCGGGCGTCGCCGGTACGAACGTGACGCTTTCGAGTCCGCCGGCGAATCCGGACGACGACGACGGTGACGCGATCGACTTCGAGGTACGCGTTCCAGAGGAAGTCGCCGGACTCGTCGTCGTCGGCGACTTCCTCGAGTGCGTTGCCGTCGAGGTGTCGGGCCAGTGGTCGCTTGCCGACGTGCGGGGCGTCTATCCGAAGGCTGCCAGGACTTTCCTGAGCCGCGCCGACCTCGGGTAGAGTTTCGGCGTAACCCGCACGGAATCGTCGCGACCCGGTCTTTTTCCGACGATTGGCCCCCCGAAGGCGTCGAAAGGCGGCAACGACGTCCGGCGGAGGAGACTCTCGAGAACATGTCATTCACGGCGCAACGGTTGAAACTGCTCCTCCTTATGGTGTTTGGAGTCACCGTCCCGGTCGCGCTCGCGAATTCCGCAGGCCCGAGTCCCGGGGTCACCGGAGCACCGGGAGAGAACAGCTGCAGGGAATGCCATACGACTTCCGCTCTCAATGACGGGGTGGGTCACGTCACGATCGAGGGCGTCCCCGAGCAGTACGACGCCGGCGCGACATACACGATAACCGTTCGCGTCAATCGGCAGGACCGCAGTCGCTGGGGGTTCCAGCTCACCGCACTGACGAGCTCTCTCGATCCCGCGGGGACGTTCGCGATAGTAAACGCTCAGCAGACCCAGATTAAGACCGAGGGCGGACGCCAGTACGTCGAGCACCGCACGGCCGGGACGTTCGCCGGGACGTCGGGCGGAGCAACGTGGACAGTCCGGTGGACCGCGCCTGACTCGAGCGCCGGAATCGTGGCGTTCTACGCGGCGGGGAACGCGGCGAACAACAACAACGCGAATTCAGGCGACAATATCTACACGACGTTCGTCGAGTCCGCGCCTGTCGAATCGAGCGACCCGTTTCTCGACGTCACGGCGTCGAGCGGACTCGCGGGGCAACCCGGCGGCAGCGGTGTCGCATGGGCGGACTTCGATCGCGACGGCGATGACGACTTCCTGGTGACGCGAAACGGGCGCGATCTGCTCTACCGCAATGCGAGCGGCGTCTTCACGGAGATCGGCCAATCTGTCGGGCTTGTAGCGACTGACGACTCCCGGTCAGCCGCGTGGGGCGATGCCGACAACGACGGCCGTCCGGACCTGTTCGTCGCGACTGCGGCTGGCGCACGACTCTACCGAAACACGGCTTCGGGATTCTTCGACATTCCGGCTGAGTTGCCCGTTGAGGGTGCGGTGTCGGCCGGCGCCTGGGTGGACGTCGATGCCGACGGTGCACTCGACATCGTGGTATGCGCCGATTCCGGGTTGACCCTTCTGATGAACGACGGGTCGGCCGGGTTCTCGGACGAAACGGCGGCATCAGGGCTTGGCGGCGTCACAACACCGTCGGCGGTTGCCTGTGCGGACTTTGACGAGGATGGCCGCGTCGACTTCGTCGTGACGACCGGGACCGGGGCGCGACTGTTCCGCCAGGGCGCCGACGCATCGTTCGACGACGTCACGACGAGCGCGGGCCTTGCGGCTCTCGCCGACATTCGCGACATCGCCTGGGCGGACGGCGACGGCGACGGCTCGCTCGATCTGTTCGTCGCCACGGGCTCGGGCGTTCGGTTGCTGCGAAGCGACGGCGACGGCACGTTCACCGACATGACTGCGAGTTTCGGCCTCGCCGGCATCGGCGGCGATGCCGTGGCGCTCGAGGACGCAAGCGGTGACGGCCGGATCGACCTGCTCGCCCTCGATGCGGCAGGCGTGACGCTGTCGCGATTCAACTCGGCAGTATTCGTCGACGCGACGTCGGACGCGGGAATCGACACGGGCGGTTCGGTGGCAGCGTGGGCCGACGCCGACGGCGACGACCGCGTCGACCTGCTCATCGTCTCGGCCACCGGACTCTCGATGTGGCGCAATCCAGGCACGTCGGCGACCCTCACGGTACAGACGCTGACAGACGGCGATCGCGACGCATCGGACGCAGACACGACCGACGACCGGGATGCGATCGGCGCTACGGTCATCGTCGACGAAGATGCGTTCTTCCCTTCCGGCACGAAACAGGTACGCGTGATCGGCGGCGGGGGTGGCCGCGCGCAGTCGCCGTCACGCGTTCACCTGTTGCGGCCCTCGAGTGACGCTGCGGCAATCCGCGTCCGATTCGCGGGTGGAAAGGGACGCGAAGTCAGCGCCGCCGCGACGACTGTCGACGTCCGCGACCCGAAGGCGCCCGCGGTCACGTCGGTCAGCGCGAAGTCGAAGAACGGCACTGACAAGCTCATCGTCAACGGGAGCGGGTTCCTCGTCGATTTCGAGAAGATCGAGATAGAGGACGAGCGGATGGACGTCGTGAAGTACCCGAAGAAAAAGCACGTCGGTGACGGCACGACGACGCGGCTCTCGGGCGAGGACACGAGCTTCGGCGCCCTGATCCCGAACGGCAAGCCCGTCCGCGTCGTCGCCATCAACCCGACCACCGGCATCTTCTCGGCCCCGCTCGTCTTCCTCCGCTGATTCACCGGGGCACCGGGCAGCTTTATCACCTTCAATGACGATTCCCATCGCGACGTTCGGCGATCATTGACCCTGCCACACCTGAAGCAAGAATCAGGATCACGACACCGAGCAGGTAGAGGTTGAAGTGGCTCCCGAGCAACCCCTTGAGCCACTCGGCGACGAGCATCTTCACTCCGACGACCATCAACACCAGCGCGAGAGACAGCTTCAGGTATCGGAACCTGTCGAGCATGCCCCCAAGCGCAAAGTAGAGCGACCGTAGACCAAGGATGGCGAAGACGTTGCTAGTGAACACCAGAAACGGGTCGGCAGTAATCGCGAAAATGGCCGGGATCGAGTCCACGGCAAAGACCAGGTCCGTGGCCTCGACCACGATAAGGGCCAACGCGAGCGGAGTCAGCATCAACGCACCTGGCCGGGCTCGGTCGACGGCTTCGTCCGGAACGGCGGCCGCTCCCGGATACTCGTTCTCGCAGGAGGCCGGCGCCCCGGCTCGAACGACGAAGTGCTGTCCGTGGAATCGTGAGGTGATCGGAAAGAAGCGCCGGGCGAGCCGTACGATGATGTTCTTGTTGGGGTCCGAGTGGTCCGTCTTCAAGACCAGCATCTTGATTCCGGTGATGACGAGGAAAGCACCGAAAACATAGAGGACCCAGTGAAACTCGGCAATCAGGGTGGCTCCCAGTGCGATCATGGCGCCGCGCATCACCAGGGCGCCGAGGATTCCCCAGAAGAGCACCCGGTGCTGGTAGATCGCCGGGACTGCCATGAAGCTGAAGATCATCGCGATCACGAAGACGTTGTCGACGCTCAGCGACTTCTCGACGACGTAGCCGGTCAGGTATTTGACGACGGCCGTGGTGCCCGTGTTGACGGCACCGTCGACGGCATCAATCGAACCCCCGAGTCCCAGCCACTGGTTCTCGTACCCGAAATACACGAACACGGCAAAGGACAGTCCCAGCGTGGCCCAGACAGCGGACCACACGACGGCCTCCTTCACTGTCACGACGTGTGCCTTCCGATGAAAGACCCCGAGGTCCAAGGCCAGCATCAATACTACAAAGGCGAGGAAGCCTACCCACAGCCAAAACATTTCTTAATCTCCTGCTCTTTAGGTGAAGCGTCTCAACGCTTACCGTTGAATGAGTACTTACAGAGCCGTGCTGAACGGCATCGCCCGCGGCGCCAGTTCCAGGCGCCTGTCGGCAGCGGCTTCCGGGCCGTGTTCATCGGTCTCGTCGCGCGTGATCATGATGTCGCCCGTGCGCGCAGCGCCTCGATCTCCAGCCGCAAAGCGCGCATCTCATCGACAATCAGCCGCGTCTGCGCTTCGAACCCGCGGACTCGGTCGCGCGCGCCTGGCCTCTCAGCCGAATTGGTGGTGCTCATCACAGGAGGCTCAACCTTCTTACGAATGCCTCGGGAGAATCGTCCGCGTCGGACATCACGCCTCGAGCGCCTCGACGATGAGCTCGAGAATGTCGTGCTCGCTGGCACTGAGGCCTTCGCGGCCGGTCGCCGACTCGCGCGACGCCGTCGCAACACGCGTGCAGTTGTCCATTATGGATCGCACGCTGTCGGCCCTCGTGCCCGCGGGCATCGCGTCAAGCGACGCCCGTATTGCCGCCAGACTGCTCTCGAAGTAGCCGTGGGGCAGCGGCTGCCCGGTCCATTCTGTGAGTAACTCGTAAGCTCGGCTTCCGTATTGGATGCCGCCTCGTTGGGCGAGCCCCTGAATGAGGTTACGTTCGCGCCCGCTCATCCCGCCCTCGGTCCACGCTACGTGCACGACCGGGACGAAGGGAAGGAGCCGGACCGTTTCGGGAGTGAATCCGAGGTCGCCCAGTGTTTCCAGCGTGGCATCGTCGGTGATACCGATTGCGTCTCGCAGTGCTTCGAGGTTCTCGAGGCGACTCGTCGAGCGCGGCTGCGCCGAATCTCGGCGCTCTGGCCTGCCGTTGGTTCGACTTCGTGAAGGCCTCGGCGACCTTTTCTGCGGTTTCATGAATATCCTCCGTTATTTGAAGACTATGTGACGGGCTCTCGGCCACCCGCCTGGTCGAATTGCGCTTCAGAGAAGGTCCCGCTCGCCAGAAGCCCAAGAAGCCTTGCAGCAAGCGGTTCCGGTCCGTCCTCAACGATGTCCGTGACGAGGCAACCCAGAGTTCCGCTAAAGAAGGCTGCCGCGTCTCGGCACACCTGTGCGTCATTGCCCGAGTGGCTGAGCGAGACAGCTACAATTGGCCGTTGCGTGATTGCCTCGACAACGCGCATGTGCCGCAACAGGACCGCCAATCCGAACGGGTCGTCCGCCGGGATCGATTCGTGCGCCGGGGCGTGCTGAAGAACCACAGCATCCGGTCGGGCCGTCGTCAGGAGTTCCAGGTCGCTCGAATGAGCGGGATCGAGGAGCCCCCCTCGGCCTTCCAGAACGAGCACGTCCGGCGAGGCCGTCGCGCACGCGTCCAGCATCGTGGCCTCGAGCTCTCAGGAAACGTTCCCCTGCGGCACGCTGTCCAGAATCGTCGTATGTGCAATGCCTTGAAACCACGCGAGCTGGCTCGTGCCAATCAGCTCGGCTCGAACCCCTGCCCGACGAAGCGACTGCATCAGACGGACTGCCGTAATGATCTTTCCACCTACGGCGTTCGTTCCGACGACGGCCACTCTGAAGACGCGCAATGCCTCCACCTGGCCGGTGTACTGCCTGTATGAACCGTCGGCCCTTGGTCGTCCAACGCTGCGCATTCGAGCGCCGCTCATCATCGCAATACCGGGAAACTCGGCATCGTCGTGCAGGAAAGGTCGCAGCGCGCTGTCGACGTGCATCCCGAGCCGGAGTGCCTCCGCGATCGACTTGCGAAACCGCGACTCGAGTCGACCGTCGTCGGGATCGAGGCCAATGACGAAGTAGTCCGGTTGAACGCCGAGTCGGTCGATAGCCTGACGAGCGCCCTCGAAAACTGGGACGTCGCTTGCCACACCTTCGACGATCGCTCCGGCACTCAGGCCGCTCTGACGACTGTCGATCACGCCTAGAATCTCGTAGCGTTCCCCCAGCCTGACCAGCGTATTAGCGGTCTTTCCCCGGGGCGTTCCGAATGCGCCTTCGCAGAAAACCAGTGCGGTTCCGTCCATGGCCTAACCGAAGTCGAACAAATCGCCGAGAAATGACGAGCGCTTCGGCTTGCCAGCCCGGTCGTACCTATCTCCGCCGGACTTGCCACGGCGTGATTCGTACCTGTCGCCCGGTCCGGCGGTTTCCTCCATCGACGATCGCTCGACGATCTTGTCGAGCTCACCGCGATCGAGCCACACGCCGCGGCATTTCGGGCAGTAGTCGATCTCCACCCCGCTTCTTTCCGACATCGTCAACTCAACAGCACATACCGGGCAGTTCATTTCCTCTCTCTCCCAGACGAAGCTCTCATCCCGCATCGCGACAAGTTATAGGCGCGATTCGTGTCGATGACAATTAGGAAGTATTGACCTGATGGATCGATATAACCGATGTGTCTTTTCGCAATCGGTCGGCTTGGGGTAGTGATCGGGAAATCGACTTTGGGAGGACTCGAGGGTCGACTCAGCAGGCTGACTCACTCATTCGCGCAGCGTCGCCATACCCTCCACTGGCAGACGAACCGCGACACGGATCTCACAGATCTGTGTTGATCCGTGTTCATCTGTGGACCGTCACGGCGATCGGGTCGTGATCCGAAACGCGGCGGCCGTCGTCGTCCACGAGGCCGGTGATCGTCAGTGGATGCGACGGCGCCAGCTCGCGGCCGGCGAACCAGTCGAGGCGCATCGGGAGCTTTCTATCGAGCCGGTCGATCCGCTTCAGTACGTAACGCGCGATCGGCTTCGGCAGCCGCTCGGCGTCCTCGAGCGAATCGATCGCCTCGACTATCGTCACGTCGTCGGTGTTCCAGCCCTCGATCCTGAATCCACCTCGAGCGAGCTCGAGAAACAGCGGCTCTCGCGAGATCGGGTTTCGCAGCTCGGCCTTTAGCCTGCCCACGTCACCGAGCAGGCGAAGGGTCCCGGCCAGTGTCCGCGCGAACGTACCGCGCGGAAACGTGCTCGCGTTGAAGTCGCCGGCAATGAGCGCCGGTCCGACTGGAGGCAGCGCCTCGACTACGTCGCGGACCTGACGCGCCCGGCACGCCGGAGTGTTGCGGACTTCGAGATGCGTTCCAGCCAGCGCCAGCGGCCCCGCAACCGTGTCGAGCGTCGCGACGACGGCGACGCGCCGTCCGTAGCGTTTCTCATGAAAGTGGTACGGCTCGAAGCAGTTGGTGAGCGGCGCGACGCGCACGTCCCTCAGTGCGTAGCGTGAGAGGATCGCGTTGCCCTGCAGCGCCTCGGCGTTGTCGCCCGGCGCATCAAGCTCGGCGCCAACTCCCTTCGTCAGCTCGAGATGCGCTGGAGCGAAGGCCCACGCGCAGTCGAGCCACTCTGCGAGCTCGCGAGCTACGTGACGGTTGCCAGTGCGCGCCATTCCGACGTCCACTTCGTTGAGGAAAATGACATCGGCGTCAGCCAGCTCAGGGTTCGTGGCGAGTTGCTCGGCGATGCCCTGGAAGCGCAGTCCTTTCTCGATGTTCCATTGAACGACGCGCAGGACCTCCGGTGCTGGACCGTACTTCAACGGCGATCCGCCGGTCTGCGGAGTCCCCAGCAACGACTCGAGTTCGGAGCCGTGCCGCCCGAAGAACCGCGACGCCCGGAGCTCGTCCAGTCGGTCGAACGCGAGCAGCCCGTCCACGAGGTGTCGTGTCTCCACGACGACGGACTATCGCCCGAATTGCTGGCCGCTGCCAAGGCGCCCCGCGGGCGGAATCCGCGCGGGTCACTGTATACTGCGCGCCGAATGAACCCTGAAGTCGCTGACTCACTCTGGCGCATCGGTTTAATCCTGCTGCTCGTCGCCTTGACCGCGTTTTTCGTGGCGGCCGAGTTTGCCCTCGTCGGTGTCCGCAAGACGCGCATCGAGTCGCTCGCGCGCGGCGGCAGCCGGCCGGCGGCTAGACTGAATCGTCAGCTCGGTTCGCTCGACGCCTACATTTCTGCTACGCAACTCGGCATCACGCTCGCGAGTCTCGCGCTCGGCTGGGTCGGCGAAGAGGCTCTGGGGCACATGCTCACGGATGCGCTTATCTCGGTCCTGCCGGAAGGAGTGGCCGTTGCGGCCGCTCGTACCATCGGCATCGCGATCTCGTTCTCCGTCATCACGTTCCTGCTCATCGTGCTCGGCGAACTGGCGCCGAAAACTCTCGCCCTGCAGCGGACCGAGTCGGTGGCGCTCGCCATCTCACTTCCCATCGAGCTCTTCTACAAGGCGCTGAAATTTCCGATCTGGATTCTGACGATGTCCGGCAATTTCGTCGTCCGGATGTTCGGTGGTCAGGCCACGGCCGAGCACTCGGCCGTTTACACGTCTGACGAACTGCGGCATCTGGTCGATCTGAGCCACACGACGGGGCACTTGAATGCGGGCGAGCGAGAGCTGATCCACAACGTTTTCGAGTTCGCGGCAGAGACCGTGCGGGACTGCATGCTCGGCAGGACCGCGGTCACATCGGTGTCGATCGACCGGCCCCTCGAGGAGCTGGTGGAGCTGTTCCGTTCGACCGAGTACTCCCGGATTCCGGCGTACGAAGGCTCGATGGACGGTATCGTCGGTGTACTTCACGCGCGCGACGTTCTGGGCGCGGCGGTTGCCGGGGGACTCGCGACACCGCGTTCGCTGGTCCGGCCGACGATCTTCGTGCCCCCGAATGCGCAACTCGACGAGGTGCTCGCGCGGATGAAGCGCTCGGGACACCATCTGGCAATCGTCGTCGACGAGCACGGCGGCTTCCAGGGAATCGTGACGCTGGAGGACATCCTCGAGGAACTCGTCGGCGAGATCCGCGACGAGTTCGACGACGGCGGCGAAGACCCGGTCGTCGAGCAGCCGGATGGATCGGTCATCATCGACGCATCGATCTCGATCCGCGCGCTCAACAGACGGCTCGGGCTCGATGTGCCCGAATCGTCGGCATATGTGACCCTGGCGGGATTCCTGCTCTCCGAGTCGGGCTCGATACCGCGGCAGGGCTCGGAGCTCGGCGCCGCCGGCCGGCGCTTCGTCGTCGAAAACATCCGTCGGAACCGGATCGTGTCCGTGCGCATGCTCGCGGCCGCGACCAATTGAAGATTCTCCGAATCACACGATGTCTCGCGCTGGAGCGAGTCGAAAGGGATCTGCGATGTTCGAAAAGGACCTGCTGAGTGGAAAAGTCATCCTCGTGACCGGCGGCGGAACGGGGCTCGGACGGTCGATGGGCGAACGCTTCCTCGAGCTCGGCGCGAAACTCGCCATCGCGAGCCGCAACGTCGAGCGACTCGAGAAGGCGGCGGACGAGATGTCGGCGGCGTCGGGCGGCGAGGTGCTGCCGGTCGCGTGCGACGTCCGCGACCCGGATTCGGTCGACGCGATGGTCAGCGCAGTCTTCGCGCACTACGGCAAGGTGGACGTGCTGCTCAACAACGCCGCGGGCAACTTCGTGAGCCCGACGGAGCGGCTGTCGCACCGCGCGATCGACGCCGTGCTCGGAATCGTGCTGCACGGGACGTTCTACTGCACGCTCGCAGTCGGAAAGCGCTGGATCGCCGAAGAGACGGGCGGAACTATGCTCAACATCGTGACGACGTACGCCGAGACTGGCTCCGGATACGTCGTGCCATCGGCGGCGGCAAAGGCCGGTGTGCTCGCGTTGACGAGGTCGCTCGCGGTCGAATGGGCGAAGTACAAGATCCGGATGAACGCGATCGCGCCGGGGCCGTTCCCGACCGAGGGTGCGTGGCAACGGCTGCTGCCGAGCGAGGAGCTCGCGAACAAGCTCATCGGGCGGATTCCTATGGGGCGGGTCGGGGATCACGCGGAGCTCGCGAATCTGGCCGTGTTCCTGGTGAGCGATCGGGTGGCGTACATCAACGGCGAATGCGTGGTGATCGACGGCGGAGAGTGGCTGCGGGGCGCCGGGCAGTTCAGCGACTTCGAGTGCATCACTAGCGAGCAGTGGGACGCCATCGGAGCGCTCGTGAAGGGCAAGAAGGGCTAGGAGACGGCTTCGCATACAGAGAGCACAGAGTCACAGAGAAACACAGAGACAATCTAACCCGTTCAGAATCAACTTAATGTCTCTGTGCACTTCGTGCCTCTGTGCTCTCTGAATGCCAACGGCAATCTCTTTCCGCACCCTGAAAACTTTCCGTCCTCCCCCCCGTATACCGCCGCAGCACCTAGCTCCAGCACACAATCCAGGGAGGCTCTGACCATGAAAGAGCTGGCCGCCGTGGCCCTCAACGCCGCGAAGTCGAAAGGGGCGTCCTACGCCGACATCCGCTTCGTCCGCGTCCTTCGGAAATTCGTCTCGACCCGCGAAGACCACGTAACGGGCATCACCGACACCGAAAGCTACGGCTACGGCATCCGGGCGCTCGTCGAAGGCACGTGGGGATTCGCCGCCAGCTCGCAGATCGACCGCGACTCCATCGCGAAGATCGCCGAGGCGGCCGTCGCCATCGCGCGCGCCAACAAGCCGATCCAGAAGCGCCCGATCGAGCTCGTTCCCGAACCGCCGCACGTCGACGTCTGGCAGACGCCGATCACGAAGGACCCGTTCAAGGTCCCGGTCGACGCCCAGGTGGACCTCCTGCTGCGAGTCAACAAGGCGGCGATGAAGCCCGTCGCCGGTTACAAGTTCTTCTGCAACTCGCAGATCTTCTCGATGAAGGAAGAGAAGATCTTTGCGTCGACCGAAGGCACGTACACTGACCAGACGCTCGTCCGGACTTTCCCGACCTACACGGTCACCGCCGTCGACGAGAAGAACAACACGTTCGAGACCCTTTCGACGAACGCCCAGCCGATGGGCAAGGGTTACGAGTACGTCACCGACGACATCGACCTCGTGAAGGAGGCCGAGGAGTACAACCAGCTCGTCGTCGAGAAATCGCGGGCCAAGTCGGTCGAGCCCGGCCGCTACGACCTCGTGCTAAATCCGGAGCATCTCTGGCTTACCATTCACGAGTCGATCGGCCACCCGACCGAGCTCGACCGCGTGCTCGGCTTCGAAGCGAACTTCGCCGGCACCAGCTTCGCGACGACCGAGAAGCTCGGCAACTTCCAGTACGGCTCGAAGCTCCTGAACATCGTCGGCGACAAGACGCAGCGCGACGGTCTCGCGACGTGCGGTTTCGACGACGACGGCGTGAAGACCAAGCAGTTCAACATCATCAAGGACGGGGTGCTCGTCGGCTACCAGACGATCCGCGACAACGCGGCGCTCATCAATCTGAAGGAGAGCGGCGGCTGCTGTTACGCGGACAACTGGTCGTCGGTGCCGTTCCAGCGCATGCCGAACGTGAGCCTGCTGCCGGCGCCGGGTGACACCAGGATCGTCGACGAGGACCTGATCGCGGGCGTGGACCGCGGTATCTACATCAAGGGCGACGGCAGCTTCTCGATCGACCAGCAACGCTTCAACTTCCAGTTCGGCGGCCAGCTCTTCTACGAGATCAAGGGCGGCAAGATCGTCGGACTGCTGCGCGACGTAGCCTACCAGTCGCGGACGCCGGACTTCTGGAACGCGATGGACGGAATCGGGTCGCGGCACGGGTACCGGCTCGGCGGGTCGTACTTCGACGGGAAGGGCGAGCCCGGGCAGAGCAACGCCGTGAGCCACGGGTGTCCGCCTGTCCGCGTTCGCCAGGTGAACGTGATCAACACGGGGAGGAAATTGGGCTGATGCTTTCAGAACAGGATGCCAAGCGAATTGTCGAGAAGGCGCTCAGCTATGCCTCGGCCGACGAGACTGAGATCTCGCTCAACGGCGGATCGAGCGGCGATACGCGCTTTGCAGTGAACACTGTCACGACGAGCGGCTACCGGGATCAGGTCACGCTCACGGTGACGAGCTACTACGGATTGCGCTCCGGGAACTCCACGACCGACACGCTGACCGACGAATCGATCGCCCGTACGGTCAAGGCCGCCGAAGCCATCGCGCGGCTGTCGCCCGAGGATCCCGAGACGATGCCGGCGCTCGGTCCGCAGACCTACACACCTGTGACGAACGCGTGGGATGACGCGACGGCGAACGCCGGGCCCGAGTGGAGATCGAAGGTTGCGAGCTCTGTTCTTTCGGGCGCGCAGGCGAAGAACCTCGTCGCGGCGGGCTTCGTCCAGAATGGGGGCGGCTTCCAGGCGCTCGGGACCTCGAAGGGCCTCTACGCCTACTTCCGGGCGTCGAACGCGAACTATTCGACGACGGTGCGAACGGTCATCGGCACCGGCGGCGGTTCCGGCTGGGCCGCAGCCGAGGGAAACACGATCGCCGAAGTCGACGGCGCGTCGGTCGCGGCACGTGCAATCCAGAAGGCCGAGGGCACGGCGAACGCCGTGGCGATCGAGCCGGGCAAGTACACCGTGATCCTCGAACCGGTCGCCGTCGCGGATCTCGTCACGTTCATGATGTTCTTCGCGGACACCCGGTCGGCGGACGAGGGCCGGAGCTTCCTGTCGAAGAAGGGTGGTGGAAACCGGAAGGGCGAGAAGTTCTTCGGCGACCAGGTGTCGCTCTATACGGATCCGAACGACCGGATTGCGCCGGGCTCGCCGTTCGCGGGCGACGGACAGCCTGCGCGGAAGATGGACTTCGTGCGAAACGGCGTCGTGACGAACATGTTCACGGGCCGCTACTGGGCGAAGAAGACGAACGTCGAGCCGACGCCCTTTCCGACGAACCTGATCATGGAGGGCGGAAAGACGTCGGTCGACGAGATGATCGCGTCGACGGAGCGCGGGGTTCTGGTCACTCGCTTCTGGTATATCCGTCTCGTGGATCCGCAGACGGTGCTGCTCACCGGGCTTACGCGCGACGGGACGTTTCTCATCGAGAAGGGCAAGATCAAGTCGGCGATCAAGAATTTCCGGTTCAACGAGAGTCCGGTGATCATGCTCAACAACATCGCGGCGATGTCGCCGTCGGCTCGGGTGACGGGCAGCAATGGCGGCGGCTTCTCGGTGATGATGCCG
>CAZQBW010000012.1:0-41823 GCA_964591515.1 uncultured Clostridia bacterium
CCGACCGCATCGCGGAGGCCGAGGTGTCCTACCGGAAGGCGCTCTCCCTGGCACCCGACGATGCCGGCGTGCTCAACGACGTCGGGTATTTCCTGGCCGACAACGACCTGAAGCTCGACGAAGCGATCCAGATGCTGAGACGGGCGAACGAACTGATGCCGCGCAACGGATCATTGCTCGACAGCCTCGGCTGGGCGCTGATGAAGGCCGGGAAGCTCGACGAGGCAGAGCGATGTCTCGACGATGCGGTGACGCGAAACCCCGAGTCGCCAGCCATTCAGGAGCACGTCGGCGACCTCGCACTCAAGCGCGGTCAGGTGGAAAAGGCGCGACAGTTCTGGGAGAAGGCGCTGACCATATCGACGGCCACGCCAGAGCAGATCTCGCGAATCCGGGCAAAGCTCGGCAGCTCAAAGCCGTAGCTGTACTTCTCTGTGTGACTCTGTGACTCCGAGTGCTCTGTATGCGCAGCCGATTGGCTTCGCATACAGAGAGCACAGAGTCACGGAGTCACACAGAGAAGTACTGCCGACGCTCCTGAGCTAGCTCGCCGCAGCTCCGCCCTCGACCGGCGCGGCCGACCGCACACCGTCAGACACGCCGGCCTCGTACACCTTGAAGTTCTGGTTGAACAGGTGCGCGAGCTTGTTGGCCGTCGCGTCGTACGCGGCCTTGTCAGTCCACGAGTTGCGCGGAATCAGGATCTCGGACGGCACGTTCGAGCACTCCGCCACGACCTCGAACCCGAACACCGGATCCTTCACCGTCGGCGCCTTCGCCAACTCTCCCGAGTAGATCGCGTCGAGGATCGCGCGGCTGTACCTCAACTTCACCCGGCTGCCGACACCGTACGAACCGCCGCTCCAGCCCGTGTTCACGAGCCAGACGTTCGCGTTGTGCGTCTTCATCTTTTCGGCAAGCAGCTCGGCATATTTTCCGGGGTGCCAAACGAGGAACGGACCGCCGAAACACGGCGAGAACGTCGCCTGCGGCTCAGTGACGCCGATTTCCGTGCCAGCGACCTTCGCGGTGTACCCGCTGATGAAGTGGTACATCGCCTGCTCCGCCGACAGCCTGCTGACCGGCGGCAGCACGCCGTACGCGTCGCAAGTCAGGAAGATAACGTCGGTCGGATGGCCGGCCATGCACGGCAGTTTCGCGTTCGGGATGTACTCGATCGGATAGCATCCGCGCGTGTTCTCGGTGATGCTCGTGTCAGTGTAGTCGACCACGTGCGTCAGCTCGTCGTACACGACGTTCTCGAGAATCGATCCGAAGCGAAGCGCCTGGAAGATGTCCGGCTCGTTCTCGGCCGTCAGGTTGATCGCCTTCGCGTAGCAGCCGCCCTCGATGTTGAACACGCCCTCGTCGGTCCAGCAGTGCTCGTCGTCGCCGATGAGCAGGCGGTGCGGATCTGCCGACAGAGTCGTCTTGCCCGTGCCCGACAGGCCGAAGAGCACCGATGAAGCGCCGGTGGCCGGGTCCGCCGTCGCCGAGCAGTGCATCGACAGCACGCCGCGCTTCGGCATGAAGTAGTTCATCATCGTGAGCACGCCCTTCTTCATCTCGCCGGCGTACTCAGTGCCGAGGATTACGAGCTCTCGCGACTCGAGAGACAGGTCGATCGAAGTCTTCGACGTCATGCCGGGCGTCAGCCGGTTCGCCGGGAAGCGGCCGGCGTTGTAGATGACCGCGTCCGGCTCGCCGAAGTCCTTCAGCTGCGACGCCGACGGACGGATGAGCATGTTGTGCATGAATAGCGCGTGGTACGGTCGCGCGCAGATGACGCGGATCTTGAGGCGGTAGTTCGGATCCCAGCCGGCGTACGCGTCGACGCAGTAGAGGTGGTCGCGGGTGTTGAGGTAGTCCTTCGCGCGCTCGAGGTTGATGTCGAAAGTCTTGCGGTCGATGTCGATGTTGACCGGGCCCCACCACACGTCGGCTTCGCTCGCAGGATCGCGCACGACGCGCTTGTCCTTTGGCGATCGGCCGGTCCGTTCGCCGGAGTACGCGATGAGCGCGCCGGTATTCGAAATCGCGGGATCGTCGTCGTAGGCGAGGGACTCGGCATAGAGCTTTGCCGGATTCAGGTTGCGTCGAATGTCGGCGACGGTAATCCCGTACGCGCTGAGATCAAAGCTGCTCATCTCGTCTTCTCCTTGGAGCGTGCACAGCGGCGGATATCCAGGCGACTGGTGAGGGTCGCCACGCGCTACCTGCGCGGGAGGCCAATGTACCAGCATGAGCGCGGCATGGGCGAGAGGCGCGCGATGGGTACCGCGACCTTGATTACGGACAGGTGTCCGACACCGCCTTGCCGTTCTCGTCGAAGAAAAGACGGGTCCCCGCATCGTAGCGGTAGCCATCGATGACACGGGACGACGCAAGCTCGCATTCCTCGAGTCGGCCGTCCGCACGAAACGAGATTACGGTCCCGGCCCGGCATGGGATTCCTCGGAAAGTCTGATTCCGGAGCAGCGTGCCCTTCCAGCCGGTGTACATCGAGATGGTCGTGCCGTGCTTGAGCCAGACGCCCTTGTAGCGGAAGTCGCGGGCGAGCGTTCCGCTGCGGTCTTCCTCCCAGTCCGTGGCAATCGTCCCTTTCAGCAAGGGGACTCCCCAGACGGTCGCATTCACGAGCAGGCGCACGCGCGTCGCGCACTCGTCGCCTTCCTCATCGGGACATGGCAGTCGTTCGCCAACCGTCGGTGGAATGACGTCGAGACTCGCGTAGGCCTGCTCTTTCGGACCGGTCGCTTTCTGGCCGAGGGCGGGTTGCGGGAAGAACGCAAGGGCGGCAAGAACCGCAACCGGAAGGGCGAAGTGTCGGGTGGGTGAATGCACGAGGGTTCCCTCCGTGGTCGTCTGCGTCGCCTTGGAAGCACGGAGGTGAAGATCCGTTGCACGTGGTGTATCTTTCGGCGATGCGCCTACCGGTTCGTGATGTCACGCTCGCCGAGTTTGCGAGGTCGAAGTTCGCCAAGCACGGCCGCGGTGCGGTAGTCGTGATGGAGGGCGGAGTCGTCGAGACCCTCGAGGGCGACCGGTTCGGGACGGCGCTGGCGTACCTCTACGAAGGCTCGGACCTGCTGATGCAGGTCGGCGGCCGGTGGCCCGGGACTACGAAGCTCGCGGTGGAGACGTACGACCCGGTGCGCGAGATCGTGGTGATCACGCTCGACATGGGGAACAACGTGGATGCGTTCCTGATACCCATGCCGGAGGAAGGCCACTAGGTCATCCTTTGCGTCTTTGCGAGTCCTTGGCGCTCTTTGCGGGGAAACTCGAATTGCGAGTCAGTTTCTCGCAAAGAGCGCCAAGGACTCGCAAAGGCGCAAAGGAAGACGCAGAGACTACTTGTTGAAGAGTGATGCCAGTTCCGGGGATTCACCGCGGGCCAGCGTTTCGCGGATGCGGGTGAGTACCTCGATGAGCTCATCGAGCGGCGGTTCGATCGCATCAGCGTTCGCCTCGATGATGTCCCTCCAGATGCTCCACGGGCTCTCCGCCAACCGCGTCATCGACGCGAGCCCCGGCCCGCCGCCGAACGGTCCGTCCACGCTTCCCGCCACCTTCGCGAGCGCGCACGACAGCAACTGCGGGAGGTGACTCACGCGCGCGACGTGCCGGTCGTGCGCCTCGGCGCTCATCCGCACCGGCTCGGCTCCGAGCAGACGAACGAAATCCATGACGCGCGTCATCGGTTCTCCGTCCTCGCCTACTACGGCCCACGCCGCGCCGTCGAACAGGTCCTCCCTCGCTGCGCCGGCGCCCGACGCTTCTGACCCCGCCATCGGGTGCCCGCCGACGAACCGCCCGCCGAGCGCCGCCGCTGCCGCCATCACCGTCCGCTTCGTCGATCCGCAGTCCGAGACGACGACGTCGCGACCTGCGAGATCGCCGAGTCGACCGAGCGTCGATACGATCGCCGCGACCGGAGCGGCGAGCACGACCAGATCGGCTTCGCGGACGTCGTCCCGGTCGACGGGCCACTCGCGCACGCACGTGAACGCGCCCGTACCGCGCGCCTCGGCCGCGCCTGCGGGCGAAGGCTCGTAGGCGTCGATCGGCTTCGTCACACCAGCGCGCCGCAACCCGAGTGCGACCGATCCGCCGATGAGCCCCGCGCCGACGACGACGATGCGCTCAAACGGCCGCATCGCCCGGGTACGCGCTACCAGCGCTCGGGTACGAACCGAGCACCCTCAACGACCGCGTCACGCGTTCGAGATCCGCGAGCGCGGCGCCGACGTCCGACTCCGCCGCGTCGCCGACGAGATCCGCGAGGAACGCATACTCGAACGGCGAACCGCGCAGCGGCCGGCTCTCGAGCTTCGCCAGATCGATTCCGCGAGCCGCGAATGGCTGCAGGCAGTCGAGCAAGGCCCCGGGCCGGTTCGCCACCGTGAAGACTATCGTCGTCTTTACGCCTCCGATCCCGTCGTCGAATCGAAGCGGTACCGTGTCTCGCCGCACCACGCGCACGAACCGCGTGAAATTCGCCGAATCGTCCTCGAGGTTCCGAGCCAGGATCTTCCCTCCGTAGACTTCCGCCGCGCGCTCGCCCGCAATCGCCGCGTCGGCCGGATCGCCGGCTCGAACGATCATCTCCACCGCGCCGGCCGTGTCGAAAACGGGAACGGCCTCGACGTCGGGTCGCGCCTCGAAGAAAGTCGTGCACTGCCGCAGCGCAACCGGATGCGACAGCACGCGGCGCACGCCGGCGAGCGACGACTCGGGCGTACCGATCAGGGCATGCGCAATCCGAAGCACCGTCTCTCCGACGATCACGAGGTCGCGCGCAAGCAGAAGGTCGACGACCGCGTGAACGGTCCCGGCCAGTGTGTTCTCGACCGGCACGACGGCGCACGCCGCCCGGCCCGACTCCACCGCGTCGAAGACTTCCTCGAACCGCGTGCACGGCAGCGTCGACGCACGTTCACCAACGAGCGCAACTGCGGCGGCCTCCGAGAACGCGCCCGCCGCGCCCTGAAACGCCGCGGCGACGGCCCCGGAGCGTCCGGCACCGTCGCGCGACGCCATCGGATTGGGTGTGATGACTCCCATGATCCCGCCCTATGCCGCCGTCGCGGTTTCGCGCGACTCGGCCGCGCGGGTTTCAGCGATGATCGCGCGGAAGAGCCGCTCGACCGCCTCGCCGCCAAGCGGCCCGTCGGCTGCCAGCCCGACACGGCCGAGTACGTCCGCCTCGCGCTCCGGTGCGTGGATCTCATGACCCGTGGCGCGCTTGATCCGTCCGACGCGCAGCGCCATCCGCGCTCGCTCCTCGAGCAGTTCGACGATCGCCTCGTCAATTGCATCGATGCGATCGCGGTAGGCGCCCATCGACACCGACGTGCCGCTGCCGGGCCCGGCCACCGAGCGGCCCTCGAGGGCGAGATGACCAACGAGGTCGCGCATGAGGTCGGCGAACATCGCAGGCGTCAGCGACTGCGCGCCGTCCGACAGCGCGTCCGCCGGCGACGGGTGGACTTCGATGATCAGACCGTCGGCGCCGGCGGCGGCAGCGGCCTTCGACAGCGGCGCGATCAGCTCGCGGATTCCCGTGCCGTGGCTCGGGTCGACGAGGACAGGCAGGTGCGTCCGGCCCTTGAGCACCGGCACGGCGTTCAAGTCGAGCGTGTTACGCGTCGCGGTCTCGAACGTGCGGATGCCGCGCTCGCAAAGCATGACGTCGGGGTTGCCGCTCGCAAGTACGTACTCCGCGGACTGCAGCAGCTCGTCGATGGTCGTCGACATTCCGCGCTTGAGCAGCACCGGCTTGCCGATCCGTCCGAGAGCCTTGAGCAGCGCGAAGTTCTGGGTGTTGCGCGCGCCAACCTGCAGCACGTCGGCGTAGCGCGCGACTAGCTCGACGTCCTCGGGCGCGACGACTTCGGTGACCGTGGGCAGGCCGACCGTGCGGCCTGCCTCCGCGAGCAGTTCGAGGCCTTCTTCGCCGAGGCCCTGGAAGGAGTACGGCGACGTGCGGGGCTTGAAGGCGCCTCCCCTGAGCATTCGGGCTCCCCCGGCTGCGACGCCGTGGGCGGCGGCGAGCATCTGGTCGCGGGTTTCGATGGCGCACGGGCCTGCGGCGACGACGAACTCCGGCCCGCCGACCTCCACGCGGCCGAGGCGGACGCGCGTCCCCTCTGGTCGCGCGTCGCGGGCGACGAGTCTGAATGGCGATTCGGATGATTTCGGCATGGCGGTCCTCGTTTTGTCCGGAAAATGGAAGAGGCCCGCTCCCTCGGTGTGAGAGAGCGGGCCTCGTGAAAGTCTTGTTGGCGTTTCGCCTAGACCACGGTTCTGCCCACTCCCCTGGGATAGGTAAATCCGTAGCTAAACAGGAACGCAGACACGCGCACGCCGCTCGGACGGGAAATTCCGGCCGGCCAGGACGTTGCAGTGTGAAGGGTGGTGGTCATTACCGGGCCGCAGTATGGGGACTCGAGCGACTCAGGTCAAGCACGAAATTGCAAAGGGAAGCATGGGAATGCAGAAGGCGTTGCCGTACAGAGAGCACAAAGTCACAGAGAGCACGAAGAACGATCCGAATGAATGCTGTCCTTCGTGTTCTCTGTGACTTTGTGCTCTCTGTGCGGCAACGCCTACTTTTCTCTGATCTACGGCTTCATCGTCGGCGTCGGCTTGCGCGGCAGCATCTCGTCGCGCGTAGCCGCGTTGTAGAGAAACGCCGCCACGACGATCGACGCCTGCATCAGGTCCTCGCGCTGCACCCGGTCGTAGACGTCCATGTTCGAATGGTGCGTCAGCCCGTTCGCCCCGCTCGTCGCGTACTCAACCTCATCCTGGATGAACTGGAACCCCGGCAGTCCGGCATCCTCGAACGCCTCGTGATCCGTCGATCCAGTCGCCCGCGCCGTCACCGCCGAAACTCCCAGGTCCCGCAGCGGCTCGATCCAGGCCTTGAATACCGGATTGAGCGCCGAGTTCCCCTCCGCGTAGATCCCGCGTATCCGACCCGTCCCGTTGTCGAGGTTGAAGTACGCCGACAGCTTCCCGTAGTCGGCCTTCACCATCGGCGGGCCCGTCGGCTTCCGCAGCCACGACGGCTTCGCGATCTCGGCCGGATCCGTCGGCGCAGGCCACTCCAGGAAGTTCTTCGCGACGTACGCTTCCGACCCGTAGGTCCCCTGCTCCTCGCCCGTCCACAGAGCGATGCGGATGGTCCGCCGCGGCTGCAGCCCGGACGCCTTCAGGATGCGCACCGCTTCCATCATCACCGCGCTGCCCGCAGCGTTGTCGGTCGCGCCCGTCCCCGCGTGCCACGAGTCGAGGTGTGCGCCGCACATCACGACTTCGTCCTTCTTGTCGGTACCCGGAATCTCGGCGATCGTGTTGTACGCCATCGGGTCCGCGTCGTAGTACGTCGCGCGGACGTCGAGCTCGATCTCGACGTCGATCTTCCGGTCGATGAGCCGCGCGATGCGGTTGTAATGCTCAATCGCCATGACGAGCTGCGGCACGCCGTTGGTCGATCCCGGCTTGTAGGCGCTCGTGCCTGACACGCGGACGACGCCGCGGTCCCACGGGCTCGGCTCGATGACCGCGACGACGCCCTCGTCCATCCAGAACTGGGCGAGCGTCTTCGCGAAGGCATAGCGCCTGGCGATAGCTTCGAGGTCGTACTGACGGCCGGATGGGCCGAACTCGACGGTGGTCTCTTCCGCGAGCGACTCGTCGGTGTAGCGCGAGAGCAGGGGCTTGTCGAGCGGCTTGAGCGCGCGCTCGTTGCCGGTCATCACGATGGCGCCCTTGAGCTTGCCCTTGAGCGCGGCGAGGTCGGCCTCCGACTCGGGCGACTTCGGCACGCGGACGATCTTCCCGCGCTTGACGCCGCCCGTTCCGGGCGTCCAGGCCTTGGGGATCGCGATGAGCGGCGCCGTCTGCGGCGTCACCATGTGGACGGAGCAATGTTCGAGCGACCAGCCTCGTCCGAACGGTCCCCACGCCTCGAGGCGCGCGTTGGCGAGCCCCCATTCTGTCAGCTGGTCGCGGGTCCATTCGTTGGCGCGCTTGAGCGCCGGCGAGCCGGTCAGCCGCGGACCGATGACGTCCGTGAGCATCGCGATCGTTTCCATCACCTTCGAGTTCTTGAGTCCCTCCTGCCGGATGCGCGTCATCGCGCCGAGATCGACCCGTTCGGGCGACTGCGCGAGCGCGACGGGCGAAACCGCGACGGCGGCGAGGATGGCGATGGCCGTGGCGGCCAGAAACCTGCGTGTTGTCATTGCGAGCATTCCTTTCGTGCGGGCGGTGCTGTGGTGCGCCATTCTCGCAGATCCACGTTGATCTGAAACACCCGAACAGGCAGACTCCGGCGCATGAGCGAAAATGCGCCCCAGACCGTGCTTCTGCTGTCGAGTGCCGAGAAAGGGCACGCGTTCATACGGGAATGCCGGGCGCAGGGTTGCCATGTGATTCTCCTGACACGCGAAAAGTGGGCGCACGCCAACTGGCCGTGGGAATCGATCGACCAGCTCGAGACGCTGCAGTCGCTCGACGAATGGAACGACGTGCTCGGTGTCGTCAATCGCATCTCTCGTGAACGGCGCCTCGACCGCATCGTCGCGCTCGACGATTTCGACGTCGAATGCGCGGCGATGATGCGGGAACACCTGCGCATGCCGGGGATGAGCTACTCGACGTCGCGCCGCTTCCGCGACAAGCTCGCGATGCGCGTCGCGGCCGTCGACAACGGCATCGTCGTCCCTGACTTCGTGCAGACGCTCAATGTCGCCGAGATCGCCGCGTTCGTCGAGAGGGTGAGCCCGCCGTGGATCCTCAAGCCGCGCGGCGAAGCCGCGGCGGTCGGAATCAGGAAGATCGAATCGGTGAGCGTGCTGTGGTCGGCGCTCAACGAGCTCGACGACAGGCATCCGTATTTCCTCGTCGAGCAGTACGTGCCGGGCGACATCTTCCACGTGGACTCCATCGTGTCGGAACGCGAAGTGGTGTTTGCGCTGCCGAGCCGGTACGGCAAGCCTCCGTTCGACGTCGCGCACGGAGGCGGCATATTCACTACCAGGACGCTGACTCCCGAGTCGGGCGACGCTCAGACGCTCAGGGCGCTCAATCGCGAGGTAATCAAGGCGCTCGGGCTCGTACGCGGCGTTACGCACACCGAGTTCATCCGCGGCCACGAGGCCGGGCAGTTCTATTTCCTCGAGACCGCGTCGCGCGTCGGCGGCGCGAACATCGCCGAGCTCGTCGAGGCGTCGTCCGGAATCAATCTCTGGCAGGAGTGGGCGCGGATCGAGCTGGCGACCGGCCGGCGCGGGTATTCGCTGCCGGAGCACACCGATCGTCCGGCGGGCATTCTCATCTCGCTCGCCCACCAGCAGCACCCGGACACGTCGGCGTACGACGATCCCGAGATCGTCTGGCGGTTGAAAAAGGACTTCCACGCCGGATTGATCGTGGCATCCGAGTCGGACGAGCGAGTCGGTGAGCTGCTCGAGAGCTACAGCCGCCGCTTCGTCGAGGACTTCTCCGTCACGATGCCGCCGCCGAACTCTCTTCGAACATAGAGAGAGTGAAGAATTGACTGGATTTTCGGAGGATTGACAGGAGTCCTGAAAACCATGAAAGACAGCTCTTGTTCATCCTCCGAAAATCCTGTGAATTCTTCACACTCTCCCATCTAGAACGAGAAGCGCGCGGAGAACTGGATGACTCGCGCGGGGACGGTCGTCGTGACTGACGAGCCGAAGGCCGGGGATTCCAGGATGCGGACAGGTACACCGAAATGCGTCCGGTTGAGAACGTTGAAGGCCTCGATCCGGAAATTCAGCGACTGCCGACTGCCGAACGTGAAGCGCTTCGACACCGCGAGGTCCACCGACGCAATTCCGGCCGCTCGGAAGGTGTTCCGGCCGATGGAACCGCTTCGGGGCAACATCGTGCTCTCCGGTCCAAGTTGCCCGAACGGCGCAAGGAACGCCGTGAACGGACGGTTCGGGTCGCGCACGATGCGGACGCGTCCGTCGTCAAGGAAGGTGAGGCCGTCCAGCGTGTCGAGCCTGTCGGTCAGGTTGCCATCCAGGTTCGCATCGAAGCTCGAGTTCACCGTGAAGGGCTGCCCGGTTTGCATCGTCGCGATCCCCGAGAACTGGAATCCGCCGAGCCACGCGTTGCCCTCGCCGAACGGCAGGTCGTAGACCCAGCTCGCCGTGAACCGGTGGCGCACGTCGAAGCTCGCCGACGCTCGTTCGAGTCTGAGGCCGCCATCGCGCCCGATCTCGTCCTGCGCCTGCAGCGGCGCGCCGGCGACGCCGAACACGTCCGAGACGTCGTCGATCGCGTGGGCGTACGTGTAGGCAAGCTGAAAGGAAAGTCCGCGGTCGGTGCGACGCGCCAGTGACGCCTGGAGCGAGTTGTAGCTCGAGCCAGCCGACGATTCTATGACCGTGTAGCCGCCGAGCAGCGGCTGTGGGCGCAACTCCTGTGGGAAGAGGGGAAAAATATCGAAGGGCGGATCCAGAAAGGGCCCATATGCGACCGGAGACATGGACCCCCCGTTCGGCGTCCGGAACCGGATCAATTTGTGCCCCGACGTTCCGACGTACGCCACCGTCGCGACATATCGGTCGAAGAGTGCCGCCTCGGCGGTCGCGCCGAAGTGATGGACGTACGGCGTCCGCAGCCGCGTTTCCGGTAGGGTAAACGACGGTGCGAACCTGTCGGTGATGAACAAGCCGCCGAGCAACGTCGGAAGGAATTCCTCCGTCACGGCGAGTAGGTTGGTGCCCGGCACGACGAGGTTGCCGGCGAGCAGATTCGCCGGATTCACCTCGAGCGTCCTCAGAAATCGCTGCCCGCCGACGAAGTTGAGCGGCACAAAGCTCGGGAAGACGTTCCGCGACTGGCTGACGACGTTGCCGAGAATCGGGTCGTAAAAGAGCCCGTACCCAGCGCGTAGCGTGTATCGACCACGCCCTCCGATGTCCCATGCGAGTCCGACTCTTGGTGCGAAGTTGTTGTGGTCGCCTTCGTAAATCTCGCGCCGGCCTTCGAGGACGGCCCCTTGTGCCGCCAGGACGTCGAAGAATTCCCTCGCCGGTGGCGTACCGTTGTTGCCGGGAATGTTGCCGGTCGCCGCGATCTCGAGCGCGGCTTCGAGGCGGCCAGTCGCATCCGTCGGCACGGTGTTCAATTCGTGCCGGAGTCCGGCGGAGAGCGTCACGTCACGGCCCAATCGCCACGTGTCGTGCGCAAAGAAGCTCGCTTCGGTGAACCGGAGCGCGAGCGACGAATTGGGCTCGGTCGAGACCGATTGTTGCAGGTCCGAGGGAGCCCCAAGCGCCGCAAACGTTGCTCCCGTCTCGATCACGACGGGCACTTCAAGGTCCAAGATCCGGTTGGACGAAAAGGCGACCTGGACCCGACTGTTTCGCTCGAGAAAGCTGTTGAGCTGGACACGCCGCACGTCGGCGCCGAACTTCAGAGCGTGCCGACCGCGCATCTTCGTGAACGTGTCGGCGAACTGGAACGTGTTGTTCGCTCGGCCCTGCGGAAAGGTGAACGGATCGACGCCGATCGGGCTGAAGGGCGCGATGAGGATCCGGCCGACGGGACCGGTCAGACCGAACGGAGACTGAAAGACGAACGGGCTTCCGGGCACTTCGTCGAATGCGAGCCGCGTGCGACCGAACGAGAACCGCACCTGGTTCGCGTCGCGCTCGGTGATCTGGCTGTTGGCGACGAGCGCGACGTTGTGGGTTCGCGTCCGCGCCACGAGGCCGCCATTGATGGCCTCGTCTACGGACGGGATGTTCGTCTCGTCGTCCGTGAACGTGTACCGAACGCTGATGGTCGTCGGCTTCGAGAAGACCGCTGTCTGATAGTCGGTCTTGACCGTCGCGAGCCAGCCGTCGCCGCTCGCTTCGAGAAACTGCGTCAACGTGTTGTCGGCGTACGGGCCTCCGGGGTTGTTGGGCTCGGGGTAGAAGCCCGGGAAGAGCACGTCGAACCCGAGGAAACTGCGCGAATTCGCGAGCTGGAACGCCCGGTTCCTATCGGCGCGCGTCGGCGTGACGAAGTGCGTCTCGCGCGTCGTATGAACCGCGAGCCGCTCGGCGGCTGCGAAGATGTGCCAGCGATTCTCGATGATCGGCGCTCCGATCGTGGCGCCGAACTGATATCGGGTGAACGGGCTTTCGGACGGGTTCTCGATCTGTTCGCCGAACGGCCCCGTGACGATGTCACCGTAGTCGAAGAAGTCGCGCGCGTTGAGCGCCGAATCGGTGAAGTACCCGTACAGTTCGCCGCGGACTGCATTCGCGCCCGATCGGCTGACGGCATTCGCCTGCCCGCCGGTGTTGCGTCCGGCCTCAGCGTCGGCGAGCAGCGTCGAGATCTGGAATTCCTGCACGGACTCGAGCGACTGCGGCGCCGTGATCACGAATCCCTGCCGCCGGACGCCGATGTCCTGGTCGTTGTTGTCGGACCCGTCGATGGTAAAGTTGTTGGCCCGCGCGCGCTGACCGTTCACCGAGAACTGGCCGGCCGTGCCGACGCCTGGACCTACGCCGGGGCCGTTCGCCCCCGTCGTCGCGGGCGCTGGGGCGACGCCCGGCAGCAGCAGAGCGAGTTGGTCGAAGCTGCGTGCGCCTCCGAGCGGCAGGGACTCGAGCTGGACGGTGTTGAAGTTGCCGCGACGCGTGGCGTCTTCGATGGCGACGAGGTTCGCCGTATTGACTCCTGGTGTCGACCCACCGCCGGCGGCGCCTGTCGCAGCGCCCGCCGATGGGGGCCCGAGCGTGATCGGCGGCACGAACGTGACCTTTGCGTTGAGCGGGACGGTGATCGCGGTCGCGCCGTCGGCAAACCCGGCGAGCGACGCGCGGACCGAATACCGTCCAGGCGGCATCAGCGGTATGCGGTACGAGCCGTCGACGCCGGTGAGTCCCGTCCGGGTATCGCCCGTGTCGTTGTTGATCGCTGTAATCTTGACGCCCGCGAGCGGGGCGCCCGTCTGGTTATAGACCGTGCCGATGATCGAGCCGGTGGTGGTCTGTGCGGGCACGGAAGCGTCGGGGATCAATGCCAGGACCGCGATGAGACCGCACATCAACGCCTTCCGCGCTCGAACGCTTCCACCGAGACAGCACATCGTGTTTCCTCAAGACCGCACGGCCCGTCTCCAATCGGCCCGCCTTTGTAGTGGATAGTGAACTAGTCAAATAGCCGGATAGCTCAGTCCTGAACCCGCCGTCGAGCCCGCCGGCAATCTCATCGACGGATCTGCGGCAGGCAGCCGGCACCGGTAATGACACAGCCTGTAGGGCGACACCTTTGACGACGCGGATCGCGTTGTTGAGGGCATCCGAAATGAGTACGTTTCCTGACCGGTCGATTGACACGGCATTGGGGCCGTCGAGACGGGCGTCTTCGGCCGGACCTCCGTCCCCTACATAACCCAACACCCCGTCGCCGGCGATCGTGGTTATGATCCCCGTTTGGGCGTCGACCCTGCGAATGCGATTGGTGGAGAAGTCGGTGATTAGTACGTTACCCGCGCCGTCCACAGCAACGCTCGCCGGATCGTTGAGTCCCGTGCTAGTCGCAAGGCCGCCGTCACCGCCGTAGCCTCGTTCGCCGTTCCCGGCGATCGTCGTGACGGTGCCGTTACGGACGTCCACTTTCCGGATTCGGTGGTTGTCCTTGTCCGCGATAAGCACGTCGCCCGCGGCATCGACTGCCAGACCAGCCGGCGATGCCAACTTGGCATCCGTCGCAGGACCGCCGTCCCCACCGAATCCGTATTCGCCAGTTCCGGCGATCGTGGTGATGATCCCGCTCTGTCCATCAACTTTTCTGATTCGATGGTTGAGCTCGTCGGCGATCAGCAGGTTTCCGTCACCGTCGACGACGAGACCGTGCGGTAGAGAGAGTAACGCGCTGGTCGCAGGCCCTCCGTCGCCGCCGAAACCACCAATGCCGGTCCCCGCAATCGTCGTGATTGAGCCCGTGTCTCTGTCAACCTTGCGGATGCGGTTGTTGGAAGTGTCGGCAATCAGAACGTTTCCCGACTTGTCAGTCGTCGCCCCACAGGGGAAGTTGAGACCCGCGACTTCGGCAGGCCCGCCGTCCCCGCTGTAACCAGCCTTCCCACTTCCGGCAATGGTGGCAATGATTCCGGTCTGCATCGAGACCTCGCGAATGCGATGGTTCAGGGTGTCAGCAATCAGCACGTTTCCGTTCTCGTCGGCCGAAACGCCATGCGGGACGTTGAGCTTCGCGAAAGTCGCGGGTCCGCCGTCACCCCTAAAAGTCATTTCACCCGTACCGACCGCAGTCGATATCGTTCCCGTCGCGGCGTCGACGATACGAATGCGGTGGTTGAAGGTGTCCGCGATCAGCACGTCTCCAATCGCATCTACCGCAACTCCGTATGTACCCGCCAGCTTCGCACTGGTGGCCGGGCCTCCGTCTCCGCCGAAATCGAACTCACCGTTTCCGGCAACTGTCGAGATGATACCGGTCTGAACGTCCACTCTCCGGATGCGTAGATTGTTGCTGTCAGCGATCAGAAGATTACCGGTTCCGTCAATGGCCACGGCCCAGGGGCCGAAGAGCTTCGCGCCGGCCGCCGGGCCGCCATCACCACCAAAGCCCTGCTCTCCGGTTCCTGCGACTGTCGCTATTGTTCCGTTCAGCCGGTCTATCCGCCGGATACGATTGCCACTGAACTCTGCGACAAGGATGCCTCCGGTTCCATCAATCGCAACACCAACCGGATTCCACAGCTTGGCAGAAGTCGCGGGCCCACCATCGCCACCAAACCCTTCCTCGCCGGTTCCTGCAATCGTCGTGATGATCCCAGTCCGCGCGTCCACCTGTCTGACACGATTATTGCTCGAGTCCGCGATGAGCACGTTGCCGTCGGCGTCGACCGCAACGCCGCGCGCCGCGCCGAGCCTGGCGCTCGCGGCGGGACCGCCGTCACCACTGAATCCTCCTTCCCCGTTTCCTGCGATCGTGGTGATGAGTCCAGTGTTCGCGTCGACTTTGCTGACGCGTTTGCCGCCGGTCTGCCCGACGTACACATTTCCAGCACCGTCCGCTGCAACTGCCTCGGGAGTATACAAGCTCGCGCTCGACGACGGGCCGCCGTCTCCCCCGGAGAAACTCTCTCCCGTTCCCGCGATCGTCGTTACTATTCCAGTCTGCGCGTCCACTTTCCTTACGCGATTGTTACCCGAGTCCGCGATCAGGACATCTCCCGACGCATCAACGACAACTCCTTCTGGAAAAGCAAGGGATGCGCTGAGCGGCGGATTGCCATCTCCGACGTAGGCGATTCCGCCGGCGATCGTCGTAATCTCACCCGCGGCAAGCTCCGATAGTGGCGCCGACTGCACGCCAAACTCCCTTTGAGCAACGCCTCCTCGAGTAATGACAGTCAACGTCCGCCTGCCGGGCGCTCTTTGCGGCGGCACGACGAACCTTATCCGGGTCGAGCTTCTAACTGTGTAACTCGTCACTTCGGCGTCACCGAGCGTCAACTTCGACTCCGGAGCGAAGTTCGTCCCAGTGATCGTCACTCGCTGTCCGCCTTCGAGCCGCGCCGTATCCGGCGTCACCGTCGTGATCGTCGGTGCTCCCACCTCCACAACGTTCACCGCAGTCGTGTCGCTCGTCGCGGCTTCGTCGAGTACGAACGCCTGCGTGCGCCGTACCGTAACCGATGCCGGGTCGCCGAGTGTTCCCACCTGCGCCAGGTCCACTTGCTCCACCGGCCGTCCGCTCGCCGCCGACGGCCGCGTCACCACCGACGCCGTCTGCCGGTCGATCACGTACACGTTGTCCACTCCGTCGAAGCTCACCGACACCGGCGCGTCGAACGCGATCTGGTCCGTTCCCCGATCGCTGTCGAGCTTCTCCAGGATCCGAGCGTTGCGCGCACTGCTCCCGAGCCCGAGCGTCGTCACCTGCCCGATCACCCCGTCCCCGTCGCCCCGCGGCACGATCGCGATCAGCCGCACCACGTTGTTTCCCGTGTCCGCCACCGCCAGCAGGTTCCCCCGCGTGTTCACCGTGATCCCCGACGGACTGTTGAACCGCGCCGCGCGGCCTTCGCCGTTGGTGTTGCCCGCCTCGCCCGGCTCCCCCGCCACCAACTGCACCCGCTGCCGCTGCACGTCCACGTACCACACGCAGTGGTTGCCCGTGTCCGTCACGTACAGGTTCGCTCCCACGCTCGCCACGCCACGCGGATTCGTGAACATCGCCTCCGAGATCGGGTTCTCGTCCCCGTACATCGTTCCCTCGAACCCCGGCGTCCCCGCCGCAAGGCTCGACCGGGATCGGAAATCGATCTTCCGTATGCAGTGATTCGCCGAGTCCGCCACGTACAGCCCGCCCTCGGCACGGTTGTCGACCCCGATTCCGGCAGGACCGTTGAACCGCACCCCGCCTCCCGTCCCGTCCTGGTATCCGCTTACGTCCGTCTGGCCCGCGAACACGTCCGCAGACGCCGCCGTCGCCTTGTAGAGCACGTGGCGCACGGGGCTCGACAGGTACACGTTTCCTCCAGTGTCCGTCTTCGTGTCGCCCTGCGTCATCGCGCCGTTCTGCCGCCGCAGCCGCGCGCACACGACGAATCCCGACACCGGTCCCTGCGACGTCTGGGCCGTCACCGTCGCAAACCCGAACGACCTGCCACGAAGCAGTCCGTTGGTCCGCTTTACCTTTCCGACCGTCTTGTTGTCTGAAGACCACGACGACGCCGAAACCGGGTTGCCCGATCCATCGACGACCCGCAGCGCCACTCGCCCGCCTTCGTTCACCACCGGCGTGTTTCCTGCCGCGTCGACGATACGCAGCACGGGGCCAGGTGAGGCGGCCGCACGCGGCGCGACGGTTAACCAGGCAGTCGCAAGCACGACAATCAGTAAACTCGACAGTCCTCGGGCACTCACGCGGAACCGCGGAGATACTGAAGAACGCTGGCGCCAGATGGTGACGCGCATTTGGACCTCCTCACATGGCGCGAAGAGACGGAGTGGCGGGGAACCCGTGCCCGTTGGTCGATCCGGTGGAATCCTAGACCACCCGGTGCGGTCAGCCAAGCACGCAGCCTCGCATTCAACAACGCGCAAATCCCGACCCTTTTCTCTCAGGTCCTTTGTGCAGAAAGTGCTACTCTCGCGGCCTCGCCCTTCTCACTTCTGGAGGAACCGCTTGTGAAGCGTATCGACCGTCCCGTCGCACTTGTCGCGCTTGCCGCTCTCCTCGTATTCGCGTTCCAGGCCGGACCAGTGTCCGCGCAGGACGCGAAGGCGCCGCCGATGTACCCCGACTTTCCGAGCGAAACCCCGGCCAAGTTCGAGCCCGTGACGACATCCTTCGATCACGAGCGGCGCGTCGTAATGATCCCGATGCGGGACGGAGTGAAACTCCACACCGTCATCCTCGTGCCGAAGGGCGCCAAGAGCGCGCCGATCCTCCTGACGCGAACGCCGTACGACGCGGACGATCTGACGACCCACACCCCGAGCTCGAACCTCGCGACCAACCTGCAGGGCTACGACAACGCCACCGACGTGATCGTCGAGGGCGGGTACATCCGCGTCGTCCAGGACATCCGCGGCAAGCACGGTTCCGAGGGCGATTACGTCATGAACCGTCCGCTTCACGGACCGCAGAATCCGACGCCCGTCGATCACGCGACAGACACCTACGACACCATCGACTGGCTCGTGAAGAACATCCCCGAGACCAACGGCAAGGTCGGCATCCTCGGCATCTCGTACGACGGGTTCCTGCCCCTCATGGCGCTCTTCAACCCGCACCCGGCACTCAAGGTCTCGGTCCCGATGAATCCGATGGTGGACGGCTGGATGGGCGACGATTGGTTCCACAACGGCGCGTATCGCCAGGAGTTTGCCGACTACATCCACGACCAGCAGGCGACGCGCGGCAACGACATCACCTGGTGGAAGAGCCACCACGACGACTACGACATGTTCATGGAAGCCGGGTCGGCGGGCGAGCTCGGCCGCCGCCGCGGTCTCGAGCAGCTCGGCTTCTGGCGCAAGCTGCTCGAGCACACGAGCTACGACGCTTTCTGGCGCGACCAGGCCGTCGACAAGCTGCTCGCCGCCCAGCCGCTGACCGTCCCGACGATGATCGTCCACAGCCTGTGGGACCAGGAAGACATCTACGGCGCGATCGCGGTCTACAAGGCGATGGAGCCGAAGGACACCGCAAACGACAAGGTCTTTCTCGTCATGGGTCCGTGGCATCACGGGCAGGAAATCGCCGACGGCAGCCAACTCGGATCGATCAAGTTCGACGCGAACACGGCGCTCTGGTTCCGCCGAGAGGTACTGCGGCCGTTCCTCGATCAATACCTGAAGGACGGCGCACCGAAAGCCGACGTCGCCCCGGTCACGGCGTTCGAGACCGGGACGAACGCGTGGCGGCGACTTTCGTCGTGGCCCGCCGGCTGCCCGAGCGGCTGCACGGTGCAGGCGAAACCGCTTTACCTCAGGCCCGGAATGAAACTCGGATTCGACGCTCCGGCCGCCGGCGGCGCCGAGTTCGCCGAATACATCTCGGATCCGGCCAAGCCCGTTCCGTACCGCGCGCGGCCGATCGACATGACGAGCTGGTCGCGATGGCTCGTCGACGACCAGCGCGAGGCTTCCGGCCGAACGGACGTCGCTGTCTTCGTGTCGGATGTACTGACGGCGCCGCTCAAAATCAGCGGTCAGCCGATGGCGAACCTCGTCGCGTCGACGAGCGGCACCGATTCCGACTGGGTGGTGAAGGTGATCGACGTGTATCCGGACCAGGTTGCGGCGCAACCGGAAATGGGTGGATTCCAGCTCGCCGTCTCGATGGACATCTTCCGCGGGCGGTATCGGGAGAGCTTCGAGACGCCGAAGGCGCTAACGCCGAACGAGCCGCTGCTGTACCGGTTCGCGCTGCCGACTGTGAACCACGTGTTCAAGCCGGGCCACCGCGTCATGGTGCAGATCCAGTCGAGCTGGTTCCCGCTTTACGACCGGAACCCGCAGACGTTCGTGCCGAACATCTTCTGGGCGAAGCCGGAGGACTACCGGAAGGCCACGCAGCGGATCTTCCACGCGCCCGGGAAGGCGAGCTTCGTGGAAATGCCGGTGGTGACGGGGCCCTGACGTGCCTCCTTTGCGAAGCGCACTGGAGAGCGGTGTGAGACCCCGCATTGGATTCTTCTCGAACTCGACGCAGAGAGGGGAATTCAATGCGGCGCTTGACGCCGCTCTCCAGGTCGTTCCGCGCTTCGGCGGCGTTCGAACTGGCCTCCGCGAGACGCACGACTCGGACGGCACTGTTACTGGTATCCGCGATGACGAGATTGCCCGACCCGTCGACGGCCATCCCCTGAGGGCTGTTGAAACTTGCGGACATCGCGGGCTCACCGTCTCCGTCGTACCCTCGTGATCCGGTACCGGCGACCGTCGTGATCTGTCCGGCCGCGTCCACGTGACGGATGCGGTTGTTGCCGCTGTCGGCGATGTATAGACCTCCCGTGCCATCGAGAGCGATGCCCAGGGGTACCCTGAGGCGAGCGTCGGTCGCAGGCCCGCCGTCTCCGTTGAAGCCGGGCACACCCGTGCCCGCAACGGTCGTGATGTTCCCGATCGGGTCCACACGGCGGATGCGATCGTTGAGTGCGTCGGCAATGTACAGGTTGCCCTCACCGTCCACTGCGACGTCCTGAGGTGACGAAAGGCGGGCCGACGTCGCCGGCTTGTTGTCACCGTCGTACCCGGACACGCCCGTACCCGCGACCGTCGTGATCAACCCGGCTGCGTCCACACGCCGGATGCGGTGGTTGTTCCGGTCCGCCACGTACAGATTGCCCGAGCGGTCGACAGCGATCCCCTGGGGGCCCGCAATGCGTGCAGACGTGGCGGGCTTGTCGTCGCCGTCATACCCGAGCGTGCCCGTGCCCGCCACCGTTGTGATCCGCCCAGTCGTGTCCACCCGCCGGATCCGACTGTTGGCGGTATCCGAGATGTAGAGATTGCCGTCTCCGTCGACGGCAATTCCCTGCGGTAGGCTGAGACTCGCCGACGTGGCGGGCTTGTCGTCCCCGTCGTAGCCTTTCTCGCCCGTTCCTGCGACCGTCGTGATCTGCCCGGATACGTCAACCCGTCGAATCCGGTGATCGCCGGAGTCCGCAATGTAGAGTGTGCCCTCGGCGTCAATCGCGACGGCGAATGGAAAGCTAACGCCGGCCGCAATGGCCGGCTTCTCGTCACCATCGTAGTTCGTCAGGCTGCCCGTGCCCGCAACGGTGGCAATCGATCCGGTCGCATCGACGCGCCGAATGCGTCCGTTGCTGGAATCGGCGACATAGACGTTGCCCGTCCTGTCGAGCGTCACGCCATTCGGGAGTGCGAGGCGGGCAGACGAGGCGGGCTTGTCGTCTCCGTCGAAGCCCGGCTCACCCGTTCCCGCCACGGTCGTGATCTGCCCCGTCGAATCCAACCGTCGGATGCGATGGTTGAGGAAATCGGCAATGTAGAGGTTGCCCGCCCTGTCGCTCGCCAGCTCCTGCGGTGCGTTGAGACTCGCCACGACGGCCGGCTTGTTGTCCCCGTCGTAGCCTTGCACCCCCGTTCCCGCAACCGTCGTGATTATGCCCGACGCGTCCACGTGCCGAATTCGATGGTTGAAGCTGTCCGCGATGTAGAAGCCCCCGGCATCGTCAAAGGCCACACCGGACGGCAGGCGAAGTCTCGCCGACGTGGCGGGCTTGTTGTCTCCGTCGTAGCCAAGCACGCCAGTCCCTGCGACGGTTGAAATCCGTCCCGTCGTGTCGACCCTTCGGATCCGGTTGTTTCCGGTATCCACGATGAAGACGTTTCCGGCAGCGTCGACGGCAACACTGTCGGGGAAGCTGAGGCTCGCGGAAGTGGCGGGCTTGTCGTCGCCGTCGTAGCCGGAAATGCCCGTTCCCGCGACCGTCGAAATCTGGCCGGCTGTGCTTACGCGTCGTATGCGGCTGTTTCCGGTATCCGCGAAGTACAGATTGCCGGCATCATCCACCGCGACTCCGACCGGGCCGTTGATTCTGGCAGACGTGGCGAGTCTGTCGTCACCGTCGTACCCCGGCACGCCTGTTCCGGCAACCGTCGTGATCCGTCCCGAGCCGTCGACACGGCGAATGCGACTGCTGCCGGGATCGGCAATGTAGAGATTCCCGGCGCCGTCCACTGCAACGCTCGTTGGACCGGCCAAGCGGGCGACTTTCGCCCCACCGCCGTCGCCGATGTACGGAACACCTCCCGCCACGGTTGTGATCTCGCCGGCCGCGATCTCCGAAATTGGAAGCCCTCGAAACGTAAAGACGGTTTGCGCCGCGCCTCCTCTCGTCAGGACGGTCAAGGTTCGATTCCCGGGAGCGTCCTGCGCCGGCGTTCGCAGGATCCGGATCCGCCGCGCGCTCTCGACGACGAAGTCCGTGATCTCGCGATCGCCGAGCGTCACGACGGCTTCCTTCGAGAAGTTCTGCCCGTCGATCACCACGTCGTCTTCGCTGCCAGCCAGCGGTCCGAGCGCCGGCGTTACCTGATCGATGACCGGCGCGCCTACTTCGGCAACACGAATTGCGTCCGCCTCTGCTTGCGCCGCCTCGTTGAGCACGAACGCCTGCGTTCCCTTCACTGTCACGCTCGCAGGATCCCCGAGCGTCCCCGGCTGCGCGAGATCGACTTTCTCCGGCAGCTGCCCGTTCGGCCGCGTCACGACGCTCGCTCCCGTCTCGTCCACGACGTAGACGTTCTCCGTCGCGTCGAAGCTCACCGACTTCGGTCCCGTGAACGCGATCGCGTCTCCCGGATCGTCGCCACGCCACGCCTTCGACATCTCCACCCCGCGCGCGCTCGACCCCACCCCGAGCGTCGACACGTCGCCCCGGACGTTTCCGTCCGCGTCCTGGGTCAGCCCCACCAGCCGGATCACGTTGTTTCCCGTATCCGCCACCGCGAGCAGCCGCCCACTCGCGCTGATCGCAAGGCCCGTCGGACGGTTGAACCTCGCCGTCCGGAATCCTCCGTCCGTGTTCCCGGGCTCGTCCGGCGACCCGCACAGCAGCCGCACCTCACCCTTCTGGAAGTTCGCGTAGTAGATCGCATGGTTCTCGGTGTCCGCGAAGTAGAAGTCTCGTCCCACCGATGCCACCCCGCTCGGGCCACGCATCACCGCTTCCGACACTGGCGTCGCGTCCCCGAACATCGTCCCTTCGACCTGCGGCGTACCAAGGACGACCGTCACCCGTCCAGACGGGCTGATCTTCCGGATGCAGCTGTTCATCGAGTCGGCGACGTACACCCCGCCGTCCGCTCGGTTGTCGACCGCTAGTCCCGTCGGGACATTGAATCGAGCCTGGTCCCCGACGCCGTCCGCGAAGCCGCTGTTTCCCGTCGAACCCGCCAGCACGCTCGCCGAGACCGCCGTCGCCTGGTAGATCACGTGCCGCGACGGACTCGAGAGGTACACGTTTCCACCCGTGTCCGCCTTCGTGTCGCCCTGCGCCATCGCGCCCTGACGCGGTGTCACGCGCGCGACGGCGACAAATGCGGACACGTCGCCCCTACCCGTGCTCGCTGTCACGAGGGCGAAGCCGAACACCCGCCCCTTCAGCACGCCCTTCTTCGTCACCTTCGCGATCGACGGGCTGTCGGTCGTCCACCGCGTGACGGACACGTCCTGGCCATTCGCGTCGACGACACGCAGCTTCAGCTTCCCGAGTTCGTTGACCACAGGCGTCGTGGCATTGCCGGGTGCCGGACCAAGGATCCGCAGACCGTTGCCGGGAGAAGCGGCCGCACCCGCAGCATCTGCCCGATCCACCGTGAACGGTGCGGACAGTGCGAGAATCAGAATGAGACTCGCTGCGTGTCTCATGTCCAGGCTCCTGGTGTCAGACGTACGGCATCAAGGTTGCTCCGCACTGCAGGCAACCTCGGATTGGCTCTCTCGCAATGGCTACGCCGATGCCTCGTGCTCCGGACACTCGATGACGTGGATGCTCAGGCGCGCGGAGCTCCCTTCCGAGCTCCCGTGACCGGGGCAGGTGTATGGCGCTGTTTGGAAAGCGGCGTGAAGCGTCGCTTTGGATTCCTCCCGACATCGACGATGGCAAGTAGCCAGACAGGCGCTGCGCGCCGCTCTCCAGGGCGCTTCGCGCAAGAGAACTGGAAACGGCGGCGGCTGGCTGGCGAATCACGCGGATCGCGTTGTTGCTCGTATCAGCGATGTAGAGATTTCCCCTCCCGTCCACCGCCAGGCCTGTGCGGCCGCCGAGGTGAGCCTCGATCGCCGGCTTTTCATCGCCATAGTAGCCATTGTCGCCAGTGCCGGCGACGGTCCAGATTCGCCCCATCGGGTCCACGCGCCGAATCCGTCGGTCATACTGGCCCGCGAAATAGAGATTGCCCGAATCGTCAACCGCCACGTCCTGGGGCCGGTAGATGCGAGCCGAAGTGGCTGGCCCCCCGTCCCCGTCGTAGCCCTCTTCGCCCGTTCCCGCCACCGTCGTGATCCGGCCCGAGGTGTCGACTCGCCGGACGCGGTGGTTGTTGGTATCTGCAATGTAGAGATTGCCAGAACCGTCGACCGCAACGCCCCCCGGATGATTGAGGCGGGCCGTCGCAGCAGGCTTGTTGTCTTCGTCGTAACCATCTTCGCCCGTCCCAGCCACCGTCGTGATCCGGCCCATCGCGTCCACGCGCCGGATGCGACTCTGGTCCGTCAGGTAGAGATTTCCCGACCGGTCGATTGCAATGCTCAGTGGACCTGAGATCCGAGCCGAAATGGCGGGTTTGTCGTCTCCGTCGTAACCCGGTATGCCTGTGCCCGCAACGGTCGTGATCTGCCCCGTCACGTCCACCCGACGAACCCGGTTGTTGTCGGCGTCCGCGATGAAGAGATTGCTCTGCCTGTCGAATGCTATGGCTCGCGGTCCATAGAGGCGCGCAGACGTTGCGGGCTGGTCGTCACCGTTGTAGCCATAATCACTCGTACCCGCGATGGTTGTGATCTGTCCGCTGGCATTGACCCGCCGGATTCGGCCGTTATGCGTATCGGCGATGTAGAACCCGGCCGATCGGTCGAACGCGATGCCTTCAGGCTCGTAGAGGCGCGCCAACGTGGCGGGCTTGTCGTCCCCATCAAAGCCGAACTGGCCCGTCCCCGCGACGGTCGAGATTTGCCCCGCCGCGTCGACACGCCGGATTCGGTGGCTATCGGTGTCCCCGATGTAGACGTTGCCCGACCCGTCGACCGCCATGCCTCGCAGGCTCGAGAGACTCGCCGAGGTCGCGGGCTTGTCGTCACCGTCGTATCCTCGGCCGCCCGAACCGGCGACCGTCGTGATTCGCCCCGCCGTATCCACCAGCCGGATGCGGCGGTTGCCGTGTTCCGCAATGAACAGTCTTCCCGATCCGTCGACTGCCACGTCACCTGGCTCGTCGAGGGCCGCCGCGATGGCAGGCCCGCCGTCTCCGTCGAATCCCCGTGTGCCGGTGCCCGCGACCGTCGTGATCTGCCCGGTCGGGTCGACTCGCCGGATACGGTCGTTGCTGACATCCGCGATGTACACGTTCCCCGCCGCATCGACCGTCACGCCGCGCGGCAGGTTCAGGCCCGCCGTCGTGGCGGGCTTGTCGTCACCGTCGTATCCAGCGTTGCCCGTGCCCGCCACCGTCGTGATCCGACCTGTTGTGTCCACCCGTCGGATTCGATTGTTGTAGGTGTCCGCAATGTAGACGTTCCCCGACGCATCAGCCGCCACCGCGTTCGGATCGGCGAGCGCAGCCTCCGTGGCGGGTTTGTCGTCCCCGTCATACCCATAGCCCCCCGTCCCTGCGACGGTCGTGATCCGTCCCGATGTATCCACCCGGCGAATCCGACGGTTGCCCGTGTCCGCGATGTAGACATTGCCCGCTCCGTCAACGGCCACACCCGAAGGAGTGTTGAGTCGGGCGGACGTGGCGGGCTTGTCGTCTCCGTCGTAACCCTTCTCGCCGGTGCCTGCGACCGTCGTGATCGTCCCCGTCACGTCCACTCTCCGGACACGGTGGTTGCCCGTATCAGCGATATAGAGATTGCCCGACCCGTCGAACGCAAGTTTTTCGGGGGAGCCGATGTTTGCCGAGACCGCCGAACCTCCGTCCCCGATGTACGGAATCCCTCCCGCGACCGTCGTGATCTCGCCGGGCGCGAGCGCCGACAACGGCTTGGCCTGCACGGCGAAGAGCGTCTGCGCCGCGCCGCCTCTCGTCAGCACCGTCAATGTTCGTCCTCCGGGTGCGGTCTGCGGCGGAGCGGTGAGTTCGATTCGGCGCGAGCTTCGGACGCGGTAGTCGGTGACCTGCGCGCCTCCGATCGTCACGACGGCCTCCTTCGAGAAGTTCTGCCCCCGGATGACGACCGGCTCGCCTCCCGCGAGGCCTCCCGTCGACGGCGTCACCCGGTCGATTCGGGGGGCCCCGACCTCCGCCACGAGAATGGCCTGGTCGTCGCCCGCCGCCGACTCGTCGAGCACGAAGGCCTGCGTCCCGCGCACCGTCACGCTCGCCGGATCGCCAAGAAATCCCGGCTGCGCCAGGTCCACCTTTTCCGGCAGCTCGCCGTTCGGCCGTGTCACGACGCTCGCTCCCGTCTCATCCACGACGTAGACGTTCTCCGTCGCGTCGAAGCTCACCGACTTCGGCCCTGTGAACGCAATGGCATCTCCCGGGTCGTCTCCCCGCCACGCCTTAGCCATCTCGACACCGCGCGCGCTCGATCCCACTCCGAGCGTCGACACCTCGCCCCTCACGTTTCCGTCCGCGTCCTCGGTCAGTCCCACCAGCCGGATCACGTTGTTGCCCGTGTCGGCCACCGCCAGCACCCTTCCGCTCGCGCTGATCGCCAGTCCCGTCGGACGGTTGAACCGTGCCGTCCGGAATGCGCCGTCCGTCAGCCCCGGCTCATCCGGAGAGCCGCACAGCAACCGCACCTCTCCCTTCTGGAAGTTCGCGTAATAGATCGCGTGGTTCTCCGTGTCCGCGAAGTAGAAGTCGCGCCCGACCGACGCCACGCCGCTCGGCCCCCGCATCACGGCCTCCGACACCGGAGTCGCGTCACCGAACATCGTGCCTTCGACCTGCGGCGTACCAAGGACGACCGTCACCCGTCCAGACGGGCTGATCTTCCGGATGCAGCTGTTCATCGAGTCGGCGACGTACACCCCGCCGTCCGCTCGGTTGTCGACTGCGAGACCCGTCGGGACGTTGAACCGTGCCTCCGAACCCACCCCGTCCGCGAAGCCGCTGTTCCCGGTAGATCCCGCCAGCACGCTCGCCGTGACCGCCGTCGCCCGGTAGATCACGTGTCGCGTCGGGCTCGAGAGGTACACGTTCCCGCCCGTGTCCGCCTTCGTGTCCCCCTGCGCCATTGCCCCACGCCGCGGCGTCACCCGCGCAACGGCGACGAACGCGCTCACCGGTCCGCGACTGGTGCTCGCCGTCACGAGCGCAAAGCCGTACTGGATGCCCTTGAGCACACCCTTCTTTGTCACCTTCGCAATCTTCGGGTTGTCGCTCGTCCACTGCGTTACCGCGACGCCCTGACCCGTGCCGTCTACAACGCGAAGATTCAGAGCCTTGTCCTCGTTGACCACCGGCGTCGTCGCGTTCCCGGGTTCAGGACCCAGGATCCGCAGTCCGTTGCCGGGCGATGCCGGCGCGGTGTCAAGCCGAACCAGCGCAGCGGCCGCATGGTGCGCCGTGAACGGAATTACCAGCGCGACAATGAGAAGGAAACTCGCTGTGTTCTTCATGGATCAGCTCCCGAGGGAGGGTGCGATCTCGTTGATGGTCCCCAGGCCGGATCGCGACCGTGCGCGGTTCAGTATTTGCGGACGCTCCGCACACGGAACCGCGAGTTGGAGCGAGCTGGCCGGAATCCTAGTCCATTCACTCCGGCCAACCAACCACGCGGCCCCGCACAAAGAACGCGTACCGCCACGCCGTTTTCCTTCAACACTCTGCGCTCTCTCTGCCTCTGTGTTCTCTGTACGCCCACGGCAATTCCGCTGGAATACAGAGAACACGGAGGCACGGAGAGCACAAAACATATAGCCATTGCGGCCTTGCCGGTTTGCGAACTCACGACGTCGGCGCCGCCGCCTGTTTGATCACCCGGATCGCTCCGTTGAGCGCGTCGGCGAAGTACACGTTGCCGGCCCGGTCAACGAGCACCCCCTCGGGCTCCGCCAACTCGGCTTCCCCGCACGGCCCGCCATCGCCCACGTAGCCGAAATCGCCCGTCCCGGCGAGCGTCCCGATACGTCCCGACATAGCGTCGATTCGGCGAATACGAAGGTTCTGTGTGTCTGCAACGAGGATGTTGCCGACTCCGTCGACTCCAATGAAATCCGGCTGTTTCAGCTTCGCCGTCAGAGCCGGTCCTCCGTCGCCGCTGAAGCCGGTAATCGTGGTGCCCGCAATCCGGGTGATGATTCCGGACGCCAGGTCGACACGGCGGATGCAGTTGTTGAGCTGATCCGCAACCAGGAGTCCGCCCGTTCGATCGAAGGCAAGTCCGAATGGCGCCGCGAGCCGCGCCGCAAGTGCCGGACCGCCGTCGCCGCCGAATCCTCCGACGCCCGTGCCGGCGATCGTCGTGATCGTGCCGCCCGAGTCGATGCGACGAATGCAGTTGTTGCCGGTGTCGGCGAAGTAGATGGTCCCGGCATCGTCGATGACGACTCCGCCGGGCAGGTTCAGTAATGCCTGCCGCGACGGCCCTCCGTCACCGCTGTAGCCTCCGGTCCCCGTGCCGGCGATCGTTTCGATGTTGCCGTTCTCTATGCGGCGAAGGCAATGATTCAGCGTGTCGGAGACCACGACCCGTCCCTCAGGATCGATGGCCAGGCCCTTCGGCGCGTTGAGCCTGGCAGCGACGGCGGGACCACCATCCCCCGAGTATCCCGTCTCGCCCGTGCCCGCGATCGTCTCGATCGTCCCATCGGCCGTCCTCAGCCGGCGTATTCGATCGAGTCCGCTTTCGGCGATGAGAACGTCGCCGGCTTCGTCCAGAACGAGTCCATTGCAGGCGGCGAGGTGAGCACGAATTGCCGGACTCCCATCTCCCGAGTCCATCGGGATGCTCACTCCAAACAGCGTCGAAATTATTCCGCTATCGAGATCGATGCTGCGAATCCGGTGGTTTCCCGAATCGCTGAAGTACAGCTCGCGGGTCGCGCCAAGAGTGAGGCCCCGGGGAATAAACAATCTGGCCATTGTCGCCGGCCCGCCATCCCCATCGAATCCGGGCTCCCCGGTTCCCGCGATCGTCGTGATGAACCGCGTAACGGCGTCGATTCTCCGGATCACGGGGCCTGCGGTATCGGAAACATACAGATTGTCGTCTTCGTCGAACACCAGTCCGCTCGGGTCGAGTTGCGCGTTCACCGCCGGGCCGCCATCCCCCGACGAACCCACCGCACCAGTGCCGGCAAACGTCGAAATGACGAGCGTCTGGCCGTCGATGCGCCGGATCTTGCGGCTCCCGCGCTCGGCGACGTAGAGGTTCAGGTTCGAATCGAACGCCAGGGACTCCGGCTGCGACAGTCGCGCGAGCCGGGCCGGACCTCCATCGCCCGAATCTCCGGCCACGCCGGTCCCGGCGACGTTGGTCACGATGCCGGTTGCCGCGTCGACACGCCGGACGACGTTCGCACGACCGTCGGCGAAGAACAGGTTGCCCCGCCGGTCAAAGGCCAGGCCTTGCGGGGCCGAGATCCTGGCTGCGGTAGCCGGGCCGCCGTTCCCGTCCGAGCCCGCCTCTCCGGTTCCGACGACTGAGCTGATCCTGCCCGTAACGGCGTCGACACGCCGAATCCGAGCGGCGTTCACGTCGGAAATGTAGAGGTTGCCTCCGGGGTCCAGAACAACCGAATGCGGAGAGCTCAGACGTGCGGCGGTCGCAAGCGATCCGTCGCCCGAGTCGCCGCGAGCTCCGCTTCCGGCGAATATGGTCACGAGACCTGTATCGCGGTCGACACGTCTCACACGGCTGAACGTGGTGTCTGCGACGAAGAGCCCGCCCCGGCCGTCGAGCTGGACACCGGTAGGTGCCGAAAGAGCCGCTTCTGATGCCAGCCCTCCGTCACCTGTGTATCGAACGCCGCCAGCAACGGTAGTGATCTCGCGAGCCGAAATCTCGGCTAGCGAACGGGCCTGGAGGTAGAACCGGGTCTGGTCGGTTCCGCCGCGTGTCGTGACCGTCAGGGTCAAGGCGCCCGGAGACCGCTGGGCCGGAACTGTAAATACGATCTCTCTCGAGGATCGAACCTCGTAGCTGGCTACTTCGGCATCTCCGAGCGTCAGCCGCGACTCAGGCGCGAAGTTCGTCCCTGAGATCGTGACGACCTTTCCGCCCTCGAGCCGGTCAGTGTCGTCACTGATGCCCGCAATCGTCGGCGCGCCAACCTGAACCACATTCACCGCCGAAGCCTCGCTCGTCGCCGCCTCATTGAGCACGAACGTCTGCGTCCTTCGCACCGCTACACTCGCCGGGTCGCCGAGTGTTCCGACCTGCGCCAGGTTCACACGCTGCACCGGTCGACCGCTCGTCACCGACGGCCGCGTCACGACCGACGCCGTCTGGTTGTCGATCACGTACACGTTGTCCACGCCGTCGAAGCTCACCGAGACCGGCGCGTCGAACGCGATCTCGTCCGTCCCGCGATCCTCCCCGAGCTTCTCGAGGATCCGCGCGTTTCGCGTGCTAGATCCAAGACCCAGTGTCGTCACCTGCCCGACAACGCCATCGCCGTCGCCTCTCGGCACGATCGCAATCAGCCGCACGACGTTGTTTCCGGTGTCCGCAACCGCCAGCAGATTCCCACGCGTATTCACCGTGATCCCCGACGGGGAATTGAACCGCGCCGCCCGTCCTTCACCGTTCGCTTGTCCTGCCTCTCCGGGTTCTCCGGCTACCAGCTGCACACGCTGTTTCTGCACGTCTACGTACCAAACACAGTGGTTGCCGGTGTCCGTCACGAACATGCACGATCCGACCGATGCGACGCCCCGAGGCCCAGACAGCACCGTTTCCGCCATCGGGTTCTCGTCCCCGTGCATCGTCCCGGCCAGTCCGGGCGTACCTACCGCCAGACTCGACCGTCCGCGGAAGCTGATCTTGCGGATGCAGTGGTTCGCAGTATCTGCAACGTAGAGCCCGCCGTCGTTCCGGTTGTCGACGCCGATCCCTGCGGGCCCGTTGAACCGCACTTCGCTACCCGTCCCGTCTTCGTAGCCGCTCACTCCCGACTGTCCGGCGAACACGTCCGCCGACACCGCCGTCGCCTTGTAGAGCACGTGTTTCGTCGGGCTCGACAGGTACACGTTCCCGGCTGCGTCGGTCTTGGTGTCGCCCTGCGTCATAGCGCCGGTCTGCTGTCGCACCCGTGCGCAGACGACGAATCCCGAAACCGCTCCCTGGGCCGTCTCGACAGTCACGGTAGCGAAGCCGAATGCCTTGCCTCGCAGCAGTCCGTTCGAGCGCTTCACCTTTCCGATGGACTTGTTGTCGATCGTCCACGACGAAGCCGTAACGGAGCGGCCCGATCCGTCCACCACACGCAATGCAATCCGGCCGCCCTCGTTCACCACCGGCGTGTTACCCGCCGCGTCGACGATCCGCAGTCCCGCGCCCGTCGAGGCGTCGACGACGCGACTGGCTTGCGGCACAAGCGTCGCGACGACGATCGAGGCTGTGAGCAGGAACGCTGTCGGGCGGAATCGACGCATTGGAGCGGCCTCCTTGCTGGCAGGCAATGGTCCGCGGCGGGCGAGATCGAATCCGGCTCTGCTTATATGCCTGCGTCGCGGCGTCATGCAATTCATCAACGCGGAAAGTGGGGGGAAAGTCCTTCATTCCGTCGTCTCATGTCTCTGTGCCTCTGTGCCTCCGTGCGCGAAGCTCTTCAATGTGATCGCAGAGCTTCGCGCACAGAGGCACGGAGGCACAGAGACACGGAGGCAGACCTTCGCTACCGGACGACGCTCCGTGCGACGACGAAACGACTGGCCTCCGAACGCGTCCGGAAGAAGGCGCGGGGTCGCTGGACGTCGCGTCCCTCCGATTCGGCCGTTCTCGCCGCCGACGAACCGAGCTCGAGCCCGCGAGCGCCACCGGCGCGCTGCTGCTGCATCTGCAGTTCCGGCACGCGCGCCGATGCGAAGTCGAACAGTTCCTCCACCGTAAGTCGTCCGTCTTTCGGAAGCCGGTCGGCGATGTCCGTCATCAGGCCCTCCTTGACGAGCGAATAGGTCAGGAACCCGTGGCCGAGGTCTCGCGCTTCGTTGGCCGCCTGGTATCCCTGTGAAGCGGCGAGAACGAACATGCCCTTCTCGTATGCGAGCTGCGCGAGTCCACGCGTATTCATCGGCCCCCGCCGCCGCTCGTCGCTGTCGAGCACCTGACCCGAGTTGCATGAATCGAGCACGAAGAGTACGTGCGCAGCATTCACACGCTCGAACGCTTCCTCCAGTTCGGTGTCCGAGATGACGTCGAGCAGCTCGCCTTCCGGCGAGACGGAAAAGTCGTGCGGGAGCAGGAAGTACCTCGCATCCCGCGCCGTGCCGTGGCCTGCGTAATAGACGATCACGGTATCTTCCGGTTCGGCCTGTCCCAGTCGCTCGAGCGCGGAAAGGATGTTCGCACGTGTTGCATCGGCATCTTCGAGTCGAGTGACGTCGACGCGGCTGACTTCGGCGAGGCCACGCTGCCGCGTCGTCATCTCGCCCGCAAAGAGCTCGGCATCGGAAATCGCGTACCGCAGGTTCCAGCGCGGATCGCCGTAGCGATTCACGCCAATGACGACGAGACGTGTCACGCCCGCCTCCAGCCTTGAGCCTGCGGCCCCAATCGTCAGGCGAGCATCGGCGCTCTTGATGTTCTCGCGATTGAAGCAGTAGCAGGAGAGGTCGTTAACGCCGGCCACGCCGGGCAATGATGCTTCCAGAACCGCCCCGGCGCCGGTCGCTTCTCCTTTCCATCTCCGTACCAGCCGGCCGTTGCGAAACAGCCGGACGTCGCGCGCTCCGGCTGGGGCATCGATCACGGACACTCGGACGAGAATGGTCTTCCCGTCAGCGCTACGATCGGCCGCGATCGATAGACGTGGCTGCCGGCGGTCGCGATCGGCGATCGCGACAGGAGCTGCCGGGCGTTCGCCGGAGAGGAGGGCCGCGAGCAACCCGGGTTCGAAATACTCGTCGAAGAACGCCTCGACGGGAGCCGTGTCGAACAGCTCAAGCGAAAATCGCCAGACGACACGCTCCCACGCCTCAGGCGATCCGTCGAAAAGTCCCGTCGGCGAGACCACGAGCCAGTTCTCGTTTCTCATCGAGACCATCTTTCCGAGCACACTCCGAAGCCTGATGTCCCACAACGATACTGTCCCGTCGCTCCCAGCCCAGACCATCCAGCGCCCGTCCCGGCCGAACGCAATGGACGTGGCCCACGCAGTCTGTTCCTCCATCGCTCCGATAGACCCGCCACTCTCGAGATCCCAGATCCGGACCGATCGATCTTCCCCGGCCGTCACGAGGATCGCCGAGTCCGGGCTGAATGCGACCGATCGCACCGTGTCGGCGTGGCCGGTCAGCGACCGAGTCTCGATCCCCGATTCGACACTCCAGAGCCGAACCGAGTTGTCGGCTCCGCCGCTCGCCAGGACCTTTCCGTTCGGTGCGAAGGCGAGGGCGGTGACCATGAGCGTGTGACCGCGAAGGGATCGAATCTGCCGTCCCGACGCGACATCCCAAAGCAGGATGATGTTGTCGTCCGCCCCCGACGCTAGCGTCGCGCCGTCCGGACTGACGGCTACTGCATTTACTTTTCGCGTGTGGCCGCTCAGTGTGTTGAGGCATCGGCCCGACTGGACGTCCCAGACCCTGACGGTCTTGTCGAATCCGCCGGAAACGATGGTTCGACCGTCCGCGGTCACCGAGACGGTAGTCGTTCCGTTGACGTGTCCCGTCAGTGTGTTCACCAGCGACCCGCTCAACACGTCCCAGATGCGCACGGCGCCATCCGCACCTCCGCTGACCAGCGTCCGTTCATCAGACGAGAACGCGAGTGACGTTACCGCACCGGTCCCGCCAGTCAGGGTGCTCCACGGACGTCCGGACAGAACGTCCCAGACGAATACCGAACCGGCCGCTCCTGCCGTCGCGATCCATCGCCCGCCCGGGCTCGTTGCGACCGCGAGCAACGGATCGACGTCTCCCGAGAGCGTTGCCGTCACCACGCCGGTACCGCCGTCGCGGATGCACACGACCCGCCCGATACCCGAGACGGCAATTGCTCCAGTCGTACCAACGTTGGCCAGGCAGAGCACTCCCTGCGGCTCACGGACCGCGAACACGGACTCGCCGGTTGTCGAGTTCCACGCCCGAACGCCTCCATCGAACGAGCCGCAGATTATGCGCTTCCCGTCTGCACTGAACGCGAGTGAGCTGATCCACGCGTCCGGACCCGACAGAGTCCGGACCTCGCGGCCGGTCGAGACTCGCCATAACTTGACCAGGTGCGCTTCGTCACCAGACGCCAGCAGCGAACCATCCGGGCTCACCGCGACGGCGTTGACGAAGTCGCGATGCCCTTCGAGCGTTCGAACGGTCCGCCCGTTCTTCCGCTCCCAGATCTTCACGGTGCGGTCCGCGGAGCCCGAGACGATCGTCGAGCCGTCCGGCGCAATCGCCACCGCGTTGACGCCGGCCGCGTGCCCGCGCAGTTCCTCGATGCTCCGGCCTGTCGTCAGATCCCAGAGTCGCACCGTGGCGTCGCCGCTGCCCGACGCCAGGGTCGTGCCGTCGGCACTGACCGCCACGCTCACGACGGGTCCCTGGTGACCGAACAGGACGCGCGCGTCGGCGCCCGTTCGAACATCGAGCAGGCGAATCGACCCATCCGATCCGCCTGCAACGAGAAGCTTGCCATCCGGCGTGAACGCAAGCGAACTGGTCGTTGCCGCCCCCCCGGAAAGCTGTCGAAGCTGCTGCCCCGTTTCCACGTTCCAGAGCAGAACGCGTCGGTCCTGATCGCCCCCGGCCGACGCAAGCAGTTTGCCGTCGGGCGTCGTGGCGATCGCTCGGACCGTGTCCGTGTGTCCCAGCCTGGCCACGAGCTCCGGACGACGCCCAGGCTCCTTCTTCGTCTGAGCCGACGTCCGGGTGGACGGAGCACCGGCACTCGGCCACGTGATTGCGAGAAGCGCCAGCGCCAGCAACAACGACGACGGCGACCTACTTCTCATGCCGGATCGTCAACTCGTACGCGAACAGGGGCGCGTTCACCGTCCCCGCGACGGCGACGATGCTCGGTGCATCGTCCGAGGCTCCGAGTACCAGCTCGCGCGTCATCGTCTGGGCGTCGCTGTCCGACAGTCGTTTGCCGGCATCCTTCACGGCGCTGACGAGAGCGGGTTTCGCCGCAGCGCCTTTCACTTCCGCGACGGTGTCGGTTTCCGGATGCCAGAGACAGACTCCGCTGGTCGACGCACAGTAGGCAACGAGCTCGTCGCCAATAGGCACTTTCGGGAGCGGGTGTCGGCTCAGCACGATCGAGACATGCTCGACCGCGGGCGATCCGGTCAGCCGAAACACGTCGAGCTGGCGATTGCGTCGGGAAGGCACTTCAGTCACGGTGTGGGCATAGACGAAGTTGTCGCCTTCATCGAGCCGGGCATCCGGATAGATCATCACCGGTGCGCCATCCCCCGTCCGGACGAAGACATACAGGTAGCCGTCGATTCCCGGTTCGATGACGAACCGGAGCTCGTCACCGCGACGGAACGTGGCTGCCGGGTCCACCCGAATCGACTCGGCCTGGTTCAGCACGCGGAACAGCGAAATGCCGAGTCCGAGCGCCCCTTCGTCTGCCGTCTGGTCGACGCGAGAGACCGGCATTGGATTCGTTCCGGTCGCCCCAGCCGCAGGCTTTGCGGAGCCGGCCGGCTTCGGCCGCACCTTTCGCGTTCGTTCCTTTGGTCGCGACTGAATGAATAGCCCGCGAGCTCGGATACCGTCGTTATCTGCCGCAGTCGCATGCGACGGCAACGCGACGAATGACAGCGCTATCAGGATCGAAGCCAACGTGCGCATGGTCATTACCTCTCGATCAACGTTCAGTACCGAACGACGATATCCGCGACAACCGGTCGCCCATCGAGTGACGCCGCGAAAAGGCCCTCCCTCGCTTCGTATCTTGGCGCCAGGGGTTGTGCCGTACGCAGCGCGGCCAACTCGCGCTGCTCTTCCGGCAACAACTGGCGGCCGGCCGTGCCCGCGGCAAACGCCGGCACCTGCGCGCCATCTGGAATGAAGACTACGGAGAGGGTGTCCGACGGAGTATCTCCCGTGAGCCCGAACCATCGCCCATCCGGAAAAACGATCTCGCTTCCCGGACTGGTTCCGGCGCTACGGTCCACTGGAAGATAGAGCGTAGGCACGTTTCCGCGATTCGGACCGATGATGGCTATCCGGCCAGGCGCTGATGGTTGGAGGACCAGCCTGAACCCTTCGATACGACCAAGCGGCTCGCTTCCGGACGTGCGCTCCGTCAACGCTTCGCCTTTTCGTTTCACATCAAGGCCGAAACGGAAAACGGTAGGCAAGGCTCCCGGAGCGACTGGCCCAACGGGCGCTACTTCAGCAGTCGGAATCGAAGGGTTCGACCGAGCACGGAATGGTGGCAGCCCGGCAGCCCAGAGCACGAATACGCCCACTGCGATCACCGCCAGAACCAATCCCATGACTGGAAGCGGACTGCGCCGATGCGCCGTGCCGTTGACGTGTGCCGACGGTGCGGCGGCTCGGACCAGGGTCTCGCCCGAATCGAGCGCGGACGGTCTTTCTCCGACGCCGGCAATGGTCTGGTCGAACGTTCCGTCGTTCGAAGACTCGTCGCCAATCGTCGAACGAGTGGCCAACTGTCTGGTCGCCTCGGTGACGGGACTGTCGGACGTCGCGCTGGATGCAAGCGCGGCGACGAAGGCGCCCGGTGAAGGCCATCGATCCGCCCGGTCCTTCGCCAGCGCAACCGCCAGCACCTCCGACGTTTCCGATGACACTCCGGCACACCGGTCGTGAGCCGACGGAACCCGGTGCGTGCAGTGTGCCAAGCGAAAGTCCTCGATCGATTTCGCGGTGTACGGCCACTCGCCGGTCATCATTTCGAATGCCATGACGCCGAGGCTGTAGACGTCCGCACGTCCGTCGATCTGACTCAGTCCGTCGCGAGGCGTCGTGCCCCATTGTTCCGGCGACATGTACTGAGGTGTTCCGAGGACGGTTCCGATAGCCGTAAGGGCCGTCGTCGGCAGCGAGTCGGACTCATACCGCATCGTGGCGATCCCGAGATCGAGAACCTTGACGTGCAGGTCGCCCGATTCGTCCGTCGACACCATCACGTTCTCTGGCTTCATGTCGCGATGGACGACACCGTGGCGGTGCGCGGCGTCGAGCGCGCCCGCGATCGGTGTCAGCAGCTCGATGACTTCGGAGACTGAAAGCCGCTTGTGCTTGCGAACGTGCTCCCGCAGCGTGACACCATCGATGTACTCGAGAACCATGTAGATGAGGCCGGCCGGCGTTGTTCTGAGGTCGTGCACGGTCACGGCGTTCGGGTGGCGGAAGCTGCGCGCCGCCTGGCCTTCGCGCTGGAAACGCTTCAGAAACTTCGGGTCGTCGCTCAGCTCCTTCTTCAGCGTCTTGATCGCCACGAGATCGCCGAGCAGGGAGTGTCGTGCCCGGTACACGGCGCCCATTCCACCGCGGCCGAGGAGCGCATCGATCTGGTATAGGTTGTCGAGCCGCGTCCCGACGAGCGCTCGCGGATCGTCGTGCAGCGGTTGTCCGCAATGTGGACAGAACTTCGTCTCGAACAGAAACGTGCCGTCGCACGTGAGGCACATCTTCGCGGCGCTCTCACCGAGGAAGTTCGATCCGGCGCGGTCAGAAGCCTCTATCCAAGAGAGCACTTCCTTCTTGAGCGCTTCGTCCTGACCGCACGCGGATTCCACGAAACCGGAGCGATCATGCTTCGGTCGTTCCATGGCATCGACGAACACCTGCTTCGCGCGGGCATAGAGATCCGTGCTCATGATTCCTCCCCGACCGTCATCGCCCGGTACAGCCACGCTCGAGCCGCGACCCACTCGCGCTCGACCGTCGAGACGCTCACGCCCAGTACGTCAGCGGCTTCCTTCGTCGTCAGTCCGGCGAAGTATCGGAGCTCGACCAGGTTCGCCAGCTTCGGATCGCGGTTCGCGAGGCGCGCGAGCGCTTCATCGAGCGCAACGATATCGGCGCTGCGCTGGTGCACCGGCACGTTCTCGTCGTTGAGGGTCACACAGGCCGCGCCTCCGCCCCGCTTGTCTGCCTTCGCAGTGCGGGCGTGGTCGACGAGGATTCGTCGCATGAGATTTGCTGCCACACCGAAGAAGTGCGAGCGGTTCTGCCACGTCACGTCGCGTTGGCCGATCAGCCGGATGTAGGCCTCGTTGACGAGCGCCGTGACCTGCAGGTCCTGGCCCTTGCGTTCCTTTCGAACGAATCGGCTGGCAATGCGCCGAAGCTCGTCGTACACGAGCGGAATCAGCTCGTCGAGGGCACCGCGATCGCCCTTTCCGGCCCGCTCGAGGAGAAGCGAAACCTGATCCGAGTCGACAGACGGCATTTCACCTCCCGAAGGGACCTCCGGAGCGTGTCGTTGACGTTTCCGCAGCATAAGCCTCCATGCAACGAGCAACAAGCGCGGTTGAACCAGTCGTGCTCACGAGATGGAAACGCGGAATCCGTGAATGGAATCCTTCACAGCGTGAGTGGGGGCGCCGTTCTCGACTCAGCGTCTTTGCGAGACCTCTGCGCCTCTGCGAGAAACGCTGTCGACGGACGGGTTTCTCGCAGAGGCGCAGAGGTCTCGCAAAGACGCGGAGGCACAGCAACCTGAGTGTCTACCCGGTCACCCTCGATCCGAGGTCCGCTGCAATCTCCTCATAATCGAACGACGTGATCTCGTACGGATTGCCGTCGGGGTCGGAGAAGTACAGCGACCAGCAGACGTCGTGATCCACTGGCTCGAGCGTCGTGCCGAGCACCGCCTCAGCGTGCGGCAGCCACGCGAGGAAGGCCTCGCGCGACACGTGCAGGGCGATCGTCGCGTGATTCGGCTTCGGTGGACGCTCGAACAGAGCGATGTGCACGGAGCCCGATTCGTTCGTGATGGTCAACGGGCCTCCGTCGGCCCAGAACGCGAGCTCCTCGATGCGGCGAAAGCCGAAGACCCGCTCGTACCAGACCTCGGCCGCCGCGCGGTCCTTCACGTACACGTGGATGTGGTCGAATCGATCGATCGTCGGTGCCACTGCCTGTCCCTCCTGACCGTATGGTGCTGCCCCTCATCATACCGGCACTCGATGAGTCGGACTGCGATCCCCTGCCGCTTGTGATCCCACCACCCCGGCTCGATAATCGCCGCATGCATCCGGACCGCCGTGCGTTCCTCATCGAACTCGTCCGGAAAGCCAACGCCGCCCCATCCGAGGATCGAGTAGCCTTCCTCGATCGCGCGTGCGCCGGCGACCCCGAGCTGCGCGCCGATCTCGACCGCCTCAATTTCGAGCTCGAGGACGACGAGCTCATCTCCATGGCCGCAGGCCCCCCCGACCCTGCAAGCTCGACGCCAACCCTCGCTCGAACGCTCGCCGGTCCACCCGACCCTCCCCAACTCGACGCCGCAACCACCGTCACGTCGGCGAGTACGCCGCGACTGACCCGCTCGTGCCCCGCCTGCCGTACCGCGTTCACTCGCGATGTCCAGTTCTGCCCGCACGACGGTCAACTTCTCGAAGCCGACCCATCACTGTTCGTCGGCACGACGCTCGACGGTCTCTATCACGTCGAATCGCTCGTCGGCAGTGGCGGCATGGGAACGGTCTTTCGCGCCCGCCACGTGCTGCTCGGCGACACTGTCGCCATCAAGATGCTGCCCGAGAGCGCATCCGGGAACTCGCAGTGGCTCAGGCGATTCCTGCGCGAAGGCCAGGCGGCGCGCCGGTTTCGCCATCCGAACGCCGTCGTCGTCCACGACCTGCGCGTATCGAGCGAAGGACCCGTCTACCTCGTCCTCGAATACGTCGACGGCGTGTCGCTTCGATCGGAGCTCCGCCGACGGCGGCGTTTCGATCCCCTCGACGCCCTCGCCATCCTCGAACAGATAGCCGGAGCGCTCGATGCAGCCCACCGGGCCGGCGTCGTGCATCGCGACCTCAAGCCCGAGAACGTCATGCTGACGACCGCCGACGGAACGCTCGTCGCCAAGGTCGTCGATCTCGGTCTCGCCCGCCTCGTCGAAGAGCACTCGGACGTAACCGGAAGCCTTACCCAGGCCGGCGCGGCGATCGGCACGCCGCGCTACATGGCTCCGGAGCAGTGGGGGCGCCCCCAGCGCGACGGGATCGATGCCATCGACGGGCGAACCGATGTCTACAGCCTCGCCGTGACCGCGTTCGAACTGCTTGCCGGTCAGGCACCCTTCGACGCGAAGAGCGTTTACGGCTTCCGGGACCTGCACATCGGCGCGTTGCCGCCGATGCTGAATGCGGTCCGGCCGGAACTCGGCGAGAGCCTCGCGCGCGTGGTCGACTCGGGGCTCGCCAAGGACCGTGCCGACCGGCCGCAGACCGCCGGAGCCTTCGTCGCAGAGCTTCGCCAGGTCATCGCGCCGTCGACACGTCCGCTGCACCTCGGCTCGCTGCGGGCGCGCGCCGACAGTCGCACGACAGGAAACCTCACCGTCATCGACGACGCCGCGACCGAGGGCTGGAACCTCGCGACGGTGGCGGCCGGGAACGACACGGGCGAGCAGCCGCCGGCCAGCCTTCCGCCCGAGTCGACGACCTACATCGGCGGGCGCAGCCAGATCGATTCGATCTGTGCAACGCAGCCGTCACACCGGGTGTTGACACTCGTCGGTGCGGGCGGCATCGGCAAGACGCGCATGGCACTCCAGATCGCCCGCGAGCGGCGTGACGCGTATCCGGACGGCGTGTGGTTCGTCGACCTCGCCCCGGTCACGAATCCGGCGCTGACGGCGGCGGCCGTCGCCGCGACGGTCGGCGTCGCCGAGCAGCCGGGCCAGCCGTTTCTCGACGTGCTCCGCGCTGAGCTCGCCGGCCGGTCGATGCTCGTCGTGCTCGACAACTGCGAGCATCTGCGCGAGGCGTGCGCGATCCTGGTCAGCGCGCTGGTCGAGTCGTGTCCTCGGGTCCACGTGCTCGCCACGAGCCGCGAGCCGCTCGGAATCGGCGCCGAACGGCTCTGGACCGTCGCTCCGCTGGCAACGCCGGATCCTGCGGCTTCGCGATCCGTCAGGGACCTCGCTGCCGTCGACTCCGTAGCCCTGTTCGTCGACCGCGCCCGCGTGCAGCGGCCGGGGTTCGCCGTGACGGCCGAGAATGCCGAAGCCATCGCCGAGCTCTGCGTGCGTCTCGACGGATTGCCGCTGGCCATCGAGCTTGCCGCGGCGAGATGCGGCGTCCTCACGCCGGCGCAGATCCTCGAGCGCCTCGCCGGCCGGCTCGATCTGCTCTCGACCCGGCAGTCGGGCGTTCCATCGCGGCAACGCACGCTGCGCGCATCCATCGACTGGAGCGTGCAGCTCCTCGACGAGGACGTCCGCCGGGTTCTCGCGCAGCTCTCGGTCTTCCGGGGCGGTTGGACTCTCGAGGCCGCCGAATCGGTCTGCGGGACCGATGTCGATCTCGTCGACGCGCTCGACCGCCTGCGTGAGAGCTCGCTGATCGTCGCGGATGACGACGGCGTCGCAATCCGTTTCCGCATGCTCGAGATGATTCGAGAGTACGCCGACGAACAGCTCGGCGATGAGGAGCGCCGATCGATGCGGCGACGCCACGCGGCATGGATCGTCGGCCTCGTCGAGTCCGCGGGCCTGAGCGATCGGAACGAGAAGCCGGAAGGGCTCGTTCGCCTCGATGCCGAGCTGGCCAACATCCGGACGGCCATCGCGTTCGGATCTTCCGGAGAGGCGGACCCCGACTGCGCGGTGCGCCTGGTCGCCGGCATCCTGCCGTACTGGGCGTTTCGGGGTCAGCTTCGCGAGGGTCGCGCAGCCACCGAGACCATCCTGCGGCAGCATCCGGACAGTGGCGGTGCGTCGCGCGCCGTCGCGCTCAACGGACTGTCAATGATCGCCGTCATCCAGTCCGAGCCAGAAGCCGCGCACCGATTTGCCACGGAAGCACTCGGGATCTTCCAGTCGGTCGGCGACCAGCGCGGAACGGCCGACGCCCTCGAGCGGCTTTCACGCGTCGCGATCGTTAACGCCGACTTCCAGCAGGCTCGCGAGCACGCCGCGGCCGCCGCCGCGATCTGGAAGCGTTTGGGTGACGACGCGCGACTTGCGTCGATGCGCGTCACGTTCGGCTGGATCTCGCAGGAGCTCGGCGAGTTTGAGCGCTCGAAAGTCGAGCTCGAGAGTGCGGCCGAAGCGTTGCGTCGCATCGACAATCGCCGCGGCATCGCCGTGACGATGGTTGTCCTCGGCGAGACGCTCCATCATCTGGGCGATTGGACGGGAGCGCTTCGGTGCCTTGAGGAGTGCGAGAACATCGCCACCGAGCTCGGTCATCAGTTCCTGGTGGCGAGCGCGGAATACACAACCGGAGTGGTGGAGCGCGACGTTGCCGAGCTCGAGGGCGGGGAGGATGCGTCC
>CAZQBW010000013.1:0-41657 GCA_964591515.1 uncultured Clostridia bacterium
CGGCGAAGATGATGTTCTGGCTGCCGCCCTGCGGCGTGATCACCGAGAAGTAGCTCGACGCGAAGAGCAGTCCGAACGCCATCAGCGGCACCGGCACGCCGCCCCGCGCCCCGACGTCGAGGAACACGCCGAGCAGCGCCAGCACCTGCGACGACTGGCTCACGAACAGGTAGTGGATGAACACGTAAATGACGATCAGAAGGACGTAGGTGACCGGCCACGAGAGTCCGCCCATCTGCGAGGCCAGGCGCTCTCCTGCATAGCTCATGAACCCCAGCTCGTTGAGCTGGCCGCTCAGCGCGAACAGCACTGCGAGCCACAGGAAAGTGGCCAGCGTGTCGCCCTGCGCGGCGATGTCCTCGAGCGTCAGGACGCCCGTCATCAGCAGCACTCCGAGGCCGAGAAACGCGATGCTCGTCACGTTGAGACCGAGGCTGTCGGCGGCAACCCATCCGGCGACCATCACGACGAACGTGACCGCGGTGATCCACTCGGCTCGCGTCCACCTTCCCATGTCGGCCAGATCGCGCCGCGCCGCGGCCGGCGCGTCGGGCGTCTTCCTCACCCCCGGCGGAAAGAGCCACGCCACGAGCAGGGGCAGCAGCGCGATCGCGGCAAGCGCCGGCACCGACGCGGCGACGAGCCAGCTCCCGAAGCCGATCGTCAGCCCCGACTCGCGGGCGATCTGCACGCCGATCGGGTTGGCGGACGTGGCCGTCATCCAGAGTGCCGACGAGACCGCCAGGCTCGCCATCGTGCAGTACATGAGATACCCGCCGAGCCGCCGCTTCTCGTCGTCCTCCGGGACCGAGCCGGCGCCTCGCGCGACCGAGAGCGCGACCGGGAAGAGCACGCCGGCGCGCGCCGTGTTGCTCGGGAACGCCGGAGCAATCGCGGCATCGGTGAGCACGAGACTGTACGCGAGTCCGAGCGACGAGCCGCCGAACCGGCTGACCATGAACAGACTGATCCGGCGCCCCAGTCCCGACTTCACGACAGCCTGCGCGACGAGGAATGCGATGACCACGAGCAGCACGCTCGCGTTCGCAAACCCCGAGAAGGCCTTCGCCGGCGTGATGACTCCGGTCAACACGACCGTGGCGACCGCGATCATCGACGCGGTGAGCAGCGGGTACGCGCCGATGAGAACGGACGAGATCGCAGCGACGAACACGGCGAACAGGTGCCACGCCTCCGGCGTCAGCCCCGCGGGCACCGGCGCGAGCCAGATGCCGGCGGCGATGGCGAACGGCGCCGCGCGCTTGAGCAGGAGCGACGGTGCGATCATGGCGTATTCCCCGCCGGCGGCGCACCGGTACGCACGCGGCCCTTGAGCGCGATGGCGCGGCCCGAGATCCGGCCGTCCTCGGACTCGATCATGTACTGCCACGAAAACTCATACGACCCGGACGCCCCGGCATAGAGGCCCGTGCCGCCGACGAACTTGCCCTCGAGCCGGTTCTGCGCCGCCGTCCCGGTTCCCGTGAGCTCGCTGAAGACCTGGTCGCCGTTTTCGTCGGTCCACACGCCGCGTCCCTCGAAGCCCGATGCGCTGTCGGTGAGCCCGATGACCCGCGACCGGAAACCTACGCCAGGACGGCCGGGCCCGGCGAGCAGCATCGTCCCCTCCAGCTCGATGACGGCGCCGACGCGTCCCTCGCCGAGCGGGATCGTGTGGCGCGTTCCCGAAGCGGTCCACGTGCCCTCGAATTCGTGCCAGTCGGACGCGGGCGTCATCGGTGCGCTCGGAGGCGGCGCCGCGCACGAGACCGCTGCGAGAGCAGCGAGAAGCCCGAGCGCGAGTGTGCGGCCAAGCATAGAGGTCCTCCGAGGTACCGCTTTCGAGTCCTCCGATTCAACCAGAATACTGCTCTTGCGCGAAGCGCCTTGGAGTGCGGCGCGGAGCGCCGCTTTGGATTGTCTCCCAAAACACGCCAACCAGATCCAAAGCGGCGATTCACGCCGCACTCCAAAGCGCTTCGCGCAATGCTCTGACGCCTTCCGCATCTCTTACACAACTATGACGTATCGAGGGTCCGACTCATGGCAGAATCTCCTCAGCCGCGCCTTTCCGGGGCGGCCGCCTCCACCTCCCGGAATCCCGCTACGCGGCGTGGGAGGTTGTCATGAAGGTGCTGCTCGTCAATCCGCTCTTTCCGCCGAGCTACTGGAGCTTTCATCACGCGCTCGCCTTCGAGGGAAAACAGTCCGCCTTTCCGCCGCTCGGGTTGCTGACCGTCTCGTCCCTCCTGCCCGTTGACTGGGAGCGCCGACTCGTCGACCTCAACGTGCGCGAGCTCGACGACGCCGACATCGCGTGGGCCGACGTCGTCTTCGCAACCGCGATGATCGTGCAGCGCGACTCGCTCGACGAAGTCGTCGCCCGCAGCAAGGCGATGGGAAAACGCGTGGCCGTCGGCGGTCCGTACGTGTCGACGTGCGACGGGAACCTTCCGGCTGCAGACCACATCTTCTCGGGTGAAGCCGAGACCACGCTGCCCGAATTCGTTGCGGACCTCGAGCGCGGCAACCCCAAGCCCTATTACAAGGCGGCCGAGATGCCGCCGATGGCGCTCGCGCCGGTCCCGGACTTCGGCCTCGCCGACCTCAAGCGCTACAGCGCGATGTCGATCCAGTATTCACGCGGCTGCCCGTTCAACTGCGAGTTCTGCGACATCATCGAGATCTACGGCCGGGTTCCGCGCACGAAGAGCCCCGCGCAGGTCCTCGCCGAGCTCGATGAGCTCTACTCGGCCGGGTGGCGCGGCAGCGTCTTCATCGTCGACGACAACTTCATCGGCAACAAGCGCGACGTGAAGCTGCTGCTGCCCGAGCTCGTTGCCTGGCAGGAGAGTCACGGCCATCCGTTCGAGTTCATCACCGAGGCGAGCGTCAACCTGGCCGACGACGACGCACTGTTGGTGGGAATGCAGCGTGCCGGGTTCCAGCGCGTCTTTCTCGGGATCGAGACTCCGGTCGAGGAAACGCTCATCCACACCCAGAAGAAGCAGAACACGCGGTCGTGCCTGACCGAGTCGGTGCGCAAGATCCAGGGTCACGGCATGGAGGTGATGGGCGGATTCATCGTGGGATTCGACACGGATCCGGAGGACATCTTCGACAGGCAGGTGGAGTTCATCCGCGAGAGCGCGATTCCGCTCGCGATGGTCGGGCTGCTCAACGCGCTGCCGGGAACGCAGCTCTGGCGGCGGCTGCAGACGGCGGGGCGGCTGCTGTCGATGAGCTCGGGCGACAACACGAGCTGCTCGCTGAACTTCGTGCCGAAGATGGATCCGGCGAGGCTCATCGAGGGCTACAAGAAGGTGCTGCGGTCGATCTACAACTCGCACGACTATTACCAGCGTGCGCTCGAGAGCCTGAGCAGGGTGACTTCAGTCGACGCGCCCCGTCACCGGAGCATTGCCGGCGGCATCGCGGCGTTCGTCCGTATCGCGTACCGGCTGGGCGTGCAGGATGCGGATCGGGTGGAGTTCTGGCGGTACTTCGTTCGGGTGACGACGCGGCACCGGAAGCAGTTCTCGGAGGCGCTGACATTGGCCGCGATGGGGTACCACTTCCGGAAGTTGACGGAGTCGGTGACGGCGTAGGCTGAGTGAGGGGACTGCCGGCGGCGTACAGAGAGCACAGAGTCACGGAGACCATGGAGTCAGGAATGATGTGTTGCTCCGTGCTCTCCGTGACTCTGTGCTCTCCGTATGCCCGCGGCAATCCCCCGGGCGTACGAACCACAGAGTCACGGAGCAGCCGCAGTCGCTCCTACGCCCGGACCGCTACGACCTCCAGGTACTCGCTGTCCACGACCATCGTCTCGTCTCCCGACCGGTTGAACCGCCCGATCAGCTCCAGGATCGCCGCCGCGTACTCCACGCCCTTCGCATCGTCGAGCGCCTCGAACGCCTTCATCGTCGGTCCGTAGAAGCTCCGGAAGAACCCCACGAAGTGATCGGCCGACAGGTACCGGAACGCGAACGTCCGCCGCGTCATCGTGAGCCCGCTCACCAGGGTCCCGAAGTACTCGCGCACCCGATCCTCGTTGCCCCACAGCACCGGTCCCTTGAGCCCCGCCGGCGGCGGCACGAACGTCCCGGTGACCTTGAAGAGCTGGCCGATGAAGCTCTCGGGCGTCCAGTTTGCGAGCCCGATCTTCCCGCCCGGCCGGCAGACGCGCGCGAGCTCGGCCGCGGTGCGCTCGTGATCGGGCGCGAACATGGCCCCGAACGTCGACGTCACGACGTCGAAAGCGCCGTCCTTGAACGGCAGCGCCGCGGCGTCGCCTTCGCGGAAGTCGATGTTTAGCCGCTCGGCTGCTGCGCGCTCCTTCGCGCGCTCGAGCAGCTCGGGCACGTAGTCGGTCCCGATGACTTCGCAGAACCGGCGGCCCGCGGCGAGCGCGGTCTTGCCGCTGCCGGTGGCTACGTCGAGGACGCGCTGGCCTGGCCGCAGGTCGATGGCTTCGCAGAGGTTCTCGGCGACGCTGACGAGCGTGCCGCCGACCATCGCGTAATCGCCCGACGCCCACGTCTTCTGCTGCTTCGCCTTGATGGCGTTGAGATCCGGACCGGTTGAACTGGACATGCTGATTCCTCCTGAAAAACTGGCTGGTTGTCCCTACAGGGGAGCATGCGGAATCCGCGGTCCCCGCGGATCACGCGAATCCGATATTCATCTGGTCTGTGTCTATCTGCCCAGATCTGTGTGATCTGTGGTCCTACTCGAAATCCGCTCCGAAATCGCCGCCGGTACCGCCCTGTCCGCCGGTTCCCGCCTTCGATCCCGAGCCTCCGGACGCGCTTCCGCTGGTGCCGCGTCGCGGCCGGGGCCGTACCGTCTCGCTACCGCGGCTGACAGACCGCACAACTGCGCCTCGACTCGTTCGGCTCACGTGCATTCCCATCGGCGTGTCCTCCTGACTTTCCTTCGCGACGCGACGCTCTACCACAATCGTCCGCCGGTCAAGGCCGATTGGAAAAGAAGGGCCACGGATGATCAGTGTTTATCTGTGGCCTCTGCTTGCCGTTCCCGCAGGTGCAGCAACGGGAACGGCCTTCCGCCGCTGTCGATGTCCGACCTCCCGACAACCTCGAAGCCTTCGGCGAGGTAGAACTTCAGGGCTTCGGGGTTCTGTTCGTTGACGTCGACGCGCAGGGCGCCCTTGAGCCGTCGCGCGTGGTCGAGCAGCATCCGGCCGCCGCCCCGGCGCGCGAACGCCGGATCGATGAAGAGCGCTTCTACGTTCGAGCCGTCGAGTCCCATGAACCCCGCGAGCTCGTCGTCGTAACAGAGCACCCACAGCTCGAGCGCGGGCAGCGCCGTTTCGCGCACGACCGGCAGCAGTTCCTGAATGTCGGCCTCGGTCAGGAACGTGTGCGTCGCCCGTACCGCTCGCAGCCATATCCCGACCAGCGCCTCGAGATCCTCCGTCCGTCCCTCGCGAATCGTCATATTGCTCTGCAGTGTCCACGGATGAACACAGATGTTACAGATCAACACAGATCAAAGCTGCACTCTTGATCTGTGTTGATCTGTATCAATCTGTGCGATCTGCGGACTCTCTCACTCCTTTGACCAGCAACCACAGGATCGTCGGAATCCCCCCGAGCGCCCCTAGCGACATCGCAATCTGGGTGAACAGCACCGGCTGGAACCACGGCACCAGGAACTTGTCGAGCAGGTTTACCGCGAACCCCGCGCTCATGGCGATAGTCATCACGCCGCAGTACTTCGGCAGCCTTCCCGACCTGAGGACGAGCACTCCGAACGCCGCGAAGTACGGCACCCAGAATATCTCGAGCAGCCCCTGCCCGGAGTTGCTCAGCCTGAGAAACGTCATCGCCATCGCCTGGAGCTGCTCGGTCGAGAACGCTTTCATGTACTCCGCCTGGCTCAGCACCAGAATGGCGCCGAAGTGGTTGAAGGTGTTGACGACCGCTATGGTGGCGCTCATCAGCACCGACGTGAGGAAGATGGTTGCGAGCGGCCGGTACGAATCGCGGAAGAGCCGGTAGATCGCGAGCGCGAAGAAGACCATGAGCACCTGACCGAGCAAGGTGCAGACGATCGCGACGCGGTAGCCGAATTCGTCCGCGGTGACGTTGGCGGCTGTCGCCGCGGCATCCCCCGCGACGATGACGCTCCCCCTGATGAACGAAAGTCCGTAGCCGCCGGCGACCGCCGACAGAAGCCAGTACAGCCCCGCGAGTCTTCCCGTCCTGACGCTTGATTCCATGCCGAAGCTCAACGAGTGCGCGGGTGCTCGTGTTCCGATGGAATTAAGTGAAGAAGGGCCACGGAAAAGAAGGGCCACGGATCAAACGGATCTTACGGATGAAGACGGATCTGAACTGCTTCTCAAATCCGTCTTCATCCGTAAGATCCGTTTGATCCGTGGCCCTTCTTCAGTTCCCGGCTAGTTGTGCTTCGGATACGGCGGCCGCTTGTAGCTAGGCAGCGGGTTCTTCCTGAGCGCCTCCATCACGAGCTCGACGGCCTTCTCGAGTTGCGGGTCGCGGCCCGCACGCCACGCCTTCGGGTCGAACTCGACCTCGTAGTCCGGCGCGATCCCCCGGTTCTCGACCTTCCAGTCTCCATCGAGGTCGTAGAGCGCCACGCGCGGCGCCGTCACACCGCCCCCGTCGACTAGCGGCGGATACCCGAAGATCCCGATGAGCCCGCCCCACGTGCGCGTGCCCACGAGCGGCCCGATCCCGGCTTTCCGGAAATACCACGGCATCGCGTCGCCGCCCGACCCGGCCATCTCGTTGATGATCATGGCCTTCGGCCCGAAAATCGCGGCGCCGGGGCTCGTCTGGTCCTCGCCGTCGCGGCCGGCGATCTTCGACATCGGCGGCCTTCGCATCAGGTCGATGACGTAGTCCGCGAGCAGCCCTCCGTGATTGAACCGGTCGTCGATGACCGCGCCTTCCTTGCCGACCTGGGCGAAGTAGTAGCGGTTGAAGCTCGTATAGCCGCCGCCGGCGGTGTCGGGCATGTGCACGTACGCGACGCGCCCGCCCGAGAGCTGGTCGACCCGCCGGCGGTTGTCCTCGATCCACGCGAGGTGGCGCAGCGAGTTCTCTTCGTCGACCGGCACGACGGTCACGTCGCGAGCGCCGCTGCCGTCGGCGTTTGGTCCGACGCGGATGACGACGGCCTTGCCGGCCGTTCCCTCGAGCGCCTGGTAGACGTTGTCGCGCGCGGTAAGGTCGCGGCCGCGCACGGCGATAAGGTACTCGCCGGCGGCGACGTTGACGCCGGGCTGGGTGAGCGGCGCCTGCAGTCCCGGGTTCCAGTTCTCGCCGTTGTAGACACGCGCGAACCGGTACCGGCCGTTCTCGATCGAGAAGTCGCAGCCGAGCAGTCCGCCCTTCACTCTCTTCGGATTCGGCGTGTCGCCGCCGCCGACGAAGGTGTGGCCGGCCGAAATCCAGCCGAGCATCTCCTCGAAGAGGTAGTTGAGGTCGGCGCGGCAGGCAATGCGCTCGAGGTAGGGTTCGTAGCGTTTCGCCGTGGCTTTCAGGTCGAGACCGTGGAAGCCCGGGTCGTAGAAGAAGTCGCGTTCGATGCGCCAGACTTCGTTGTACATCTGCCGCCATTCGGCGCGCGGATCGACGTAGACCTCGACATCGGCGAGCTTGAGCGCACCGCCCTCGCCGGCCTTGAACGGCGCGGCGGTCGGGCCGATGGACCACTCCTCGCCCTGGCGCACGAGGGCCTTCTCGCCGTTGGCTGAGACATCGAATGACGTGACGCCCTCGGCGAACGGTTCGACCTTGCGCTTGGCGAGATCGAAGACGGTGATGGAGACGGCCGGCGCGCCCTCGTCGTCGGACGACACTGGCGGTCCCTCGAGCAGGAAGAGCGTGCCGGCCTTTCCGGGAACGATGGCGGTGTAGTTCTTCGCGGGGATCGGGAGGGCGAGCACTCGCTGGCCGATGTTCTCGACGTCGATCGTGACGGGCGGGACTGTCGCGGGAGCCGCGTTCGCGCCCGGTGCCGCCGTTCCGGGAGCAGCCGCGGGTGCAGCTGCCGCCGCGCCGGGCGCCGGTGCCGTCGACGGAGCTGCCGCTGCCGGCTTCTCCTCAGCCTTCTCCTCGTCGCTTTCGGGTGCGAGCGGAGACGGCGTGTCCTTGGCGAGCACCGCGACGTAGACGCTGCGCGTGACGGGGCGGTTGATGCCCGACATGTCGAGCCAGCTCGAAGCGGGACCGACGTTCGTGCTGGCGGTGACGAAGAGCAGCTTCCCGCCGGCGTCGAAGACGGGCGAGCGGGCGTCGCTCAGTCCGTCGGTGACCTGGAAGCTCTGCTTGCGGTCTAGCGAGTGGACGAAGACGGCGCGCAGTGCGCTCGGCAGGTACTTCGTGTAGGCGAGCCATTTGCCGTCGGGGGACCACGACGCGTCGTTTGCGATGTACGGCGTCTCGAACCGGTCGGCGTCGACGCGAACGGTGGCGCCCGACGCGACGTCGACATACCAGAGCGTCATGTGCTTGTCGATGTAGGCGATCTTCGAGCTGTCGGGCGACCAGCGCGGCGCGTAGAAGTAGGACGGCGGCGTGCCGAGGTTGATGACCTTTGGCGAGCCGGTGCCGGTCTGGTCGGCGATGTGGAGCGCGTATTCGCCCGAGGCGTCAGAGAACCAGGCGATGCGCTGGCCGTCGGGCGACCACGCCGGGTCGCGTTCGGCGGTGCCGGGCGTGTTGGTCAGGTCGCGGACGTCGCCCTTCATTGCGGGGACGGTGAGGATCTCGCCGCGGGCTTCGAAGACGGCTCGGGCGCCGGAGGGCGAGATGTGCGCGTTCTGGATGGACGACGCGGGTACCTTTCGGAGGCCGGGACGGACTTCGGGGAGGTCGCCCGAGACGCGGATGTCGACGCGGTGCTCGGCGCCGGTCGCCGTGTCGAAGAGATGGATCGCTCCGAACTGTTCGTAGGCGATTGCGCCGGGCCCGGCCGAGGCCGACTTGAGATCGAGGCCGGTGTTCTTGACGACCGACCGGACGGCCTTCGTCGCGACGTCGTAGGCGTAGAGCGACACGGCGCCGTCGCGGTCCGAAAGGAAGTAGACAGTGTCACCGACCCACATCGGGTTCGAGTCGTTCGAGTTGTTGCGCGGCACGCGTTCGACGGACGAGTCGGCGAGCGTTGCGATCAGGATCGGGGTGGTCTGGCCGCCGCGGTAGCCCTTCCAGGCGGCCTGCCATTTCAGGTTCGGGACGTAGGCGAGGCGCGAGCCGTCGGCCGAGAGCGATCCGTCCTGGACCATGGGCATCGGGAGTTGTTCCGGTACACCCGTCTCTCCATCGACCGAGATCTTCAGGAGGCGATCGAAGTCGGCGTAGCTGTAGCGCCCGGACCGCACGAGGATGCTGCGCCCGTCTGGCGTCCAGCCGACGGCGATGTCGTTGGCAGGGTGATACGTGACCCTCTTCGGAACACCTCCACGACTCGGCACGGTGTATACGTCGATGTTGCCGTCATACTCGCCCGTGAACGCGATCGTCTGCCCGTCGGGCGAGAAGAACGGCCGCGTCTCGCGCCCGGTACTGGTGGTGAGCCTGCGCGCGTCTCCTCCCGTCCTTGGGACGACCCAGAGGTCTCCCGCGTACGAAAACGCGATCTCCGTCGCCGAGACGGTCGGCTGCCTCAGCAGGTCATAACTCTGTGCCTGCGCATTCACGTTTACGGCCGCGCACACGACCGCACAAAAAACCACCAGAGCCTTGAGCATGAAATGGTCCTCTCAGATCCGTCTTCAATGTGTATAGATCTGTGGACCCTTTTATCGCTCTCGACGGTCCAACATCAACCGTTCCTTCCTTTGCGCCTTTGCGAGTCCTTGGCGTCTTTGCGAGAAACTCGTCTCGCAAGAGCGCTTTTCTCGCAGAGACGCCAAGGACTCGCAAAGACGCAAAGGCGCAGAGGAAGAAGTGGTACATTCGCCTGCATGGCTGAGCTCACCAAGGTTCGGTGCGTGCTTGCGGTTCGGGATCTCGCGGCGTCGGTCGATTACTACGCGCGCGTTCTCGGGATGGCGATCGACTTTACGGTCCCGGGGTGGGCGTTTCTTTCGCGCGGGTCGTTCCGGGTGATGCTCGGCGAATGCACGGACGCGACGCCGGCCCATGAGCTCGGCGACCACTCCTATTTCGTCTACGTCACGGTCGAGGCCATCGACGAGCTGTACGCCGAGCTCGTGGCCAACGGCGTCGCCCTCACCCAGCCGCTCGCGAGCAAGCCGTGGGGGATGCGCGAGTTCGGCGTGCGCACGCCCGAGGGCCACCGGATCATGTTCGGCCAGGAGCTGTAGGACCTCCCCTTGCAGAACCAACGGTCGCCAACATTGATGACCCCTCCCCTGCGACGCACACTCCCCGCCCTCCTCGCGGCGCTGGCCCTGGCAGCCGGCTCGTTTCCTGCTGGTGCGACACCGGCGCATGCGCAGGAACCCGTCGCCGCACCCGACCCGTTCGTCTATGAAGCTCCGTCGGGTTGGAAGCCCGAGCGCATCCCGTTTCCGCTCGGCTTCGCGCCGTCGCTTCCCTACAAGGGCTTCGAGCAGCTGCACTTCGCGCCGGGAATGTTCGACCCGAAGTCGGAGAACTACTTCACCTATCTCTTCTTCTGGTGGATCGAGGGTGAGCCCGAGGTAAATGAGGAAACCCTCGCCCGTGGGCTCGTGGACTACTACCGCGGGCTCAGCGCCGCGGTCGGCGGGCCGAAGAATCTCAGGATGGATCTCGCGAAGGTGAACGCGACGGTCGTGGCCGCCGTCGACGGAAAGTCCGACGCCGAAGGGAACTCCGATCCAGCGTCTCCCTCCACGCGCCGATTCACCGGAAGGCTGAATACGTTCGACCCTTTCAACACCGGACAGGCGCTCGCGCTCGAGGCCGAGATCACGGTGTGGCGCTGCGACCGCGGGAACCGCACGGTGGTCTTTTTCTGCGTCTCGCCCAGGGCGAGGGACGCCGCCGCGCAGTGGGAACCGATGCGCGCCACGCTCGCGACCTTCAACTGCGGTCTCGAAACACGTGACGAGACACCGCCGCTCAGCGCCGAGGGACCGACGCCGCGCCAGGATTCCGCGGCGGAATCGCGAACGCTGTCGGACTCGCACACGACGGACCGTCCTCGCATCCAGCGAGTATCGGGCGGCGTGCTCGCCGGAAGAGCGACGCGAAAGCCGCAACCGGAGTTTCCCGAGTCGGCACGAGCTGCCGGAGTCGAAGGCGTGGTCGCCGTGGAGGTGACGGTCAGCGAGACGGGCGATGTCCAATCGGCGCGGGCCGTGTCGGGCCATCCGCTGCTTCGCGACGCCGCGGTTCAGGCCGCGCGCGGATGGGCGTTCCAGCCGACGAAGATTCAGGGCTACCCGGTCAAGGTCGTCGGGACGATCACGTTCCTGTTCAGGATGACGCCGCCCCCCGCTCCGTAGCCGTCGAGCTCGAGAATGAGCGGAGCCGCCTCCCCTCAGATCCGTCTTCATCCGTAAGATCCGCCTAATCCGCGTTGCTCTTCCCCCTCAACACGATCGCAATCCCGCCGAGAATCGCAATCGACGCAATCACCAATCGCATCTCGAAGCGTTCACCCAGCAACACGATCCCACCCGCCGCCGCAATCACCGGCGCGCTCAACTGCACTGTCGCCGCCTGCGTCGCCCTCAGTCCCCGCAGCGCGGTGTACCAGACGGCATACCCCACCCCTGAGGCCAGCGCCCCCGACACTACGGCGTAGACGACTCCCATCCGGTCGACCGACACCCACGGCAGCATCGCGAGGCCCAACGCGACGGCCATCGGCACCGCTCTCATGAAGTTCTCCGACGTCGTCCGGATCGGCTCACCCACCCGACGCCCGCGCAGGGAATAGACTCCCCACGCCACGCCGGCGAGCAGCATCAACCCCGACCCCACCAGCGGCGGAGCGGTCACCCCCGGCAACACCAATCCCACGAGCCCGGAAAGCGCCAGCACCAACCCCACCGCCTGCCAGGGTCGCAGCCGCTCACCCATCCAGAGCCCGTACCCGATCATAGTCGCCTGCACGGCACCGAACAGCAGCAGCGCCCCAGTCCCCGCCGACAGGCTCACGTATGCGAACGAGAAACACGCCGCATACCCGAACAGCGCCGCCGCCGACGTCCAGCTACCTGATCCCGTCCCCGCCCTGCCCCGGTCCCGTGCCCGGACGATAAGCCACAGAACGAGCGCGCCCGACACTATCCGTACCGACGTGAACGTCGCCGCATCGATCCCGGTCTCCCTGAGCGCCACCCGGCACAGCAGCGAGTTCCCCGCGAACGCGATCATCGCGACGAGCGTCAGAAGCGCAATCCGCATCGGCGACATTCTGCCACTCTACGTCGCCCGAGCCGCACCACGAGGACGGAATGACTAGTCCGGCGTGGCGGCGGGGGGCTCGTGTGCTATCGCGACGACGATCTTCCATTGACCTGAGTCTTCGCGGAGGACATAGGTAAACCCGAAGCGGCCAATGAGAGTGTCCTGCGAGTCGAAGCGCTCGAAGACGCCGGTGAGCTCCGCAAGCGTCGGAGCAAGCGAGCGGGCCTCGACTTTCGAGATCGCTGTTCTTCGATACCCCTGCGACAGGGCGTGTTCGATCATGTGATTCGCGAGAACGAGCGCCGTTTCGTGGTCGGAAACGACCCAGAGGCCGTCGGGTCGGATGAAGGTGCACGGCAGCAGATAGAACGGCACGACGTCGTCCGCGCGAAGCGTCTCGAACGCGCGAACGTACGCCTCGAGCATCTCTTGTGGTGTGGCGTTCATGGTTTGTGTTGTTCGAACCCGCCGGCCCGGGTACCGACCGCCAAGCATCATCGGCGCACTCGACTTCGTCAAGCACCCGGATGGCGAGGAACCCTGGAAGAAAAGAAGGGCCACGGACTGTCACGGATCTGACGGATTGTGACGGATCTGAGAAGCGTGTCGGTGGCTTACAATACGGGCGCAGATCCGAACGGTCTGAGTACCGGCTTCTATGGAGGTGGCTTCGGTGCGGATCAAGCGGGTGATACTTCCGATCCTGGTAGTCCTGCTCGCGGGGACGGCGCTCGGGGGGCAGGGTAAGAGCGAGGCGCCGCGGCACGTGATCTACCTGCACGGACGGATCGTCCAGGATCGGCAGAGCGCGCGGCCCGAGCACCCGCAGTTCGGGTACTACGAGCTCGAGCGGATCCTCGCGGCGTTTCGCGACCGCGGCTTCGTCGTGACCGGCGAGATCCGGCCGAAGAACGTCTCGGTGAGCGATGCCGCCGACCGCGTCGTCGCGCAGGTCCGCGAGCTGCTCGCCTCGGGAGTCCCCGCCGATCACATAACCGTCGTCGGCGCGTCGATGGGCGCCGGTATCGCGCTCGTCGCGTCCGCGCGGCTGCGGAATCCCGACGTTCGTTTCTGCATCCTCGGCGCCTGCCTGTCCTCGAACGTCGAGCAGATGCTGGCCGATACCGGGAAGGGGCCGGTCGGGCACGTCCTCGTGGTCCGCGAATCGTCGGACCAGTTCACGAAGGACTGCGCGGACTGGAAGCCCGATCCGCGCGCGACGCCGTCGCTCGTCGCCCGCGAGACCGTCGTCGCGACGGGGCTCGACCACGGGTACATCTACCGGCCGCTGCCGGAGTGGGTTAATCCGGTTCGCGAGTGGGCGATGGGAGGCCAGAAGTGAGAGAGGCAAGCGTGAGTCCCCGAACGCTGTCGTCGATGCAGACCTTCCTGATGAAGGTGGTCTTCCCAATTCTCTGGATCGGCGGGTTCGGCGTCGGCACGGTCGCAATGTGGTTTGGCGCGAGCGCTCCGGCCTTTGTCAGGTGGCAGTTTCTGGTGATGTGGATCGCGGGGTCGGCGTTCATCCTGTGGAGTTGCGGACGGCTGAAGCGGGTGCGAATCGATCGCGAGTTCCTGTACGTCTCCAACTACCGCCGCGAGATCGCAGTCCCGCTGAGTATGATCGAAGCCGTCACCGAGAACCGATGGATCAACATCCATCCCGTCACGGTGCGCTTTCGGGTCCCGACCGAGTTCGGTCAGACGATCACGTTCATGCCGACCGCGCGCTTCTTCGGCTGGAGCTCGCACCCCGTGGTCCAGGAACTGCGGGATGCTGCGCATCTGTGAACGGAGACCCCGGGATGGGCTGAGCGTCTCGGACCATTGCGTCTTTGCGAGTCCTTCGCGTCTTGGCGGGAAAAGCGCCATTGCGAGTCGAGTTTCTCGCAGAGGCGCGGAGGATTCGCATAGACGCGGAGGTTGACAGGGCCTGCTCGCTGCCGCTCGCGGTTCCGATTGAATAGAGGGCACGCTCCGGTAACGCGGCTCTTCCGGCAGCCCTCGGCATGCAGTCGTGTGTTAACCTAGTCGGCGACCCGGATTGGAGTGCTGCCTTCCAACCGCGGGAACTTCACGACCGCGCTGGTCGCGGCGGACGAGCCGCGCGGCGTGGTGTACCAGCTGGTCGCGAGCGACGACGGGTTCGAGATCACGTCGTACGACACGACGACGCTGGCGCGCATTGCGAGCTTCAACGTCCCGCCCTATCTCTCTTACTACGTCGCGGATCTGCTCGTCTGGGACAACGGGCGTCAGCTGGCCTTCTCGACCGGCGACAGGATCTACCTCGTGCCGGTCTCGCTCCTGCGGCCGTGACGCTCTGGTCGGTTGCGCATGGGTGCGAATCTGCGGGCGGATCCGAGCCAGTCGTTGATGGCTCCGGCGCTCCGCGCAGTGCACTGGTCATAGAGCCGCGGCGCGAGATCCGCGAATTTCCGCAGTAACTGCGGATGCGGACCCCGGTCACGGACCGGTCTGCGAGCTACTTTGCCACAGTTCCCCTTCCGATCCCCCCGTTTCCGCAGCCCAGGCGCATTAACGATCGCGAATGCGGCGCTCCCGCTCCGGGAACGCCGATTGCGTTTGTTGACTCGTTGGTTGCACAGCGCAGTTCGATGGGGGTGACACCATGTACACGACCAGAGCTCGAGAGATCATCCGCGACGAGTGGGTCTCGTTCTTTACCGAGTTCAGCCAGCGCCACGCCCGATGGCTCGTGACGATGGAGATGCTCGGACCGGCACTGGGCGCACAGATCGAAGGCCGGTCGGTCCGCTTCGAAGGCATCAACGCCGACCTCAAGGACGGCGAGAACGTCGTCACGATCGACCTCGGCGAATCGGCCGACAATCGGCTCACGCACGCCATCCGCCACCCGAGGCGGGTCTGGGTGGGTCAGTGCGAGACCGCGAAAGGCACGTTCGAGACGCTCGACATCGAAGCCGAGGACGGAACCAAGACCCTCGTGCGTTTCCTCGCCGGCGTGGTGCCGGAGGAAATGGGATCGCCGGCCTGAAGGATTCCCGGTGCGTCCGTTTCAAGAGTGCTGTTGCGGTCAAGGTCGAATCTATCGACGACCTGTCTGGTCCTGTCGGATCCGTCGGATCGGGCGCCGCTGCACTCGCTGGCGAACTCGGACAACTCGTTCCCCCTACCCCACGCGAGGGGCTCCCGAACTCCCCGAAATCGACTCGCGGTGCCATCGACCGGCCCGAAAGGCGTAGACGGCGCCCTCTTCCTCATCGAGCTGGAAGAGCGAGAGCCAGCCATTGGTGACGAGCGCCGATACCTTGGCGTGCCTGGATAGCACAGCCTCGATTGCGGAGCGCGGCGCTTCGATGAAGACACTCAGTCGCAGTGGCGTGTGCACCCACCGCTCTCCGTCGTGGAGAGACTGCATCGGCAGACCGATCCGCAGGTCGCCGCCGTTCCCTTCGAAGACGCCAAGGTGGCCACCAACGACGTTGTGAAGGACCTTGTTCCCGCTGCCGTAGCGAGTGTTGTCGACAGTGGACGCGTAGTACTGAAAGTTGATCCAGTGCGCGACGACCATAGGTGCCGTCATGATCTGCTCGAGAACCGCGAAGCCCTCGTCCTCGCGGTGCCGGTACTCGTGGAGAAACGAGCGCCCCTCAAAGTTCACGTGACGGCAGTGCTCCCGCGGCGCAACGATGAACGCCGCGTTGTTGGCAAGGCCCCATTCCGGGCGAACCTGCGCCCAGTCCGTGGTGCGTGCTCGAATGGCACGATGACGTTCAGAAGGCGCGACGCTGGCGAAATCGAGCAGGCGGGCGCGCTCGGTCCGCGTCCGTGCACCCGCCTCCGCGAGCCAGGACCGCAGCGTCTCGACGTCATCGCGGTGCGACGGCGGTAGTTCGTCGAGGTCGAACAGGACGACTTCGTCCGCCGTCGTGTTATGCAGCGCCGCAACGAACGTGGTGCTGTCGGGAACGTGAATCCCCCGTTTTGCAAGACCCTCTCGGACGCCGGGCTCATTGAGCAAGGCCGCAGCCGCACGCGCATTGACCTCACCGGACTGTCCGCAACACGCCCCACAGTCGAGGCCCGCAGCGTGCGGGTTGTTGCGGGTCGTGCTCCCGTGTCCCGCGAGCAGAACCAGTCGTGCAAAGTCGCGAGTCAAGCTCATGCCACGCAGCATTCCGGCAGCGAGATCGCAGCGGGCGTCGAGCTCGAGCGGCCCGCCATCCACGGATCCGACCACGCGGGGCTTGCGCCTCGCATCCATTTCCGTCGTGAGCCCGGCGCTCTCCACGGGCCGAGATGTTCCCAGGCCGAGGCTGTCCGTAAAGAGTTTTCCTGCGTACGGAAGCCCAAGCGCCTCGACGAACGTGAAGGTGGACAGCGCGTCCGTCTTGAACGCTCTCCAGGCTGCAGCGAGGTCGAGGTTGCGAACTCGCTGCTCTGCCGCGTCCGAGCCCGTCCCGGTGTCCGCGACGCGCACGCGAGGTGCGAGAAGTCCGGGCAGCTGGGGGCGGGCTGCCTGTGCCCCGATTGGCAGGTAGTCCATCGGGATTCCGAAGAACCCCGCGAAGCCGAGGGTCTGGACCGACGGCGACGTGTTCTCGAGCGCGCGGCGAAAGACCTCCGACCGCACGTCGATGCAGAACACGGCTTGTACCGGCGGGTTCACGGGACGTGCCACGTGAAAGGCGGGCGGAAGCTCGCGCAAAACGGGCTCTCTCCACGCAATCTCGGTGGCCGCCTGGAGCAGCCAGTCGCGCTGCCTTGCGGTCGCGGCGGCCGCGTCGCTCCGCTGCCAGTTCGCCAAGGCGACCTTCCAGCGCCTCTGGATCGCCTCTCCACCTGTGCGGTAGACCATCCACTCCCAGGCGAGGCGGATCGCAAGCAGATCGGCAATCGCGTCGTCGTCGCTGGCTTCTAGCCGCGCGGTCCAGCGTCGGTACGCACACCACGACGCCCAACCGTTCTGGTCCAGAAGGAGACTCCAGAGGTAGGTCTCGAGGTCATCCGGCGGGACTTCGAGCGCTGCGATGGCAGTCGCGATGAGCTCACGTGCAGTCTTCGGAAGGTCGCGGGCATAATCACGGCAGGACGGTGCGTGCATGAGAAGCACCGTGCTCCGGTCGGTGAGCGCCTGCCGACGCCAACTCGCGTAGAGCCCTCCCTCCCGGTCGGGGCCGAACTGCGCCTGACCATCGTCGAAGTAGGCGGCGCAGAACTGGCTGATGCTGTGGGTGACGAAGCTACGCCAGGACACCTCGTGAAGCAGATCTCGGGCCGCGTCCGCAACGTCGACGACGCGATCGCGTGTCGGGAGCGCCGGTTCGTCCAGCTCGAGCAGGGCACGAAGGCTGGCGACCGACTCAGTTGACGCGGTCGTCTCGATCGCGGCCTGGAGGTGTTCGTCACGGAGCCGGCCGTCGCGATAGGCCTGCCGGTACCAGGAGCGCGGCATGAGCAGCTGCGCGCCGGACAAAGACTGAAGCATTGCCGCGACGTCAGGGAGCGGCTGATCGATCATCTCCCAGAAGGGATTCACGGCGATGAAGCGATCGAGTGGCCAGGTCGGGGCGATCCGTGCGCAGGCGCGCTCAATGGCTTCGTCTACGTGCGGGACGGACGAAGCCCGCGCGACGGAAGCTCGATGGCTTCCATCGATGACTGCGGCTTGGGTCGTGCTCATGTCAGGGCCTCCAGAATCTCTCGGCTTGGGATCGTATTAGGGGTCTCGGATCGTTGCCTGAGTCGGGGCGGCCAGACGCGGAACGTGAGACGGGTGAAGCTCTCGTCGAGATAGAGCCCCGCGAACAACCAGGGGTAGAGGGCGCGCGCCAGCGGCCCATTCGGACTTGCCTGAAGCGCTGCCTTCACGGCGAAGAGCCCGACGAAGCCAACCCCGACGAGAACCCACGCCAGAACGTTCGTACCCTCGAACTGGGCGGGCATCAGTTGCGCCGCGAATGCGTGGCAACCGACGTAGAGCAGGACGACTCCGATCACCCGTCCGGCGATCGCGATGCTCGACGCGAGACCGGACGTCGCCTGGACGAGAAGCGGGAGCATGGAGAGGCTCACGAGTATCGCGAATACCGGAACGGACGGATCTCCGGGTGGTACCCAGCCGAACCACTGCAGTGATGCAACACACAGAGCCGAGATGCCGGTCGCCACGACGACCCCGACGCCCAGGCGAGCCCACGAGGGCGCGGGCGGACGCTTCGTCAGGGCCTGAAGTCGCCAGACGTCCACGGCCGTCCCCGAGCTCAGGAAGGCGTGCGCCTTGTAGAGCGAGTGTGCGACGAGGTGGAGCAACGCCAGGTGCCACAGGCCGAGGCCACACTGCACGAGCATGAAACCCATCTGCGCGCAGGTTGACCACGCCAGCGAGACCTTCACGCTGACGCGGGTCGTCATGACCAGGGCAGCTACGATGGCAGAGACGAGTCCGATGACCACGAGCAGCAACTGCGCGAACTCGGCGTGGGCCATCCACGGTGCCAGCCGGATGAGGACGAAGCCCCCAATGTTCACGACGCCTGCGTGAAGGAGGGCGGACACCGGCGTGGGAGCCTCCATCACCTGCATCAGCCAGCCGTGAAACGGGAGCTGCGCGGACTTGAGCGCGACGGCGATGACCACAAGCACCGCTGCGACCTGCATCGATGGCGTGAGGTCGGGATGCGAAGCAGCCCAGGCCGCGATCCGGTCGAGGTCGAGGCTGCCAACGGTGGCATAGACGAGCCAGAGACAGGCCACGAGGCAGAGGTCGGCGAGACGGCTGACGAGGAATTTCTTGTGTGCGGCGACGAGCGCGGCGTTGCGGTCGGAATAGAAGGTCAGGAGCTGGTGCAGGAAGACACTCGTCGCGGTCCAGGCAATCGCGATGACGAGCAGATTGTTCGCGATGACCAGCGCGGCGACGGCGCCAAGTGTGAACAGCAGCCAGCGGAAGTACCGGGCGAGTCCGGGGTCGCCGTGGAGGTAGGTCCGCGAGTACCGGACGATGACCAGCCCGATGGAGCAGACGAGCAGCAGCATTACGCAGGTGACGACGTCGACGCGGACGCCGAGACTCGTCGCCGGCTCTGCAGCCGCGCCCTGCACCAGGAAAGTGCCTGACGCGAAAAGAAAAGCCATACCCAGAGTCACGCCGCTCGCGAACGCGGGTCGTCGAGGCGAAACGATCGCCGAGAGCACGAACGTCGCAGGAATCAGAATCGCCAGGACCTGGACTGCGACCAACCACTGATCGGGTGTGAACATGCGTCTACTTCTACCCGACCATCCCAGTTCTCGACAAACACATAAAACCGTGTATAAAGTTCGCATTCAGAGAACGATTGTGAACGTCGAGCAGATCAATTTCCACCACCTCCGCTATTTCTGGGCGGTCGCGAAGGAGGGCAACCTGACGCGGACGGCCGCGCAGTTGCGCGTCGCGCAATCAGCGCTGTCCTCCCAGATTCAGCAACTGGAGGAGCACCTGGGGGTAGCCTTGTTTCTCAGACAGGGGCGCAGGCTCGTGCTTACCGAAGCGGGCAAGATCGCGCTTGCCTACGCGGAGGATATCTTTACGGCGGGCAGCCAGCTGGTCTCAACGCTCCAGCAAGGCCGACAGCCCGAGCAGGTGCTGCGAATCGGAACTGTCGCCACCCTGTCCCGAAACTTCCAGGAGTCGTTCGTCAGACCGCTGCTCGAACACCCCGACGTGCACCTGTGCCTGGAGTCCGGCGTGCTCGCCGATCTCTGCCTCCGGCTCAGGCACCACGATGTCGACCTTGTCCTCGCGAACCGTTCCCCCTCATCCGAATCAGACGGTCGGCTGCGCTGCCAGCGCATCGCACGACAGCCGGTCAGCATCGTCGGGTCGACGCGGAAGAGGTCATTTCGGTTCCCCGGCGATATCTCCGATGCGCCAATGATCCTACCGGGCCGGGAGAGCGACATTCGCTCGGAATTCGACGCGCTGTGCGAGCAGCTTGCCGTGCGAGTCCGCATCCTCGCCGAGGTGGACGACATGGCGACAATGCGGCTTCTGGCGCGCGATACCAAGGCAATGGCGCTTGTTCCGTCCGTCGTGGTGCGCGACGAACTCCGCGACGGCGTGCTGTTTGAGCATTGCGAGGTTCCCGGGCTCTTCGAGACCTTCTATGCCATCACGGTCGAGCGCGGCTTTCCTCACCCTCTGCTGAAGGAGGTCCTTGCCCGCGACGAACACGAGCTCCTTGCGATGGAGCCGTGGAAGCAACAGGCGCGTTGAATTGCCCTCCGTCGAGTGAATCAGTCGGGCTCGGCGTCCGGCAGGTGCATACTTGACCGTGAGCATGTCCAGGACCAACAACAGGAACGGCGATCTCGTCCTCGTAACGGGCGCAACGGGCTACATCGGCGGCCGTCTCGTGCCGCGACTGATCGAGTCGGGATACAGGGTTCGCTGCCTTGTGCGCGACGCCGCCAGACTCCAGGGGCGCCCCTGGCGCGACGCCGTGGAGGTCGTGGCCGGAGACGTCCTCGAGCCCGAGAGCCTTGCAGCCGCAATGGAGGGCGTCGACGTGGCCTACTACCTCGTCCACAGCCTCGGCAGCGGCGCCGACTATCATCAACGCGACCTGCGCGCCGCCACCAATTTCGGCGAGGCCGCGCGAGCGGCCGGAGTGAGCCGCATCATCTTTCTCGGCGGGCTCGCGGAAGCAACTCCGGATCTCTCGAAACACCTGCAATCGCGCCAGCAGACGGGCGACGCGCTCCGGGCGGCCGGTGTCCCAACGACCGAGTTCCGCGCGGGTGTCATCGTCGGCTCGGGCAGCCTGTCGTTCGAGATGATCCGCTACCTCACCGAACGCGTGCCGGTGATGATCTGTCCGCGGTGGGTCCGTACCCGCACCCAGCCGATCGGTATCCGCGAGGTGCTCGAGTATCTCGTGGCCGCGCTCTCCGTTCCCGAAAGCGCCGATCGCATCATCGAGATAGGTGGCTCGGAAGTGATCACCTATGGCGAGATGATGACGATCTATGCCGAGGTTCGCGGGCTGAAGCGATGGATGGTGCCCGTCCCGGTACTGACGCCCCGGCTGTCTTCGTATTGGGTGAACGTGGTCACGCCGATTCCCGCCGTGATCGCACGGCCGCTCATCGAGGGCCTTCGCAACGAGAACATCGTCCACGACCGGAGCGCGCGCGAGCTCTTCCCCGGCGTCGTGCCGACGACCTATCGCGTGTCGGTCGAGCGAGCGCTCGAAAGGCTGCAGGCGAGCAAAGTCGAGACGGCGTGGAGCGACGCTCTCAGCACCAGCCGTGGCGACGTCCCTCCGGTTGTCCTGACGACGCAGGAAGGCATGATCATAGAGCGCCGGCAGCGCGTGGTTTCGGCGCCGCCGGCGGACGTGTATGCGGTCTTCACCGGGCTCGGCGGGAAGCGCGGATGGCTCTACATGAACTGGGCGTGGGCGATCCGCGGATTCCTCGACCGGATTATCGGCGGAGTGGGCGTGCGGCGGGGACGGCGCGACCCGGACGACATACGGGTCGGAGACGCGCTCGACTTCTGGCGCGTCGAGGCCGTCGAGCCGGACCGGATGATGAGACTTCGCGCCGAGATGAAGGTGCCCGGCAAGGCCTGGCTGGAGTTTCAGGTTACACCGCGAGACGACGGAGGATCACTGCTGATGCAGACGGCGTATTTTGCGCCGATGGGACTGTCGGGGTGGCTCTACTGGTACGGGCTCTACCCGGTGCACGGACTGATCTTCAGCGGACTGATCGACCGGATCGCCGTGCGGGCGGTTGCACTCGAACGCCGCGAAGGAGAGCAACGCTTGCTGAGCGGATGATGAGGTCGCGCGGATGAGACGGAGATGCACGCGGGCTCCGCTCGATCCTCACCATCCGCCCAATCCGCATTGCCTCCGGCCGCGCGGGAAAATCGCGTAGCTTGTCAGAAGCCCTGATGCTCGCAACTCAAGGGCAGTCCGTTTACAACCCGATCTCGTCAGCTACAGGTATCAGCGACTCGATCAGAAACCCGACGTGCTCGGCCAGGGGACGGCCGATCGCTTCGGCGCCGCCATACACGTACGACCGATCAACCGACCGCGCGAACGCCTTGTCCTTCAGCTTCTTCACGACAGACTCGACGGGCAGGTCCACTAGCTTCTTCGTCGGACGCACCTTCACGCACGCGCCGATGAACCCGACCAGTTCGTCGCACGCGTAGATCGCCTTCTTGAGCGGCGTGTCCCGCGCGATGTTCATGTAGTCGGCGTGCGAGGCGATCGCCTCGACGATCTCCTCCGGGTAGCCCCGGTCGCGCAGGATCGGGCATCCGAGGTGGAGGTGCGTCTCCTCGGTCGGATGCCGCTCGTAGTCGAAGTCGTGCAGCAATCCGACGATCCCCCAGCGTTCGATTTCGGCCGGGTCCGTCACGCCGTACCAGCCGGCGTATGCGCGCATCGCGACTTCGACGGCCCGCCCGTGCTTGCGCAGAGCGTCGGACTCGGTGAACTCGAAGAGGAGGGCCTCGGCGTCGGCACGGGTCGGCTCGGTGGTCATGCAGCAATGTTACCAACGACCGTACGGCAGCCAGCAATCCGGATGACCGAACCCGGAGGGTCCGTGAAGGCGACGCGGATCGGGCATCCGCTCGATCCGCCCCGTCCGCGTTGCTCTTCGTTCATCGCGACACCCGACACATATTGACGGATTACGCTTCGGCCGACTGCCGCCCTGTCGTGCCGATCCACCGCAGGTAGAGCTCGGCGCCGACCATGATGGCCACGACCAGCGACGCCGCCGCGGCAAGATCGAACCACAACGGCCCCGAGACCTTGCCCGTCGCGAAGAGGACTGACGTCTCGACAACGACGAGGCTCGCCATGATCGCCGCCGCGAGACGGCCCGACGGCCGCGCGATCGCGGTGGCGAGGACCGCGCCTGCGCCGGCGGCTACCGAGGTGAAGAAGCCGGCGGCCGCCAGCACGCCAAACGGCGACTTGTTCCAGCCGACGCCGCCAAACCAGGTTTCCTGGACCAGCGTGATGAGCACGACCATCACCGCATAACCGCAGACGACACCCGCAACGACCCGCAGCGCATTCTTCATGGCAGGGCCTCCTCTCGTCCCGACGGACGATTTCGATTCACCGGCCTGCGTCGTGGCATCGGTTCGCCGGCATCATCCTCCCACGTGAGCCATCAGCGCAATCGTCTGGGCCAATTCGTATGCGTCTCTGAAAGGTCCGACGAAAGATTCGGTTTATACCCGACGGAGCAAGTCCGTGGGTCACACATGCGACCGTTACGCTTGCGACTCAAACCGGCGCCGTGGACGCACCTGCGGATGCCTGACGCCATTCGCCAAGGAGCTGAGATGACGTGGATTACCCTGATCGTCTGGTCCCTGCTCTTCCAGGCTGTACCTTTTCGGGCGCAGGGCACCCATGCGGAATCGCCTAATGGTACATCCCGGGCAACCGTCGCCCGACTCGCCGGTCTCTGCCGGGTCTGGGGCAATGCAAAGTACTTCCACCCCGCGCTGGCCAACCGGCCCGACCTCGACTGGGACGCCGCCGTCGTCTCGGCGATTCCGCGCGTGCGCGCTGCCCGCAATGCGGCCGAGTACCGGGCGGCAGTGCAGTCCATGCTCGACACCCTCGAGGATCCCGTCACCCGCGTCGCTGAACCGTCGGCCGTCGAGCCTGTCCCGGAGAGTCCCGGCGAATTCAGCTACCGATGGGTCGACGACAGGGTTCTCGTCGTCAAGGCCGGCAACTACTACTCCCTGACCTCGCCGCCGGCTTCGCAACGACTCGCCGAGACAGCGGCGCTGGTACCGACCGCTCGCGCCGTCGTGTTCGACCTGAGGTCGTCGAGCGCAGTCGACCCGTACGGTCGACTCATGCTCAATGGCGCCTTCGCCGCGATCGAGCGGCTCGTGATCGACCGACCGCTTGCGACGGCGGCCACTCGCCGCCGCGTTTACTACGGCCACGAGAGCCCGGGCGCGTTCGACGCCGGGCTCTACAGGACCGGCCTCTTCACGAAAAGCGGCACGACCCTTCGCCCCGCGACCGATGCGCGCAGCGTCCCGTGCATCTTCGTCCTCAACGAGCACGCGGCGGCCATTGCGACGACCGTGCCTCTGCAGGCGGCTGGCCTCGGCCAGATCGTCTACGAAGGAGAGCTGCGCAACACGGCGTGCGCCGAAGTCGCGACCGTGGAGCTCGCGGACGGCCTCGTGGCACACGTGCGGCAGAGCGAATCCGTCCTTTCTGACGGCAGGAGCGGTGAGCTCGCCCCCGACGTCATCGTTCCCTCCGCGACGTCAGGGGATTCGGATGCCGCGATGGGCGTGGCGCTGGCCCTGGCTCGCGACTTCAAACCATCGCGCGTGCCGCGAGAGACGCTGCCGGCGAGCGCGGCGACGCTGCGGGAACGCTCCTACCCGGACATGCGCTACCCGTCGACGGAGTACCGGCTGCTCGCTGCGTTCCGCATCTGGAACGCCATCGAGTACTTTTCGCCGTACAAGGACCTGCTCGACCGCGGCTGGGCCGAGGCCCTCACGGAAGCGATTCCGCGCTTCGTGGCTGCACGCGACGCGCGAGAGTATGGAATCGCCGTCGCCGCGCTGGCCGTGCGGATCCAGGATTCGCACGCCTACGTCAGCGGCCGCATCTTCGACGACGAGATAGTCGGCAACGGCTACCCACCGATCCGGGTCCGCTTGATCGAGAACACGCCGGTCGTCACGGCGATCTTCGATGCGGACGCCGTGCGGCGTGCCGGCGTCGGAATCGGCGACGTCGTCGTGGCCGTCGACGGCCGCCCGGCATCTGAGAGGCTCGAGGAATCCGCGCGTCTAATCTCGGCCTCGACAGCGCAGAGCAATGCCGACAAGGCCACGCTCGTCTTCATGAACGGTCCGGTCGGATCGAAAGTGACGCTCACGCTGCGTGACGGGACCGGGCGCGAGAAGCAGGCCGTCCTCGAGCGTCGCCGCGAAGACTACCTATCGCTTTACCATCGCGAACGGTCGGGCGAAGTCGTCCGAATCCTGCCGTCGAACATCGGATACGTGGATCTCGACCGGCTGGCATTCGACGAGGTCGATGCGATGTTCGAACGCCTGAAGGGAACGCGCGCGATCGTTTTCGACATGCGTGGTTATCCGAACAACACGTTCTTCACCATCGCGCCGAGATTGACCGGCGAGACGCGCGTCGCTGCCTTGATCGACACGCCGCTCGTCGGGCACGGCGGCATCACGCCTGCCTTCGAGTCGTCGGTGCAGACGATCGAGCCCGCGCCGGGCGAGCCTTATCGGGGACGCACTGTGATGCTCATCGACGAGCGGTCGATGAGTCAGGCGGAGCACACGGGCCTCTATCTGAAAGCCGCCAACGGGACGACGTTCGTGGGCAGCCGGACGTCGGGAGCGGATGGACAGATCACGTCGATCGCGGTGCCGGGCGGAATCAGCGTCGGATTTACGGGACAGGGTGTCCGGTTTCCGGATGGGCGCCGATTGCAGCGCACAGGATTGATCCCGGACATCGAGGTCAAGCCGACGATCGCCGGAATCCGCGACGGACGAGATGAGGTGCTGGAGGCAGCGTTGCGATTTCTCTCCGTCGAGTAAGCCCGAATTGCGGTCGAACTCGCACGCTACCCTCCCCGTTTCTTGAGCCGCGAGCGGTAGCGAGCGTCCGAACAGACATGTTGTGCCAACGCACGCCTCTCCCCGCATTCCTCCGGCCAGAGGTACGTGACCGCACAGCGTCCCCCCGGACGCTCGCTACCGCTCGCGGCTCAAAAAGCGGGGAATCGGAGTATCCTCACCGGATGCGAACACCTGAGAAAAGAAGATGCGTGGCCGCCGGATTCGTGCTCGGTTGCTTCGTGCTCGGTGCATCCCCAGCCCTCGCCCAACAGACCGACGAAACGCCTTCGCTGAGAACCGAGGACGTCCGAAGTCCCGAAGGGCCGCCATCCACTTCGCCCGCAGCAGGCACCGACACCGAAGCACTCTGTCACGAAGCACGCGCCCGTCGCGACGCCTACCTGCAGATCTGGAAAGACCAGTTCCAGAGGCGAAACCGCATCGACCAAACCTACTTCGACAAACATGTCCAGGTCCGAAACGCCGACGTCGAGTGTTCGTGGCAGAGCGGCCTTTCCTTCAGCGTGCAATACACCGTGACGTTCGGCTGGGCGGCGATCGAAGCCCAGGACCAGCTCGTCATCCTGCTCTACGAATCGGAGAGCGCGTATCGCCACCTGCCGCTCGGGCGCGACCGCCTCTTCGACGAATCCGAGATCGCCCTGACGATCGACAAGCAGGTGTTCTTCTCCGGAATCTCGGCCGTCAAGCCGGCCGCGAAGCTCGCCTTCGCAAACCGGGCCGCCGCGCTAGAGGCGTTTGCCGCGAAGGCCGGCACGAAGGATCTCGACAACGTGCGCCTCGCCTTCTACGTCCCCGGCAACGTCCCCCGAATCGACGGACACCCATACCTCCTCGCCCGAGGCACCGTGAACGCGAAGCAGAACCAGTGCGTCGAAGGTCACGTGAACCTCGTGACCGGCGAGGTCACGACCTGGGCCAACGCCTGCATCGTTCGACTGCACTAGGCAATCAGCACCGCGCGAACCTGCCGCGCAACGAAAGGAATGGTCATGGCAAAGCTCGTCTTCGGAATGAACCTGTCACTCGACGGCTACGTCGACCACCTGGCGTTTGCGCCGAGCCCGACACTCTTCCGCCACTTCATCGAGGAGGCCGAGGGGCAGGCGGGCAGCGTGTACGGTCGCCGGATGTACGAGGTGATGCGTTACTGGGACGACGACCATCCTGAATGGGACGAAGGGGAACTTGCCTTCGCGGCGGCCTGGCGGAAACAGCCGAAGTGGGTCGTCTCGCGCTCGTTGACGTCGGTCGGCCCCAACGCCAGCCTTGTCGGGGCTGATCTCGACGGCGCGATCCGCGAGCTGAAGGCCGGGCGCGACGGCGAGATAGAAGTCGCTGGCCCTTGCCTGGCGCACAGCCTCACCGAGCTTGGCCTGATCGACGAGTATCGAATCTACCTGCACCCCGTCGTGCTTGGACACGGCAAGCCGTACTTTGCGGGCCCCCGGCCGCGGCTCCGCCTTGTGACGAGTGACCGGATTGGCGAGGACGTGCTCAGGTTGACCTACGTGCCTGCCTGATCCCGAGTCCCGCCGTTCGCATTGCTGGAACGACACAGAGGCATCGCGGATTGGGCGGATGACGCGGATCAGGCGGATCTGACCATGCGGATCTGAGCATGCAGTTCAGATCAGCCTGATCCGCACCATCCGCCCAATCCGCGATGCTCCTTCATCCCGTTTCAGGCGGCGCGTTCATAGCCTCACCCGAACCCCGCCCGCGCGGCGGCCGTGGCATACTGGCCCGGCGAGGTGACACCGTGTCGTTCGCACCCGGATCCCAGTTCGGTCGATATCGCGTCTCGAGCCAGCTCGGGCGAGGCGGCATGGGCGAAGTCTACCTCGCGCACGACACGCTGCTCGGGCGCGCCGTCGCCGTCAAGGTCCTTCCCGAGAACGTCGACGCCATGGCCGAGCGCGTCGAGCGATTCGTCCTCGAGGCCAAAGCCGCCTCAGCCCTCAACCATCCGAACATCCTGACCGTCTTCGACGCCGGGCGCGACGGGACCACCCACTTCATCGTCACCGAGCTCGTCGACGGCACGACGCTTCGCGAACGCGCCCGCTCGCGCTCCCTCGAGATCGACGAGATCGTCGACGCCTGCATCCAGACCGCCAACGCGCTCGCCGTCGCCCACGACGCCGGCATCGTCCATCGCGACATCAAGCCCGAGAACCTCATGCTCCGCCGCGACGGCTACATGAAGATCCTCGACTTCGGCCTGGCCAAGCTCCTCGACTCACGTGACGCCGCGCTTGCCACCTCAACCCTCATCGACGCGGGCGGCGACGACCGGGCGCCCTCCGGCTCGACCCGCGACTCCCGTGACGACACGCTAGCCGGCCCGACCATCCTCGATGCGGGCGGCCTCGATGCAACGCGCCCCGGACACATCCTCGGCACGCCTGCCTACATGGCGCCCGAGCACGTTCGCGGCGGCCCGGTCGACGGCCGCGTGGACCTCTGGAGCCTCGGCGTCGTCCTGTACGAACTCCTCGCCGGCCGCCGTCCTTTCACCGGTGCGAACCTCGACGAGCTGACGACCGCGATCCTCGGCAGCGACCCCGTGCCGATCGAGCACGCTGCCCCGCACGTTCCGGCGCCGCTCGCTGCCGTCGTCGATCGCGCGCTTCGCAAGCGGCCCGACGACCGATATCAGAGCGGACGAGAGCTTGCCGCCGACCTCGCGGCCGCCGTCGGAAACGCGCGACTCCAGCGCGTGCCCGGGATGCCGGTCGTCGACGATGCGGAAACGCCCACGCTTCCGCTGGCCGGACCGGTGGCCGCGTTCGAACCGCCGACGAACGTGACCGAATCGGCTCGGACACTCTACGGACGCGACGACGAGCTCCGGCGCATCGAGGAGGCCTTCGGCGGCGACGTCCGGCTCCTCACCCTGACCGGCCCGGGCGGAACGGGGAAGACGCGCCTCGCGCGCGCGGCGGCGCGCCGCATGCTCGCTGACTTTCCCGACGGCGTCTTTTTCGTCGACCTCACTCCCATCCGCGAGCCGTCGCTCGTCATTCCGGCCATCGCCCGGGCGCTCGGGCTGCGCGAGTCCGCCGACCGCAGCGTCGACGACGTCCTCGATGACCACCTGCGCGACCGCCGGACGCTCGTCGTCCTCGACAATTTCGAGCAGGTCCTCGAAGCCGCGTCGGTGGTCGCCGGCCTTCTCGACACCGCCCCGCGCTTGAGCGTGCTCGTCGCAAGCCGCGCACTCCTGCGACTCACCGCGGAAGTCGAGCTCGAAGTCCCGCCGCTCGCGCTCCCGGAGGCCGGACGCGCTTCGTCGCCCGACGCGGTCTCCCGCACCCCGGCCGTCGCGCTCTTCGTCGAGCGCGCCGCGGCCGTCCGACCCGGCTTCGTCCTCACCGAGCGCACCACGCCGGCCGTTGTCGAGATCTGCCGCCGCCTCGACGGCCTGCCGCTCGCGATCGAGCTTGCGGCCTCGCGCCTGACGATGCTGTCGCCCGAAACGCTGCTCGCGCGACTCGAGTCGCAACTCGGCATGCTGACGGGCGGGGCGCGAGACCTGCCCGAACGCCATCGGACCATGCGCGCGACCGTCGCGTGGAGCATCGACCTTCTCGACGACGACGAGCAGCGCGTGTTCGAGCGGTTCTCGGTCTTCGCGTCGCCGTGCACGGTCGACGAGGCCGAGGCGGTCTGCTCGGCCGGAAGCCCGCTCGCGGGCTCGCCGCTCGACGCCCTCGCCTCGCTGCTCGAGAAGAGCCTGCTGCGACGGAAAACCGGAGTGGACGGCGAGCCCCGGTTCTCGATGTTCGCCGTCGTGCGCGAGCTCGCCAGCGAGCGGCTGCGCGCGCGGGGCGAGGAGGAGGACGTCGCGTGGCGCCACGTCGAGGTCTACGAGGCGCTTGCCGGGCATGGCGGCCGGAACCTCGAGGGGGTGGAGCAGGCGGCGGCGTGGGCGAGGCTCGAGGAGGAGAGCGGCAACCTGCGGGCGGCGCTTGCCTTCACGCTCGAGCGCGACCCCAGGCGCTGCCTGGAAGTCGCGACGAGGCTGGCGATGCACTGGGACGCCCAGGGTCAGAACCGCGAGGCGCGGCGCTGGCTCGAGCCGGCATTGGAGGCGTACACCGAGCCGTCGGAGCTGCGGTACAGGGGGCTCGCCGCGCTCGTCGCCTCTCTGACGGCGACCGGCGATTACATCCCCGCTCGTCGGGCCGGAGACGAGCTCCTGGCCTCGGCGGCGATGCACGGCTCGACGCAGTGGGAGGCGCGCGGTCATCACGTCCTCGGCGTGCTCGATCACTTCGTTGGCGACGTCGCCGCGGCGCGCGGACACTTCGAGGCTTACCTGGCGAACGCCCGGTCGATGGGGAGCCCGTTCCATGTTGCGCGCGGGCTCATCTCGCTCGGCCAGCTCGCGCGGGCGGAAGGCGAGCTCGAGGAAGCGCGCGCGGCGAACGAGGAGGCCGCCGCGGTATTCACGGAGCAGGCGAACACCTTTGGCGCGAGCGTGTGTCTGGACAATCTCGGAGCGATCGCGCTCGAGCTCGGCGACGTCGAGCGGTCGACGTCCGCTTTCCGGAGTGCTCTCGAGGGCTATCGCTCGCTCGGAATCCAGGTCGGGTACGTGACGGCGCTCGTCGGGTTCGCGGCCGTCGCGGCGCGCAGGGGCGAGGGCGAGCGGGGGGCGATGCTGCTTGGAGCGTCGAACGCGGTCAGTGCGTCGCTCGGGACGAACCTCGATGGGACGGATCGCGAGTTCCGCGATCGCTGCGAGGCCGAGCTCCGGGCTTCGCTCGGGGACGAGGCGTTTGCGGTGGCCGAGGCCGCCGGACGGGCGATGGGCGTCGACGCCGCGATTCGTTTCGCGCTCGACGGGGCGTCGGAGGCGCGGCCCGAGCCTCCGGGCCCGGCGTAACGCAGGTCACCGTACTCGTTCCCCGCTTTTTGAGCCGCGAGCGGTAGCGAGCGTCCGAACAATCGTCCTCAGAAACGCAGCCTTCTCTGCAAAACAATGAGAGAAAGGCTCAAACCCCAAGACGTCTCCCCGGACGCTCGCTACCGCTCGCGGCTCAAAAAACGGGGAGGTCGCTCAAGGTACATCTTCGAGCGACTTCCCCTGGCCATCGACCACGTACCGCACCACCCGCTCGAGCCCGCTGTGGCTGAACACCCTTCGCCCGCTGCTGCCACGCGACCAGGGACTCTCCTTCGATCGCCAGCATCCTGACTCTCGCATCACCCGGGTCGCGTTCGCTTTCAGAACCGCGGCCATCCGCTACGGCTCCTCATCTCCCGCCACCACCACGTGAACGTGATTCGTGCGAACGTTTTCCGCGAGGAGCGACCACCCTCGAATCGTGCATGTTTCGCGGATCGCCAGACTCGTCGCGCGCCGCTGCTCGGCATTGAGCCGTACCGGCTCGCGGAGCATCCTGTCCCGGCTGAAGGCATACCGGCGCACGTTCGGCGCAATCCGGGGATCGCCGACGACGTTCGTGAAACGATTGACCGAATCACGCGCGTCGCCGTGAAGCCATGTTCCGTACGTACGAAACGTGACGAACGTCGCGAGCGGTCTTTCCGGTTCGAGCCTGTCCGAGGAACGCATTCCCAATGATCGAGCCCGCCCCGACAAAGGTTGCTACCTCCCCGCTTTCTCCCATTGCCTTGCCCCTCGTGTTCCGGCCCGCCCGCGCTGCTCGACGCGACGCTCCTTCCCGTTTTTTGAGCCGCGAGCGGTAGCGAGCGTCCGAACAGACGTCCACAGAAACGCAGCCTTCTCCGCAGCAGAAGGAGAGAGAGGCCCACACCCCGAGACGTCTCCCCGGACGCTCGCTACCGCTCGCGGCTCAACGAACGGAGAATCACTCCCGAACCACGAACACACCCGGCCAGTGCGTCTCCTCGACGAACGCCGGCAGCGGCACCTCTCCTTCTGACGGCGTCAGCCGTACGACGTACGCCTCCTCGACGACAGGACGATCCGCGTACTTCTCCCGAATCTCGTCCTCGTCGAGATCCTCGTGCATCAATCCGACCGTCACGCTCTCCGGATACGCGAGCACGTCGACGCGGTAGTCGCCCGGCGGCACGTCGATCGTCTGGTAGATGCAATAGTCCGGATCGGCGGGCTCGCCCGACACCGCCCGCGCGAGCTCGTCGCCCGCGCCGCCGCCGCACACGAGCACGAGCTTCCCGCACGGAATCGCGAGCCACCCTGTGAGCGACGCGACCCAACCGCGCTCGTGCGCGTCGTCGAGCTCGCCGATGACGAAGAGCGTGGAGCTGTCGAGCGCGCAGTCCGTTCCAAAATCGATGGGGAGGCAGATGCCCCGTCGCAGCAAGTCGGTAACGGCTTCGGCCGGGCCGTCGAGGAGCGTCTCGGAAAGCGCTTCCGGGGCGATGCCGCTGCCGCCGAGACACTGCGACACAAACAAGACGGTAGACCCGTCGCAGAAGTACCGTTCGTCGATAGGTGTTCTCATTGCCGCCCCCGTATAGCCCGCGACCGTCCGCCCGGTCAACGCGTCCCGTGTCCCGAGCCGCAAACGCGGCTGCGCCGATGGTACGCTGGCAAGCGCGATGGTCACTTCGTCTGTCAGCGTCGAGTTCCAACTCGCACGCCGCCGACAGGGAGCGCTATGGAAGAACCATGGACCGATTGGAATCACTTGCCGGGCGGGCAGGAGACTCGAATCCTCTGGGACTGCCTGCACGACGCCGAGCTTCGCTCCTCCGTTTCGGATCTTCTGAATCGTACGGTCGAGCGCCGTTTCAACGTTGCACACCTGGTAGAGGACAACCCGGAGCTCGAGATTATCTTCCGTTTCGAGGCCGTCACGTCGGCGCGGATCGTGACGTTCGCGATCTGGCCGGGCGAGTACGTCCGGCCGCCCGGCATTACGCGCGAGGAGGAGACTCGGCTCGTCGAGGAGTATCAGTCAAAGTGGCGTGAGGAGTCGCTCGGATGGACGGAGTTCGAGTCGCTGCTTTCGACGCACACGGTCGATATTCACGATGCCGATCTTGCAGAGGGGCCCTCGAACCGGGCCATCAAACTTCGGGGTTCTCTCGCAGGCGATCGATACGACCATCGTTACTGCGAAATCTTCCTTCGGTTCGAAGCGTTCACGATCCGCACGTCGGAGAACCACCCCGTTAGCCTCGAAGAATTCGAACAACTAGGCGAAGCCTACTGGGAGGCCTTTGCAGCCCGGATAGAGGCGAAGGACCGCGAGCGAGAGAGCTCGTCGTGAGGATCAGGCTTTCCGAGTCAGTTCGTCTGTCACTTCGTCTGCGGAGTCAAGTCACCATCGGGTCCGGAGAGAAGACAGGCCACGGATTGAAGGGACGCGAGGGATTGACACGGATCTGGCGAAGACCGTCGCGTCTCGCACGCCGCGCTTGCCATCCGGCCATCCTGGCCTCAAGATCGGGCGGTCGGCGGCGCGCGGCCTCCCGAGATCCTTCACAGGGACACTAACGAATGACACTCGTGCTCGTGCTCGCGCTCTGCATCGGATTCTTCGCGGGACTGCGCTCGCTTGCGGCTGCTGCGGCGACGGCCTGGGCGGCCCGCCTCGGGTGGCTGCAGCTCGCTTCGCCACTCGCGCTGATCGGCTCGCTCCCGTCCGTCCTCATCTTTACCGTGCTGGCCCTGGCGGAGATCGTCGCCGACAAGCTGCCGAAGACGCCGAGCCGCACGTCGCCTCCCGGCCTGATCACGCGCATCCTGATGGGCGGGCTCTCTGGCGCGTGCGTGGCGGCCGCGGGCGGGCAGAGCGCGCTGGCAGGCGCCGGTCTCGGAGCGGTAGGCGGTGTCGCGGGCTGTTACGCCGGGTATTACGCCCGAACCGGGCTCGTCCGAAAGCTCGGCACGCCCGACTGGCCCGTGGCGCTTGTCGAAGACCTTATAGCCGTCGGCGGCAGCCTCCTGATCGTGTCGCGACTTTGACTCCGGGAGAGGATTGACGGGCCGTTTGGTGACACGCAGAGGAACGTTCGCGCTCGGAGTGTCGCGAGCCGCGAACGTGGATGCGGCGATGATACGCTGGCAGCAGCACGCCGGTCGCCCGCACGAGGACTGCCCACGATGCCTCCTTCGTCTGGTGAATTAACAACCTACCTATGGAAGTTGCTTCCTACTTGACGAGGCAACTTACTTCAAGCTGAAAGCAGTAGTTGCACCCAATTCGAAATTCGTCACAGTCAGGTACCGATAGTAGGCTCTACCAATCTGGGATCTGCATGCTCAAGCTCATCTCCTGGAACATCGCTCACCGGCCAGCGGCCTGGCGAGCGCTTCTCGATGTCGATGCGGATGTTGCGCTCCTACAGGAGGCGTGCGAACCACCGCCGGATGTCGCGACTCGTTTCGACGTTGGCGACGCGCCGTGGCGGACTGAAGGCGCGGGACTCAGGCGACCGTGGCGAACTGCCATCGTAGGACTGTCTGACCGAGTACGCATCGAGAGAATCCCCACCCTCGCGATCGCCGACGCCACTCCGAATGAACTCGCAGTCTCTCGCTTGGGCACACTTGCCGCAGCTCACGTCGACGATCCCGATACCGGCGCTCGAACGACCCTGATCTCGATGTATTCCGCATGGGAACGACCACACGCATCGACCGCCAGTTCTTGGATCTACGCCGATGCTTCTGCACATCGGCTGATCTCCGATATCTCGGTTTTCGTTGGACAGGAACGCGGGCATCGAGTTCTCGCTGCCGGCGACCTAAACATCCTGTACGGCCACGGCGAGCATGGCAATCGTTACTGGAGAGCGCGGTACCTCAGCATCTTTGAAAGGTTTCCGCTGATTGGCCTGAAGTTCGTTGGACCGCAGTTTCCGAATGGCCGGCAGGCCGCACCGTGGCCGAACGAGCTTCCGGTCGAGAGTTTGAACGTGCCGACCTATCACACCGCCCAGCAGACGCCAGAGTCGGCGACTCGACAGCTCGACTTCGTTTTCGCTTCGAGCGACATCGCCTCGAGAGTGAGCACACATGCGGCAAATCGGCCCGAGGAATGGGGGCCGAGCGATCACTGCCAGATCATGATTTGCCTGTCTCCCTAGCGAGATGCATTGACGCGGTCGCCCCGGCCGAGACATATGTGCTGAGCGCAGACTGGCCGATGCAGAATCGTTCGTAAATACGGAGTGTCTGATGGCGAAGCGCAAGAGCGAGTTCGTGAGATGGATGGGTCCTGTACTTGATGCCTTGCGAGAGTTGGGCGGATCCGGCAAACCCCGCGAGGTACTCGACCTCGTCGCAGATCAGCACTCACTCTCCGACGCCAATCTCGAGGCGACGCTGAAATCGGGTCAGTCGCGGTTCTCGAGACATGCTATCGAGTAGGTGCTTGCAATTCGCTCCGCCCTTGTCGGCAATCACCGAACTACTGAGCAGTCCAGATTTGATGTGCTAACGGGATAGGATGTGGGGAGGTAGGTAGGGCAGGCGGAGAAGCTGCCCGGTGATCCGCCTTCCGGAGATCGGGTCAGCGCCTAGATTGCCGGGGTAGTATCGAGCTCCTCATCTCTAAGTCGACGCAGGGCGTCCGATACCTGAGATCGAAACCGCTTCTTAACATCCTTACTCGGATCCGGTCTTGGCACGGGGTTGCCGTCCTTGAGCGCCACGAACTCCGAGTGGGCGTAGTTAACGTCCTCTTCCTGAGGAGTATGCACGACCTTGAAATCATAGGGTGTCGCTGGCGGATCCGGAACGATCCGAGCCGGTACATCGGACGCCCGAATCGCGCCGACGCAACCTTCGCGATCAGGAATTAATACCTGTCGCGGGATACTGTATTTGCTCCTGTTTAGCGACCAGCCATGGAAGCCAATACGCGCGATCTCCAAGCGTCCCGTTGGGGCGAAATCCTTAGCGTCACAGCGACGGTAGAGTACTTCGTTCTCGGAAATCGGGTTGTCCGGAGTCCAATTACCGTCGGGCGGTTCGATGGGAGGAGGTAGTTCTCTATCGGATGAACTCATCAATGCGACCAAGTGAGTCTGAGATCCGCTCCAGCCTGACAGGCCAGATGTCCGCTCGCTCCGACCCCCTCTTCGTCATCGCGAGAATTTCACCGGAATTGAAGCACTCGATATCAGCGTAACGATCTCCAGCGTAAAACGTGATCGTCACGCCACCATCTGCACTCGGAATGATGCGTGTTGGCAGGAGATTAATTGTAAACGCCTTCATTAGCGCCAGCATAGCGTAGTAGCGTGCCCATTCGTTTGGTCGCTCCTCGTCAGGACCACCCCATCCGTAAGGATCGTCCGCAAACGCCTTCAGCGTATCAAGATGCTGCTTGAACTCCCCAAGAAGACCCATGCTATGTGTGACTTGTTCTAGCAGAGTCTGATCAACAAATGTGTAAGATTCGACTGACGCGGAGCGGTCGAACGGACACGATACCGTTCCGGCACGCACCATAGATATGGTCGCTTCAGTGTAGGAGTCGAGATTTGTCGCACTACTGCCAACCTCAAGACTCGCTGGGTGAACCTGCCGATCAGTCTCTTCGACTGAATCCGTCCAGTCGGCCTGTGCCGTGTACATATTCGATTATTCCTTGGTAGGTCTGACAGGACTCTCTCCCAGAGGCTCCAGATGCCTGTGAAGCCAAAGCACTAGATTTCTGGCAGTTGGGATATCGAGTACGACTTCCGCCTCTATCTCTCGAACGATTCCTTCGCGCGAGATGCGCTTCGAAACTACTTCTTCACCTACAGACAGCGAAATTGACTTATCTTCATTTCTGGCGGCAACAGTGATCTTATGAACAGTCCGCTGCGGAATCGGCTGTCGCTCGTTGAAGAGCGACATATGTATGTGCCTACCATTTGGGTGAATTCCCCCCAAAATCCCGTCAGCATAAATGACCCGAAAGGCATTACCCTTGATGAAATGAAACTCAATCTCTTCGGGGACAGCCTTACCACCGCCAGGCGTATCGACCCGCGACTCTGGCAGGATTTCATCAGTCATGCATATCTCCCTAGGCTCCCGTAGCTCATTTGTGTCACGTGCCGCCCCGAAACGTCAAACAATTTCTGTCATGGAATGCTCTGAGCTCGTTAGCCCATGCGTCGCGAATCTTATGTAAGATGTTGAAACTAAGGCACGTAGCGCCACTCCGGATAGATTAGTAGAGGACAGACTAAGGTGAAGAGGCGCCGACGCGCCATCGTGGACGCGGTATCGTGCGGTTCAGGGATCGATCGAGCTATCCCTCGTGATCGAGTACCTCGTAGTTGAGCGCGAGGGCTGATTCGCGGCACGGGGAGGCTGGCATCGGCAGGAACTTCGACGGAAGACGGGCTGGAGGAGCGTCGACGGACTATAGTCAGTCCTTCGCGGGGCTCGCCGACCTCGCAGCAATCTGACGCCGCTGCACGGTGTCTGTCCCCTACTACTATAGGTATACTGAGTCGCGATAACCGGAGCCCACTTATATCGCCAGACCGAGAGCGGCGTGAGGAAATCACATGACCGATGAAAACTACACTCACGATATCGAGGAGACGGACGAGTTGCTCGAATCCAACGAGGGTGATCCCTTCGACTTCTGGCAAAAGAAGCAGCGCGAACTTCTAACGAGTGTTGTGGACTATAACCTCCCGGGCCTAGCGGACCTCGTCAAAGATCGGGCGATTGACCTCAATCCTGCTTACCAGCGCCGCCTGAGGTGGGACAAAAAGCGCCAGTCGAAGCTGATCGAGAGCTTTCTGATGAATGTGCCCGTTCCCCCGATCTTCCTGAATGAAGATGACTATGGTTCGTATTCGGTTATCGATGGAAAACAACGCATCACATCTATCTCAGACTTCATGAATGGACGGTTGCGACTTGAGGGCCTAGAGGTCTTCCATGAAATCAACCACTTGACCTTCGATGAATTTCCCCCTGTCCTACAGAGGGTGGTGAAGACGCGGCCAACCATACGCGCGGTGATCATTCTCCGCCAGTCCGATAGCGATGTGAAGTTCAACGTATTCCAACGCCTTAACACCGGCGGGGTAAGGCTTAACGCGCAGGAGATTAGAAACAGTGCCTTCCCAGGATCTCTCAACAATCTAATTCTCGAGTTGTCTACGCACTCTCGATTTCATCGCCTATTGGGAATTTCGTCGAAGCATAAGTCGGCGATCTACCAGGAGATGCGAGATGCAGAGTTTGTACTCCGATACTTTACCTTTCGCGACGTGTGGCCGGACTTCTCGGGAGGCATGAAGCGCCAAATGGATCGCTTTATGGATCAGAACGGGAACTTGGAGGAAGCGGTGATCGCTAACATGCGAACCGAGTTTCTCAACGCGGTAGAAGTGGTAGAGGCAGCATTCGGAACGCATGCGTTCCATAGGTGGATGCCTTCGAAGCGCGCTTGGCGCAAACAGGTATTGGCAGCTTTGTATGATGCTGAGATGTTCGCGCTTGGCGGTTTGTCCGTGGAGGAGGTCATGCCGAAGCAGACGGAGATTGTCCGAGGATTGCAGCTACTCTTCGATGATCCGCACTTCCGCCAATCCGTAGACGCCGCAACTAACACTCCTAGTTACTTTGGACATCGGATCCGCGCCGTCGAGAAGATGGTTGAGACGATTGTTCGCGCCTAGCGATCTGCCATGCCTAGGACGCAGGCTTACCTGGAATTTCGAATGGCGCTCCTAATGCCGCTTGAATTGATGCGGCAAGAGCGCCAACACATCCCCGATCCGCCACCGCCTTCCCAACAGAACATAGTACGGGGGCTGCGCGGCGGGGCCGCTGTACTTATGGTGGCCGCCTTCGAAGCCTTCCTGGACGATATGGCAGTGGAGCGCATAGGCGAAGTTCAGACCTACACGCCCCCGATCGTCTTCAACAAGCTGCCAATTGCTCTACAGGAGCAGAACGTCTTTGAAACTTTAGAGCGCGCGCTAAAGGGCCCGAAGTATCAGCCTGCTGGAACTAGAGCCAGTCGAATCCCTGCGATTCGCACGGCAAGTACGTGGGTATCTACGGATCAATTGAACCCCATAGCATTTGGAGACACATCTGGTAATCCAGGGAAGAAGGCCGTTCCTGACCTCTTCAAGTGCTTTGGATTCACAGATCTGTTCAATACGATCCGCCCTCGGTTCGAGAACAAGTGGAAAGCTCCCGTCATGCCCGATTTCCTTGGAGATAAGCTCGATGAGATTGTTCAACGTAGACATCGTGTCGCACATCGAGCTGACGCCCTGACTATAAGTCGGACAGACCTGCGCGAATCCGAACGCTTCCTGCGAATTCTTGCGGAAGTCCTAGACATCGAGCTCGGTTATCACATTCGCGCTATTTGCAGAAAGGCCCGGTAGTGGTGGCGAGGGACAGCGTAGGTTTTCTGGGCGTAGCCAGTAGAGTCTCGTACTACGCGGCGAGCATCTCGCGCCACTCGGCAAGTGATTTCTCCCGTTGGTCGGGCGAGTGAAAGCCGAACGGAAGGCCGACGAGAAGCAGGCGCACGCGTCTTCGACCAGAGGCAATAGTCGCGATGGCAGGCCGCCCTCGGTTTGTTGGGGAAAGGTCTGGGTAGACGAGCAGAGAGTCGACGCGCTCAACATCGTCCAAAGCAGCGTAAGCGAGCGCCTGATGCAGATCCGCGCGGTGGGCATCTCTTGTGCCCTCCTCGAGTCCAGACCAGCCGCGACGGGTTAGTAGCTGCAAGTGTGCCTTGTACTTGGCGTCTACCCAGACAATCCGTCCTGGGCCGCGGAGTCCGCTGTCGGGGATCAGCATACGCATGGAACTCGTCGTGGTTGCCCAGTTCAGCCGTCGAGTAGTGTCGCCGCGCCGAAGCGCGGTCAAGCCACAGCGGGGCGCGAGCTCCGAAACGAACGCATCGACCCACGCTTCCCAAACCTCGTCGATGGGCAGATCCCAGCTCATCCCATCGAGCACCCGGGAGCCGCCAAGGCCACGCTCCTCGGTAACCCAGGCCATAGCCTGCACGGCTTCGGCGATCCATTCACTGCCCCCAGGCCGAAGCTCGCTCGACGGTCGACTGACTGGTCCTATCCCGATCTCAAGTCGAAGGTCGGCGACACGGGCTCGAAGCAGTCGTGCGGCGCTGGCCTCATGGAACAACGCAAGCTCGTCGTCGAGCCGACCGAGTGTCCAACGGATTGCTGCCATCAGCTGCGGGTCGTCGTCGGGCTCAGAGAAATGACAAGGCAGAGTCGCCCAGCGGCCGGTCGGAATATGCGTCGTCGCCCACCGTGACCAGTTCACGCGGCCCCGGGGGCTTTGACGGACTTCTTCGCGCTCGGAGAAGCCACGCTTACGGTGGCGGAGAAACGCCTCGAGCCGGCGAACCGCCGGCGCAGCCAGGAGCCACACAGGGACCTCGCGCTCCGATCCCGGGACAAGGTGCGTGCCACCGATCGAGGGTTCTGTAGCAAAGCCGATGTCGCCGAGTACGGCACCGAGCGCGCTCCATTGGAATCGTGGCTCCACGAGCAGTCCAGCAGCGACGCGCCGCGTTGAGGGCGAGAGCAGCGGTACGGCGCCGATCCGAGAGCCGGGCGTGAGCCGCAACGCGATACCGCCTCGCGTGACCACGTCTGCGGTGACGCCGATGCGCCGGAGGTGACTGCGATTAGCGTCAAGGAAGGGCTCGACCCATCGGTCGCCCGACGCGCCGACATCGCTCCCGTTGAGTCGGACACCGGGGCCATGGTCTTCGGCCTTGAGAAGCCGGCGAGGGGTTGGAAGCGCGAGCAGACCTCGCAAAGCTCTTCTGCGGCCCCGAAGCGTTCGTCCGCGAGTCATGTGCGTTCCAGAAGCCTCGACTCGACGCGGTCCGCGAGACCGGCGATAGACTCGGACGCACTGCCACACATCCGTTCATCGAGATAGTCGCGGAGCAAGGGCAAGAGCTCGAGCTGGAGTCGTCGGGCGACGCGATCTGCTCTACCTTCGACGGCGAGGTCAGGGCGTGGATCGAGGAAATACGCGTGTCCCGGAACCAGGCGCAGCGTCTCTTCGTCTGCGAACTCGGCAAACGTTTGTACGGTATCCGTGAACAGCTCGTGCGCGAAGTCAAGGCCCTCCCCCGCCACAGCACCGAGCTCCGGCCAAACTTCGACGAATGCGAACCGCCTGCGGATGGCGACATCCATGCGAGCGATGGAGCGATCGGCGGTGTTCCGTGTCGCCAGCACTAGCAGGTTGGAATGCAGACGCAGCGTCTCCGGGTGGCCTTCGGGCACGTGCGGTAGGTGGACTGCTCGATCTCCGTCGCCAGATTCGAACAGCAGGATGGACTCGCCGAGCACTCGTCCAAGATCCGCACGATTGATCTCGTCAACGACGAGGACATGTTCGCCATGTGCGGCAGCTTGGTTGGCTCGCAGTAGATCACCTGGGCGGACCTCGAAAGCAAGCCCGCTGCCCACGGGCCGCGGGAAGAGCCCCACGACGAAGTCTTCGTACGTGCGCGCTGGGTGAAACTGGATTCGGGTAGACGCGCCGATCAGGTCTGCAATTCGCCACGCGAGCCGAGTCTTCCCCGTGCCGGGCGGGCCCTCCAGAATGATGAAGCGTCGCTCTCGCAACAGCTCTAGCCCGGATTATTCATGAAGGTCGGTTGATGTCGTTGTCGTCCGGCCGAATT
>CAZQBW010000014.1:0-41137 GCA_964591515.1 uncultured Clostridia bacterium
GCTGGCGAAAGTGGGTCCTATCATCGAAGTCTACGAGGGCGACAAGGTGGTGCTCGTTCGTGGCGCACGCAGGACGGAGGAGCGGTTCGATCCGCCAGAGAGCCCGAACCTCAAGGCGGTTGCGCACGTCCCGCTCGCGGTGTGGGCAGCGCTCGACCTCGCAGGTGACCAGCCGATTCCAGAAGCGCGCATTGTCGAGCTGCGTACCTTCCGCGAACGGATCGCGTCGGCTCGTTCCAGCCTGAACGCTGCCGCGTTCGGAGCGTCGCCGCTCGATCGCCAGATCCAGATGCTCGACGCGTCGATCGCCATGCTGGATGACGCGATGGCTCGCCGTTCGGTCGCGAGAGCGGAGATCGGAGTGTTCGCGCGGCGCATGGCTCCGCTGATGCTCGCCAATGTCCGCGAGGCCGCACGGGGAGAGATCGACCTCCTCCATTCAATAGTCTCTCGCTGGCGTTCGGAGTTGACGGCCGAGGAGTGGTCGAGCCTCCATGTCGTGATCATGGGCGTACACATGGCGCGCGACGGAGAGCTGTCGCAGCAGTACTTCGTCAGGCTGCTCGGCGAGCCTGGAGAAGGCCGCCGAGTGGTGTACGCCGAGGGAATATTCGACGAGGCGCGGGCGCTCGACATGCTCGGCACGCACCTGATTGACGGGCGCGCCGGAGCGGCATTCTTCGGCTTCGACATGCGAATGCACCGCGACATCCTCGCGGACGCGGCGCGCGAGCGTCTCGACGAGCTCGGCATCGGACCTTGAATGGTGGGGGCGACTCCGCGCGGAGCCATCCGCCGCAGGCAGTTTCCAGGAGATTTCTCGTGGGAATCCCAGCCACTTCGGTTGTCGCCGAGTGGTATTCTGCGGTCCGGGGCCGAACCGGGGAGACGTCTGAAGCGTACACGCCGAGGTGCCAGGGATCGCACGGAGGGAGCCGCGTCGGGCGAATGGAGGGTTCACGATGATCAACTGCGCAGGATGCGGGACTCCGGCGACCGGCGACGTCAAGTTCTGCAGGAAGTGCGGCGCGAGTCTGCGTGGGGACGGTGAGTCCCTTCAACCCCGCAGTGCCGGAGAACGCTTCGACTGGAGCAGGACGTGGGTGGCCGACATGCTCCTGACCTCGGACGAGCGGGAACGGCGGCGTGCGGCCAGGGAGCTCTCGGCACGCCCCGAGGACCTGGCAGCGATCGAGCTCAAGGAGGCCGCCAATCTCCAGAAAGAGATCAAGAACGGGGTCATCACCACGGTCTCCGGCATCGGCGTGACCATCTTCCTGCTCGTGTTCATGGGAACGATTGCGGCGATGCAACCGGACCCGAGGGCCGCGACAATGCTCGGCCGTCTCTGGGTCGCCGGCCTCATTCCGTTCCTTGTCGGTATCGGAATGCTGATCAACGCGTTCTTCGTGAGCGGTCGCTTTTCGAAACACCGACTGAAGGTGCTGAACTCGGTGTTTGTTTCCGCCGAATCGGCCAAGGGTGAGCAGGGTGCCACGACGGGCGAGATCCAGTATCTCGACGCGCCGCCCTCCGTCGTGCCGAGTGTTGTCGAGCACACGACCCATCGCCTCGTCGAGCCTGAAGGGGCTCTGCGCGGAAATCCTTCGATGAGAACCGACGAGTAAGAGATTCGGCGTGCTATCTCGCGGCAGCGGATCTGACACGGATGAGTATCGCGTCGAGGTCCGCCCTGGTCCTGAGCTTGCCGTCGGCGACGACCGCCGCGATCCTTCGCGTGTTGGTGATCTCCTCGAGCGGGTTTGCATCGAGCACCACCAGGTCGGCAAGCTTGCCTTCCTCGACTGTGCCGGCCGATTCGAGCATGCCGAGAAACTCCGCCGGATCGCACGTGGCGGCCCGTAGCGCCTCGGCCGGCGTCAGCCCTGCACGCACAAGCAGTTCGAGCTCGTCGTGGAGACTGAAGCCGGGCATGCAGTATTCGTTCGTGACGTCGGTGCCCGCAAGCAGGCGAATTCCGGCGTGGTGCATGGCTCGAACGATCTCCAGCTCCTTCTCGAAGACACGCTCTGCGGCGACGCGCTCCTCGTCCCCATACTCCGCCATTCTCGCCCCGGCGGAGGCTCGCCACGCGTCGCGAAGGCGGGCAGGCATGAATGCGAGTCGCGCGTCGACGGCGAGCTTCGGGTCTCCGAAGTTCCCGTCGAAGCGAAGGATCGTCAGCGTCGGGCACTGCCACATCTTCCGTTCCGCCAGCCGCGACAACAGCCTCTTGGCCTTCACCTCACTGTAGGTCGCGAGCAGGCGCGAGCTGGTCGTCCGCTTGAATGCGTACCACGCCGCGTTCGCGTCCTCGGCTTTGGTAGTAACCCATATCATCTCGGCGCGCAGGTCTTCCTCGGCCGTCGAACATTCGAGCAGCACGCCACCGAGATGCTCGTTGCTGCGCTGCCCGGCTTCGGCCGCCTCGACGAGGGTCACCCTGTCGGGTACGTGACCGGCGAACGGGATGCCGATTCGCTTCGCCTCGTCGGCGAGCGCGAAGTACGACTCGCGCGAGAGTCCGCCGTAGACCTTGACGAAATCGACCCCGCGACGCCTCGCGTCTCGGACGGCACGGCGCGCCTCGGCAGCGCCTGCAACAACCGTGGCGCCGGGTTGCGCTCGACTCGGTCCGTCCACGAGCGGACTCGACGCAACGATTCTCGGGCCGACGATCCGGCCCCGGCGAATCGCGCCGCGCCAGCGGCGCACGTCGCGAATGTCGGTGTAGTCCCCGCAGTCGCTCGTGCAGTCCGAGAACATGTCGCGCACTCCGGTTACGCCATTGGCGACAGCCAGGGGAAGGAAGATCTCCCGTGTGACGGGTTCGCTGAGCGAGTGCCAGTGCATGTCCCACAGGCCCGGAATGACGAACTTCCCGGTGCCGTTGACTACGCGCGTTCCAGCGGGCACGGAGACCCGAGGTCGTGCGTCAACGCGGGTAATGCGGTTCCCCTCGATGAGAACGGTCATCCCAGGCCGCGTCCGCGCTCCGGCCACGTCGACTACCGTGACGTCTACGATGGCGACTCGGCGGCGCGTCGCCGCAGCCGCTGGCGTAGGAAAGACCGCCGGCAAGAACGCCAGAATCAATACCGCGCACAAGAGGGGCATGCCGCTCAGTACGCCAATTGCGACCGGATCGGTTTTCGCCGGAGCCCCGGCGCAACCGAGTTTCGACGGCCTGCTCCGCACCCCGGGGCACTCGAGTCTGCCCGCCCGAAATCCTGCTCCGGCCACGATGCCTGTCACAACCCGACCGTACGACACGCAAACGCCACCTCGGTCCATCGAATTGCCTGGTTTGACCAGGCGTGTGGAATCCACTATTAGTCGACGATGAAAGGCGGAAACACCATGCGAATACCCGGACTCGTCCTGCTGCTACTTTGCACGTCGATCGCCTCTTTCGCGCAGTCAGCGCCGAAGGGCGTCGAAGTCACCGACATCGACAAGACGGTAGCACCGTGCGTCGACTTCTACCAGTACGCGAACGGCAAGTGGCGCGCCGACAACCCGATCCCGGCGTCGATGACCCGCTGGAGCCGCCGCTGGTCGGCGGGCGAGCAGACGAAGGATCGTCTCCGCGAGATCCTCGACGAGATCTCGAAACGGAAGGACTGGCCGACGGGTAGCGTCGAGCAGGTCATCGGCGATCACTACTGCGCCTGCATGGACGAGGCTCGCGTGAACACGCTCGGCGCGGCCCCGCTGATGCCGTGGTTCGCCGACGTCGACAAGATGAAGAATCCGGCCGACGTTCAGGCGATGATCGCGCGCCTGCACGCGTACGGTGTCGCCGTGCCGTTCGCGCTCGGCGGGAACTCCGACAGCCAGGAGCCGAACAACGTGATCGCGTACGTGTACGCGACCGGCCTCGGTCTTCCCGACCGCGATTATTACGTGAAGCAGGAGCCGCGCTTCAAGGAAGCCCGCGAGAAGTACCTCGCGCACGACGAGGCGAAGGCCAAGGCCGCGGCCGCCACGGTCATGCGTTTCGAGACCGCCCTCGCCGAACACTCTCTCGACAACGTTGCGCTGCGCGACCCGCGGGCGACGGACCACAAGATGCCGTGGGCGGAAGTGAAGAAGATCACGCCGTCGTTCGACTGGGACGCGTACTTCAAGGCGGCGAAGCTCCAGCCGCAGGACGTGAACGTGACCCAGCCCGAGTTCTTCGCCGAGTTCGATCGCCAGCTCTCGAAGACGCCCATCGACGACTGGAAGACGTACCTGAAGTGGCACGTCCTGCACAACGGAGCCGACCTGCTCTCCGCGGCGTTCGAGCGCGAGAACTTCGAGTTCTACGGCCGGTACCTCGGCGGCGCGACCGAGATGAAGCCCCGCTGGAAGCGCTGCGTCGAGTCGACGGACGGCCTGCTCGGCGAGGCGCTCGGCAAGAAGTACACCGACAAGTATTTCCCGCCCGAAGCGAAGGCGCGGATGCTGGAGATGGTCAAGAACCTGCAGTGGGCAATGGGCGACTCGATCCAGAAGCTCGACTGGATGGGCCCCGAAACCAAGAAACGGGCGATGGAGAAGCTCGCCACGTTCAATCCGAAGATCGGCTATCCTGACAAGTGGACCGACTACAGCTCGATCACGATAGAACGCGCGAACTACTGGGAGAACGTGCTGAGGGCCAGCCGGTTTGCGGTGGCCGACAACTGGGGGACCATCGCAAGCCCGTCGATCGCGGGCGCTGGGGCATGACGCCGCCGACCTCCGACGCGTACTACAACCCGCTACTCAACGAGATCGTGTTTCCGGCGGGCATCCTGCAACCGCCGGCCTTCAACCTGCTCGCCACCGACGCAGTGAACTACGGCGCGATCGGGGTCGTGATCGGGCACGAGATCAGCCACGGCTTCGACGACGAGGGCGCGCAGTTCGACGCCCAGGGCCGGTTGCGGAACTGGTGGACGGACGAGGACCTGAAGCGCTTCCAGGAACGCACGGCATGCGTGGTTGCGCAGTTCGATGGCTACTTCGTCGAGCCGGGACTTCACCACAACGGCAAGCTCGTGCTCGGCGAGAGCATCGGCGATTTCGCCGGTGCCAAGATCGCGTACCTTGCGTACCAGCACTCGCGAGAGGGGAAGGGCCCCGAACCGACGATCGACGGGTTTACACCCGAGCAGCAGTTCTTCATCGCGTGGGGCCAGTTCCGCGGCGACGCGGTCCGGCCAGAGACGGCGCGGCTGATGGTGCAGGGCGACCCGCATCCGATCGGGAAGTACCGCGTGATCGGCCCGCTGTCGAACATGCCGGAGTTCTGGAAGGCCTTCGGGTGCGGCGAGGGGTCGCCGATGATCCGTCCGCCCGAAAAGCGCTGCTCGGTATGGTAGGGAAGGGCCCGTGAATTCCCCTCTGTGTGCTCCGTGACTCTGTGCTCTCTGTACGCCGACGGCAATGGCGTTGCCATACAGAGCACACAGAGTCACAGAGCGCACTGAGGCTCGGTTTCACTGGAATTCGCCACGCTGCAGAGGAGCGCCGACCAAGGGCGGGCGCCGGGACTACTCTGCGCCGGAGGAGTTCGTGTCTTCACTGTCTTCGAGCAGCTTCAGAAGTACGGAGTGATCGAGCGGCTTGACGAAGTGCGCGTTGAAGCCCGCCTCGCGTGAAAGCCTGCGATCCTCTTCCTGGCCCCAGCCCGACACCGCGACGAAGAGCATTGGTTTCCCCCACGGTTGCGCCCGGATCGATCGGCACGCGTCGAATCCGTTCATCCGCGGCATGCCGATGTCGAGCACGACTACGTCGGGCTTGAGTCGCTCCGCCGCCTCGACCGCCTCAAGGCCGTCGCCAACCGTATGCGTCTCGTGGCCGTGCAGTTGGAGAAGGATCGAGAGCGACTCCGCGGAATCCAGGTTGTCATCGGCTATGAGGAATCTTCGCGCGCGCGGAGCGTCGGTCGCGGTCTCGCTTCCCGAGAGAACCGCCGCCGCTTCGATGCCCTCTGCGATCGGCAGTCGAACGATGAATTCGCTGCCCAGACCGATGCCCTCGCTCCGTGCTTCGACGGTGCCGCCATGCTGCTCGACCAGACTCTTCACGAGTGCGAGCCCGATGCCGAGGCCGCCGGCCGAACGTTCGAGCGACGTGTCCAGCTGCGTGAAAAGTTCGAAGACCAGCGGTATCCGTTCGGGCTCCATGCCGATGCCGGAGTCTCGGATGCGCAGGACCGCGCGCTCATCCTCGCACGCGAGCGAAAGCGAGATCGTGCCGCCGGCCTCCGTGAACTTGCTGGCGTTGTTCAGGAGATTGCCAACCACCTGGGCGAGTCTGATCGGATCTCCGATGATCGAAATGGGCTCGTCGGTCATCGAGACTGCAAGCGTCTGGTTGGAGCTTTCGATCTGGACCGCAGCCGTATCGCACGCGAGCCGAACGATGGACGAGAGATCGGACCGTTCGTTGCGCAGCGAGATCGTTCCGCGGCTGATACGACTCACGTCGAGGAGATCATCGACAAGCCGTACCATGTGACTGACCTGCCGCTCGAGCATCGTCGGCGAAACGGACGATTCGAGCGCCGAGGCGTTCGTCATGCGCATGACGTTCAACGCGTTCTGGATCGGCGCGAGCGGGTTGCGCAACTCATGCGCGAGCGTGGCCAGAAATTCGTTCTTGCGTCGATCGGCCTCGGAGAGCTCGTTGCTCGATCGCCGCAGCTCGTCTTCGAGTTGCTTCTGATGGGTCTGGTCCCGCTTCACCTTCGTGTAGCCGACGAGGTTTCCGTCCGAGTCGCGGATGGCGGACGTGACACCCATTGCGTAGAAGCGCGAGCCATCGCGGCGTCGCATCCAGCGATCGTTACTGACCTGTCCGATCGCCGCGGCCTGGTCCAGCTCGAGTTGCGGCACTCCGAGCTGCACGTCTTCGGGCAGGAAGATGAGGTGCGCCACATCGCGGCCGATGAACTCCGCTTCCTCGAAGCCGAAAAGCCGTCGAACGCCTTCGTTCCAGGTCATTGCAACTCCGAGCGTATCGGTCCTGAAGATCGCGTAATCCTTCATGTGCTCGACGAGCGTTCGGTAGCGGAGGTCTTCCTCGCGCCGAAGCTCTTCGGCTTCCATACGCTCCGTGATGTCCATCAGCATGTTGATGCCGCCGACGACGTTGCCGTCGGCGTCGCGGATGGGTGTCGGGAACGCAGAGAACCAGCGTCGTGTGCCGTCGGGCCGCTCTACGATGTACTCGCCACCGTGGACGATTACGCCCTCCTTGAGAGCAGCGGCCATCGGACACCTGTCGGGGGGCAGGGGCGTTCCGTCGGCGTGGAAGAGCTTCCAGCCGACGCGCCCGCGATCCTGATCGTCAGGGGCCGGTGATCGTCCCGTCAGTGCCACCGAGGCAGGATTCGCGTGCGTGATCCGGCCGTCCGCGTCCGTCGTGTAGATCGCGATGGGGAGCGCGTCGATGACCTCGCGAAAACGTCGCTCGTTCTCGACAAGTGCCCTGGTCCGCTTGCGATCGGTGACGTCGTCCACGAGGAACAGCACGCACGGCGAGTCGCCGTCGACATCGACGAGGCGCCGAGCGTTGAGGACGAGCGTGCACGATCCAATTCCCTTGAACGATCGCACGACCTCGAGGTTGTAGATCTCACCCGTCCCGTCGCGCACGCCCTCGAGCAGCGTGCGCAGTCCGGGGATTTCCCACTGCCCATTCCCGATGGCGAAGAACGGCTCGTTGACGACGTCTTTCCGTGAGACGCGAAAGAGCGCCACGTAGGCTTCGTTAGCGGTTCGCACCCGGAGTTCCGCGTCCAGAATCAGTAGCGGCTCGCGGATAGCCGCAAGGACGCCGTCGACGAACGCGAGGGCGGAGCGGAGCCCGTCGGGGACACCGGTGTCGCCGGAGGCTTCGGACTCTGACGCTTCGGTGCAACCGCTTGCGCTTTCAACTGATTCCGGAGCGCCAGGGTCTCTGTCAAAGTTGCTGCTCATGGTGCAGATAGATGACCCAGAAATGTCGGAGGTTTCAAGTGCCATGCGTGCCCACCGTCTGGTGCAAGGTAACGATTCATTAACGTCGGCGCTTCGTTGCGTACCGGCGCTCGAGCCGCTGCCGACCGCGCATTTGAGTCGGGTCCCGGCGACCGGGTTCGAAGATGGCCGATGAAGTACGAAGCTAGCTGCGCAACGCCTCGATCTCGGCGGCGATTGCGTCGAATTGTCCTGGAGACTCGGCGTAGGTGGTCGAATTCGAATCCGCAACGACCCCCGTGCCGCAGCCCTCACACACCGTCCGTCCTGGAGGATTGACGACACCGCAGAATGCGCAGTTGAGCGTTTTCATTTTCGAAGACCTCCGCCGGTGAACTCGAGCCGACTGTATGGATGCCGTTTCTCGGCACCTGCCGATGCAAGGCCCGGGCCACAGCGGTTCGAGCTTCTACGCGGCCTTCTGCCCGGCGAGCTGTTCCGTGTGCAGGTCAGGGTGCCGCGCACGTGGAGTGTCCGACAGGCGAACACTTTCGCGGATCGGGTGTATCGACGCAATTCGCGGCCCTTCTTCTCCCGGCGGATCAGCCCGATGATCTGGGCCGTCGACGACGCGAAAGCGTTCGCGGTTGCGGAGTGCGCGACCGCGGAGCGGTCGATGAAATAGCCGTGGGTCGCGCGCGGGCGAGTGCAACGAGCCCTCGGGTGACCAGCGGAACCGCCGACCGCATTGCGACGACCGCGGAGCGGTCGCATCGGCAGTTGCAAAGAGACCGCGCGTCGCAGGCGCCGATCTCCTCGAGCACCGAGACGAACTCCTTCTAGCGAGACATGCGACCGCTCCGCGGTCGCGGACGAAGAGAGACGGCTGTGCGAGTGTAATTCCGCGGACCATCCTGCGCGCGCAATCTGCCGCAGAGAGTTCTTTGATCGATCCATCCACGCAACGCTTCGAATCAGGGTACACGGGTCACGGACCGAGCCTCACGGGAATTGCGACAGGACGTGGGGATGCCGTCCGGACGCAGTCCCCGGTCAGTCCGGCGCGTACGGAACGAATTCGCCGTCCTTTGGCCTCTCTACGTGTACAAGCACGGGTGGCTCCACTACGCTCCTGACTCCATGCGAATGCAAATCACGACCACACTTCTTGTTGCATTGCTCCTCGGCGGGCTCAGCTACCCATACGTCGCCGTGATGGCGGACGGAGCGTGGGCGCCGGTCGGCGACCTCGCAACGCCGCACGTCGGCCACACCGCGACGGTGCTGGCAGACGGCCGGGTCCTCGTCGTCGGAGGGGAAAGAACCTCCGCCGGTCCTGTAACGGACGCCACAGAAGTCTATGACCCAACGTCCCGGACGTGGGCGAGCGTGGCCCCACTCCCCTCCGCGGTGTATGGCCACACCGCGACACGGCTCGGCGACGGGCGTGTGCTCGTCACGGGCGGAAGACTGGATTCGAATGCGACGATCTCGTCCTCGTATCTCTTCGACCCGGCAACGGGCACGTGGTCGCAGACAGCCTCGATGAAGTCACGCAGGGCTGTACACACCGCCGCCCGACTGGCAGACGGCCGCGTGCTTGTGGCTGGAGGGACCAACGGGAAGAAGTCCCTCAAGACGTCGGAACTATACGACCCTTCGACCGGATCGTGGGCTCCTGCGGGGAAGCTCGCCAAGGCGAGGCAGAGGCACGGGATGGTCGCACTTGGGGATGGCAGCGTCATCGTCCTCGGCGGACTTCGCGAAGCGCCAGCGGGCGGGGGTGCGCTCGACTCCGTCGAGCGTTTCGATCCGACGATGGGCCGGTGGCGGCCGGCCGGAACGCTCAGCGGCACACGCTCGCAGCACACGGTCACGCTCCTTCGAAACGACACGGTGCTAGTGGCTGGCGGCATACGCAACAATGGAGAGGCTAGGAGCGCCGTTCTCTACGATCCTGCGACCGAGACGGTGAGGCCTACGGGCGACCTGCCGAGAGAGGTTGTCGACCACGCGGCTGTATTGCTGCCCGACGGGCGCGTACTTGTTGCGGGAGGATTCCCCTCCGGGATCACGACGAGTCTCTACGACCCGGAAACCGGTGCGTTCTCCGAGGGTCCTCCGCTTCAGAGATCGTTTCGACACCACACCCTCACGATGATGCCGGACGGAACAGCGCTCGCCGTCTCCGCAATCTACGCCGAAGTCTTCACGGCGACCTCGGGACAGTGGGATGTTGCGACCCCGACCGCGGTTCCGCGTGCGAGCCATTCGGCGACTCGACTTGCCGACGGTCGCGTCCTTGTGGCGGGCGGATACGGCTCGGCCGGTCCGATCGCCAGTTGTGAAATCTTCGACGCCGACGCAAACCGATGGACACAGGTCGCGAGTCTGGGTGTCGGTCGACGGGCGCACCGGGCCTGCCTCCTGCCTGACGGGCGCGTCCTTGTGATCGGGGGCCTCGGTGCCAACAACACGCCAATTGCCGAGTGTGAGATTTACGACCCGGTACGGAACTCGTGGCAGCGTACCGGTTCACTTCGCCTGCCGCGGTATCTCCATTCGGCGACGGTGCTTACCGGCGGACAGGTGATCGTGGTCGGCGGCCAGGGTCCAATCACAATCGGCGGTCCGACCGGAGAGTGTGAGGTATGGAGCTCGACGACCGGAACGTGGTCGGGCACAGGAGAACTCGCCGTGCAGAGGCGCTCGCACGTCGCCGTACTCCTTTCGAGCGGCGAGCTTCTCGTATCCGGCGGTGAGGCTCAGTACAACAGCGATTCGCGGCGCACGGAGATCTACGACCCATCGACCCGACTCTGGTCGGAGGCCGGGCTCACTTCGAGTTGGCACGTGGGCACGGCAGCGACACTGCTCGACGATGGGCGCGTCTTCGTGGCGGGGAATGGAAATAGCTACGAATCGTGCGACATCGTCGAAACGTTCCAGCCGGGCAGCAACACGTGGTCCGTGGCAATGCCCTTGCTGTTCGCCCGTCAAAACCACGCGATGGTGCGGCTCGAGGACGGACGCGTCCTTGTTCTGGCGGGGACGTTAGGATCGGGGCAAGCCGTACCGAGTGAGCTCATCCGTGCCGACGGGACTCGTTCGGTTGCAGTTGCACGCATTCCCGCGATCCAGTCCGGAGGACTCGCCGCCGACTTCACGGTAACGCTCCTGCTCGATGGCCGGGTACTCGTGGTCGGCGGTTCCGGCGACGTGGGTTACGGACAACAGGTGTTCCTGTTCACGGCCCCCCAGCCCTGATTCCTCGCGGAGGCGACATGGAATCACGACCGGGGACATTCGGGATCGGGCCAGCGCCGACCCCGAGGCGCTTTGGGTACGCATTTGCTCATGAATCTTATGCGCCGGCGAAATTCGCGTCAGCCGAAGAACTCGAGCAACGCTGCATTCACCTCTTCGGCGTGGATGCTGTGCGTGCCTCCCTCGATGACCACGAGTCGAGCCCCTTGATAAGCCCGGCAGTTCGGTTTCCCGACGCGGCAAGAGGCACGGTGCGATCGTCGTCGCCGTGGATGACGAGGGTGGGCACGTCCATGCGCGCCACGTCGTGCAATCGGACGAGAACTTTTAGGACTTGCGGCGTGTCACTGTAGCTGCCGGCGATCGCGTTGACGGCGTATGCCCGGAAGCAGGATGCCGACGCCGCAATCGGCGCCGGCTACGATCGCCACCTGCAGAAGCCCGTCGCCCCCGCAGATCTAGTCCGTGCCATCAAGAGCGTGACGATGGAGGTGGCGGGGAAAGAGTAGAGTCGGCCAGCGTCAAGTCCTAAGCGAAGTCGGACAATTGCGGTTGATGTGTCCCCCGCGAAGGCTGACTTCCTCTATTGCTTCGGCGGTATGGACGCCGAGGCGCTGCCGAAGTCGCGTGCGCCTTTCGCTCGTGCGATTGCCATTGCGCCCGAAGACTCCGAGTCGCGCGTGTACTCGGCCTCGCTCGACGCGATCGAGGACACACGAACCTGTTTCGAGGAGGAACTCGCGGTCTCGTCCGAGACGCTCGAGCACGGCCTTCTCAAGGTCGAGCTCGACAAGCTCAACACGTCCATCGGCAAGTGCCGGAAGGCGGTCACGGAGGACACGAAGCCGCTCCGTGTCCTCCGTGGTTACCTGATCTTCACGACGAAGACGTCGCCATCGACGCGCTCGCCGAAGCCCACCTGCGGAAAGTCGGGCGAGTTCGTGATCCCGACGACCGTGATCGCGCCCGTGCCGTCGAGCGCCACGCCGTAGGCTGTGTCGGAGGATGACCCGCCGAGCAGCGTCCCGAAGACGAGCGCCGAGCCATCGGGTGAGAGCACTGTCAGGAACGCGTCGGACCCTCCGTCTCGCTCGCCGTCGAGCGCGTCGGGCGTGACCGGGAACGTGGCCGACAGGGACCACCCGACGACGACGGCCCTGCCGGCGGAGTCGACGGAGATCCCGGTCGCTCCATCGTCGCCGGGACCGCCGAGGAACGTCCCGTAGATCATCGTTCCGTCGAGTGGCGAGAGCTTGACGACGAAGGCGTCCGCGGCGCCATCCAGCGTCGTGTCGAACGCGCCGGGCGTGGTTGGAAACGGATTGACCGAATCGTCGACCGCATAGCCGGTGAGGTAGACCGCGCCCGACGCGTCGGTCGCGACGGCGGTGGCGGCGTCGGAGGACCCGCCACCGAGGACGCGTGAGAAGACGAGGCCGGTCAGCCTCTTGTTGAGCTTGGCGACGATCACGTCCTGCGGCGGGTACTCGTCGTCGGGATCGCCCCCGCCGTAGCTGCGTCTTCCCGCGACGGTGACACCGGTCCGGTCGACGGCAATGCCGCTCAAGGTGTCGTTGTAGTCGTCACCGAAGAACGTCGAGCGCTTGAGCTTCGAGCCGTCTGCCGAGAGCTTTGCGATGAACTCATCCGGGCCCGTCGTATCGTATGCGCCGGGCGTCGTCGGGAAGTCGACAGACCCCGCGCTTCCCGCGACGAAGACCGCGCCGTTCGGCCTGAGGGCAATGGCTTTGCCGGAGTCGTAGTCCGAGCCGCCAAGGAGCGTCGAGAAGACGAGCGACGAGCCGTCGGCCGAGAGCTTTGCAACGAACGCGTCTTCGCCGCCGCCAAGTGTGCGGTCGTAGGCGCCTTCGGTCGTCGGAAAGTCCGCCGAAGCCGTGGTCCCCGTGACGTACGCCTCTCCGGCGGCATTGACGGCGATGCCGCCCGACCACTCGTCGCCTTCACCACCGAGAAAGGTCGAGTACAGGATTTGCGTCCCGTCGGGAGCAATCTTCGTGACGGCGAGCTCCGACTCGCCCCCGAAGCGGTCGTCGGCTACGTCGCCAAAGTTCGGGTAGAGCATCGAGCCGGTCCGCACGAGGATGTACACCGAGCCGTCCGCACCGCCCGCGACGGCGTCTCCCGACTCGTAGGACGCCTTGCTCAGGAACGTGGCGTAGACGAGGCCCGAGCCCGAGGGCTCGAGCTTCGCGACGAAGGGCGAGAAGCCGGGCGGTTCGTAGGCGAAGGCGTCCTGCGTCGCCGGAAAGTCGAACGAGCTGGTCGTGCCGGCGACGTAGGCCGTGCCCGTCGCGTCCACGGCGATCGCGGCGCCGTAGGCGGGAAGCCACGTCAGCTCCCCTCGCGCCGTACCGTCGGCCGTAAGCGTCGCAATGAACAGATCCCCGGTGTCGCCGAGGATGGCGGGAGGCGCGCCGAAGTCCGGCGAGCGCGATTGGCCGAGGACGTGGGCCCGGCCCTCTGCGTCGACGGCGATGCCGACCGCGTCCTCGCGGTCCGAGCCCCCGAGGTAGGTCGAGAAAGCGAGCGCCGAGCCGTCGGGAGTGAGCTTCGTCACGAACGCGTCGCCCGCGCTACCCCCGTACTCCCGGTCGAGTGCGCCCGGCGTCGTCGGAAAGTCGGGCGAGTTGGTTGCCCCCGCGACGTAGGCGGCGCCCTCGACGTCGACGTCGATCGCTCGGACGCCGTCGCCGTTCGTGCCGCCGAGGAAAGTCGAATAGGCGAGCGCAGAGCCGTCGGGCGTGAGCTTCGAGACGAAGCCGGTGATCTGCCAGGCCGCGATCGTCGTGTCGTAGGCACCTGGCGTCGTCGGGAAGTCGAGCGAATCGGTGATGCCCCCAATGTACACAGCGCCTGCAGCGTCGACTGCGAGCGCGCCGGTGCCGCTATCGGGGCGGACGCGGTCGCCGCCGCTGCCGCCAAAGAATGTCGAGAACTGAAGCGACTCCCCGTTGGGCGCGACCTTCGTCACGAAAAGCGACACGACGCCGTTGCCAACGAACGAGGTGTCGAACGCCCCAGGCGTCGTCGGAAAGTCCGACCCCTGGGTCTCCCCGATCACATACGCTGCGCCGATCGCATCGACGGCGATCCCGTATCCGAAGTCGCGGTTACCGGTGCCGAGAATTGTCGAGTAGAGGATCGTACTGCCGTCCGGGCTCAGCTTCGTCACGAACGCGTCCTCCAAGCCGTTCGGCGACGAATCGAACGCGCCCGACGTCGTCGGGAAGTCGGACGAGTCGCTCCAGCCCGAGACGTAAGCGGCGCCCGTCTCGTCGACCGCGATCCCGTAGCCTTCGTCGTCGACCGAGCCGCCGAGGTAGGTGGCGTAGACGAGGCTCGACCCAGTCGGGTCGAGCTTCGAGACGAAGGCGTTTCTGGAGTCGCTCGAGTTCTCGTCGTAGGCACCCCGCGTCGTGGTGATCCGGCCAACGGCGACTCCGGCGACGTAGGCGCTGCCCGCCGCGTCGACGGCGATCGCTTCGCCGTAGATGTTCCCGCTGCCGCTCGCGATCGAGGTGCGGTACACGAAGACAGGATCGATCACGAGCGGGCGGCTGGGGTCGTAGGCGCCGACGTCGAACCGGACATCGCCGTCGGGTCCGGCGATGGCCCGCGCGGCGACCGGCTGGCGGCCGAGCGGTCCCTCCTGGAAGTCGGCCGCGCGTCTGTGGCGGATCTCGCCGTTCGGCATGCGCAGGACGAGGTCCCCGTCCGCGGCCGCCTCGACGTGCCCGGGCCCTTCGAATCGGAGGCGTATCTGTCGTGGGTCGGCTCCGGGCGCGACGACGAAATCGTATTCGAGCTGTCCCTCGACGCCGTAGTAGACAGCGTCGATCCCCTCGTAGAGCCCTTCGCAGCGCACCGCGGCGTAAGTCGGCACGCCGCGCCGCCACGCGCCCGGATCGCTGCCCGTCAGGTAGTTCACCGTCCCCGGAAGCCGGTGCTCGGCCGTGACACGCGCGTCGGACCGGGCGCCAACCGCTTCGACGGCGAGGACGTCGGCGTGACCGAGCCCAGGCCGCGTTGCAAGGGCGAGGCCTCCGGGCGAGACGGTGATCGCATAGCCGTCGCCGCGTGCGACGTAACGGACAGTCGGGTCGGCCTGGCCGACGTTCGGCTCGAAGCGAAGCTGGAGCGGCCCACGCTCTGCCTGAACCGTAGGGGGCGCTGCCGGCGGCTCGGCCCGAATCGGAGTGGCGGGAGCGACAAGCGAGAGCAGGACGACGGCAAGCAACCCTGAAATGCGTGTTCTCATGCGATCGAACGTAGTGTACTCGTGTTCCGGTACGCTTCCGGCGCGCTTCCGATGGCCTTCCGTCCGGCTTCCGAATCGCTTCCGGCGCTGCAATGCTCGTTGGGTGCAGGGCCAGAACTTCCCGAAACGGAATTCTCCTGATTTGAATTCCGGTCTGCGGGTTCGTTGTTGCATTGAAGGCCAGGCAGACGACCCTCCTGATGACCTGGAACCGACGTCGTCGGTAGCTCTCTGACGCGGCTCACGATTTCTTGATGATTCGAAGGAGATGCGAGGCGCGCGTTTCGATGACGCGGCGAATCGCGGTGAGGACCTCGTGTCGCATGCCCGCATCCGTGAGCTCCGCGATAAGCCCGTCGGCTTCCGGCCCGACGCGCTCGGCCATCTCGCGCAGTTCGTCCTCCAGCACGCGCCGGGCTCCTCGTGTTTCCGGGACGAGCGTCCACCAGTGCTCCAAGCGAATCGTGTCGGGAACGTTGCGCCCACCGATGGCCATCGCGAGCTTCTTAGCGAGCCGTGGATAGACCGCCGTGCAGACGACGTCGTAGAGCGGCGCCAGGTCGGGAGTCGCACCGCGGTAGAGCAGCGCGAAGTTCTTTCCGTGCGCGTCCGCATTTCCGACGAGGTAGTGGAAGATGAGCGAGCGGATGAACGCCAGCCGCTCCGCCGCAGGGCGCGCGGTGGCACGGTCGATCAGGCCGAGCGACTGGCTCACTCCCGGACCGCCCTCGTCCTCGTACTTCAGCTCGGGCGGCACTCCGAGCGCCTGACAGAAATCCTCCTGATGCAGGCGCGCCACCGTGCCGTCCGCGGCGAGCGTCCGGTCGTAGCGCGTCACGAGAAGAAACGGCGTGGCGCCGGCACGGCCCATCTCGACGGCGGCGACGGGCAGCCCGAGGCGTGCCGCAAGCCGAAGGCAGAACAGCTCGTTCTCGACCGTGCCGTCGAGGGAATCGATTCCCGGCTTCAGGATATGTGTGGTCGGGCGGCCTCCTTTCGCAAGGCCAACGTCGCGTCCGTCGACGCAGACGGCGAGCTTGTCCTGGGCGCCGGCCAGGGAGAGTCGAACTCCTTCTTCGCCTCCGAGCAGGGGACGCTCGTGCAGCCGGCCGATGAGCTCCTCGAGCCGTGCCTCGCCGAGCATCTCGATGCCGGCATCGTCGAAGGACGCCGGCGCCTCGCCGGCCGGATAGAGCGACAGGGCGCCGGCGCAGTCGCCACCGATCACTTCCAGCAGTCCGAATGGATTGTCAGCGGAAATGCCGAGTGCGCCGGCCAGACGCTGCCGGGCTCCTTCATCCGGCAGGAGGCCGGAGAAGAACGGACGGGCGAGCCGGTCCGCATAGGAGGCTTCCTGGAGCGGCATCGAGAAGGAGATGGCGCGCGGCGCGGGTCCGGCGAGGTAGTCGGGTTCGTAGGTGAAACTCAAAGCGCCGGATTCGTCCTGTTCGAGGGAACCGACCGGCTCGCGATCGAGCCAGACGTCGAGCCGGCGTGTCACGACGTGCGCTCCCGGCGGACGCCAGCGGAGACCGCAATCCCCAGGGCCGCTGCCACCTTGAGAATGAGGCCGATCTGACAGCTCGGCTTGCCGCCCTCGAGCTCGCGCAGGAACCGCACGCCGACTCCTGTCAGTCCGGCGAGTTGCACCTGCGTCAGGTTCTGCGCCTTCCGCTCCCGGCGGATCAGAAGGCCAAGGCTCGCGGTGTCTGTGATCGTCTCCATCTCTCCATTCATCCCCATCGGGACGATTGTAGCATCCTCAATGCAGGTCCATCTTTAAACAACCCGCTCGGGGTGATCTGGTGCCGCACACTTCACAAACGCGACTATTCGTCCCGTACGGGAGGATTTTATGCGAAGCCGGCGTCCGAAGCGTGGAGTGCCTTCGTGCGGAACGGAGCAGCGGAATGCCAAGTGATCGAACCAGCCCAAGCCGCCGATGGGAATAGGGTAGACTGGCCCGAATGACGATGCGCGCGTTCGTTCTCGAGCGGTATGGCGGCCCCGAAGCGACGGCGCTTCGCGAGGTTCCCAGGCCACGGCCCGGCCCGCGAGAACTCCTGGTTCGCGTGCACGCAGCCGGCCTCAACCCCGTCGACTACAAGATCCGCAACGGCAAACTGAAGCCGATCAACCGCTACCCGCTCCCCATCACGATGGGGAACGAGTTCGCCGGCACGGTCGAGGCGCTCGGCGAGGGCGCGACCCGCTTCGCCGAGGGCGACCGCGTCTTCGCGCGCGTCGAGAAGGAGCGGCTCGGAGCCTTCGCCGAGTACGCGTGCGTCGGCGAGGATCTCGCCGCGAGGATGCCCGCGTCGCTCGACTTCGAGGCGGCGGCCGGCATCCCGCTCGCCGGGCTCACCGCGCTCCAGTGCCTGCGCGACGAGCTGCAGGTGACGAAGGGCCAGCGGATCTTCATCTCGGGCGGCGCCGGGGGCGTCGGAACCTTCGCCCTCCAGCTCGCGAAGTGGCTCGGGGCCGAGGTGACGACAACCGCGTCGGCGCGCGGCGAAGCGCTGGTCCGAAGGCTCGGCGCCGACCGCGTCGTCGACTACACGAAGAGCCGATTCGAGGACGAGCTGCGCGACTATGACGGCGCGCTGGACCTCGTCGGCGGCGACTCCCTCACACGCACGTTCGCCGTCGTGAAGCGCGGCGCAACGGTGGTGTCGATCGCCGGCATGCCGGAGCCCGAGACGGCACGAAAGGACCTCGGCGGTGGCGCGAGGCTCGCGGCGCTCTTCTGGCTCGCGAGCTTCGGCTCGCGCATGCAGGCGCGAAGGCACGGAGTCCGATACCGGTACCTCTTCATGCACCCGAGCGGCGCCGAGCTCGAAGAGCTTGCGCGCCTCGTCGACGACGGCACGCTCGAGGTGGTCGTCGACCGGGTCTTCCCGTTTGCCGAGATCGGCGAGGCGATGGCGTACCTGGAGAAGGGCCACGCGAAGGGGAAGGTGGTCGTGCGCATGGCGAACGCGTAAGGCTAGCGGATTGTCTCGACTCGTCCGATCTTCAGGCCTGCCCACGATCTCTCTGACGTCACGACGACCGCTCCGAGTCGCAGCCCGAGTGCGAGGCAGGCCCGATCGCCGAGCGAGAGTCCCTTCGACTTCGTATGCCCGCGGAGCGCCGCCACGGCCTCGGCGTCACGCAACTCGAAAGCAACAATTGAAATCCCCAGGAGTGAGAGGCTCTCTTTCGCCTCGCCGGGTGTGAGACCTGCGTCCGCGAGCTTCGAGAGAACCTCGGCCGCATTGACCGCACTGATAACTCCGTCAGCAAGGTAGTCCTCGACGCGTTCCCCGCCTGGTTCCCGGTTCAGCAGGGCGAGCACCGCCGACGCGTCGAGGACTACGTCAGCCACGAGAGGCCTCCAGTTTTCGCTCCTCACTCAGCTCCTTGACGAGCGAGCGCCCGGACGCAACCCGCCTTGACACGATCTCCTGGGCTCGACGGATCGCCTCCCGTTGCGGGAGGATCCTCAACTCCTTGTCCTCCACTCGAAGCGAAAGCGAATCACCCGGGCCGACGCCGAGCGCTTTCCGAACACTCGCCGGGATGACGATTCGGCCCCCATCTGACAGGACCACGCGTATTGCCTCATCCTGCGCTTCTGTCATTTTCTTATTTTCTACCATAAGTGCAACTTTCACCATGTACGCGCCGTGTGTCAAGTATTGACGATTCGTGGTGATTCGAAGCAGATGCCAGGCGCGGGTGTCGTGGGCGGAGAAATCCGGTGGCACGGTTGTATTGCAGCGCTCTGGGCGCCCACGCGGTGACGTGGCGTTCACCCGGAACGGGAATCGCGCCACGTCGGAGCAGGGGAGCTGTCAGATCGACAGTCCGACGTCGCCCTCCAGAACCTGTTGCTCGAGGCGCGGCCGTTCGCCCGGTTTCCACAGCTTGGCGACATGCACGACGCGGTAGCGTAGCGGTCCGCCGTCCGGGCTCTCGCTGCGGGTGACCGGCCGCGGGATGCACACGAACTCGGTTCGCATCTCGTCGCCGGTGAGCCGCACCTTCGCGTAGCCGTGGCCTCCCATGTCGACGAACTCGAGGTGCGGCGCAAGCTCCGGGTTCGAGAGCGCGCGTGCGCGCTTGAGGTCGAAGCTCTTCGCATACTCCAGGCACGAACGCACCCCATGCCGGAGCAGCATGTTGTACGTCCAGGCTGGCTTCCCGCCCTCCGGCCTGTCCACGAGGTACAAGGGGCGGAGCGGGTTCGGCTTCTTGAAGCCATGCTCGTACGATTCCATCGCTCCCGGGCTTACCAGCGACGCGCCGACGAAGCTCAATCCCACGGGTTCGAATTTCCGCGGCGGGAGATAGGCGGCAGCATATCCGGCCCAGAAACTGTGACGGTCTCCCGAGACGATTGCGAAGCCGGTGATCTTCGCATCGCGCACCAGGTCGTAGATCTCGCTCCGCTCGACGTATGCCGAGCCGAAGTCGTATTGGCCGATCTGGGCGTAGGTGTCCGATGGCCACGGTTTCTCGGTCATCTCGGCAGGCAGGTTCTGCGGGTCGATACGCGTGTCCAGTGCCCCGAGCGAATTGCCCCAGATCTTCCAGGTCGCGGCCGATCGCCGCAGCTCGTCCTTGAACCAGGCCTTCTGCTCCGCTCCGAGAATTGTGCGCGGCGCCGAGTCCTTTCGCGGATTCGGGATGACAGCGTTGCGAAATGAGAGCTCGCTTGGCGGTTTCCCGCCAACGTAAGCGCGACCCGCATCGAGGGCGATCATCGCCTCCTCGGAGAACATCCCGTTGAACTTCGGGTCGTAGATCTTTCCGACATCGCCCGCATCGGTGGGGTCCTCGCCGGCGAAGCTGCGGTTGTCGGTGATGAAGAGATCGAGGTGTTTGCCGTAACGGAGCGACCTGTACGCCTTCAGGCTGTTGATGGCGATGAGGTTGTTCGGCTCCAGTCCGAGGCCATTCTCGTCCCATCTATCGATCGGAACATTTTTGACGGAAGGCGGACCGAATGTTTCGAGAGAGCCGCTCGGCGGCTTCACGCGCGCCGGGATGTACTCGAACCACGCCTGGTTCGCGGCGACCTTGACGGTCTGCCCGGGTCGTCCTTCATCGCCCGGAAACAGGATGCTCTGCCGGCCCAGCCAGGAGAATTCATGGTTGTCCCAGATGCAGACGAAGGGCCAACGCGCGCGCGCATCCTGCAGGTCGGGGTCGGCGAGATACCCCTTGTAGATCACGCGGTAGCCCTCGACCGTCAGGGGGTAATGCAGTTTGCCGTTGACGCCGCCTTCGGGGATGCGCGCTGCTACCTCGTAGATCGTGCGGTCGTACCGCGTATTGCCCTCTTCCGGATACTGAACCACCTCGTAAATGAAGTCGCCGAGGTGAAGCACGAAATCGAGCTGTTCGCCCGCGGCGGCGCGTTCATCTTCGAAAATCATGCGGCGGAAGGCGTTCAGTTTGCCTTCGTTCACGTCCTGGCAGCTGACGAAGGTGAAGTTCACCGGTCGCGGATCATCCGCCAGTGGAGCGGTACGGGTGCGGCCGACGCGGCTGCCGTTGCCGTCCGCGTCGGTGAATCGATACCAATAGGTCCTCGCCGGCTTGAGCCCGCCGACGAGCACCCGGGCCGTCCAGTCGGTCGCCGGCGAAACCGGAGCGCGCGCCTGCGCCACGACCCGGCGGAACCCCTCGTCTTCGGCGACTTCGACCGTCAGGATCTGGCGCTCGCCCTTCTCGAAGGGCCGGCGGGTCCAAAGAATCACGCTGCCGGAGTCCGGGTCGCCCGAAGCGACACCCTCCGGATAGAAATCGCGCCGTTCGCGCCAGCGCGTGCGGGACGCTCCCGCTGTTCCCGACCAGGCGAGCGTCGCGCCAATGGCAGAGGCGAGCTCGATGAACTCGCGGCGGCTAATTGTCATGGCATGCCCCAACTCGGATGCGTGTCGCGCGAACCTGTTGCGGTACACCACCCGCGTCGAGCACGGGCACTCCGAACATTGCGTCGTGGAAACGCTGCGACCGCTCTCCGCTACGGTCGTCATGGTGAACTTGTTTCAGCATCCACCGAAGAAGATCGCGGACCTCGACAAAACCGGCCCTCACCCGAACGACCGCGGAGCGGTCGAAAGCCCCGAAGGGGCGAAACAGACGCGCCGTGACGCCTGTATCGCCCCTTCGGGGCTCAGTCCGGGTTCCTGACTTCAACCTTTGCTTACGCCGTGGGCTCCGGTTCTTTCGCGCCTTCGGCGCTTTAAGAGACTCCCAGGAAATCTTGGTGCCGAACGCGGACGCTCGAGGCGTCGATGGCAAGGCTTTACACGGCTGAAGCAGCGCTGCGGATCATCGACCGTTCGCTCCAGCCTCACAGCAGCGACGCGAGCAGCTCCTCGAGGGGCATGAGGCGGCCCTCGTCGAAGAGCACGTCCGCCTCATCACCGAGCGCCTCCCTCACGGGTCCGAGATAGCTCTCCTGCTCGATCTGGTCGTGTGGCGATACCGCTTGTTGCATTCCTGCCCACAGCGCCGCCGCCGCACCGGCGGCTCGCATCGACGCGCGGTGGCATCCGCTCGCGCCCAGGCTGTACGACAGACAGTCCAGCGCGTGGGCGATGCCCGGCCGGTATGCCAGGTCCCGGAACGCGCGGAGCGCTTCCTTATGGAGCCCAGCCGCTCGCCCGTGCTCGCCGCTCCAGAGCGCGAGGTTCCCCCGCTGATATGTCGCGTAACCGGCGAAGGTCCCGAAGCCCTCGCGCTTCGCAATCGTCTCGCCCTCGTCGAGCAGCGCCTCGGCCTCCTCGCGCCCGCCGACCAGCCACACCTCCGAGCAGATCATGACGAGCGAGATCGCGAGGTCCGCCAGACTCTCGTGCTCGCGGCACAGCTCGATCCGCTCCCGCAGCAGCCGCACGCTCCGCTCGTGGTCGTGGAGGGCGATCTGAGCGGACGCGGCGAAGTGCAGACTCCACGAAACGCGCTGCCAGTCCCCGAGCTCACGCGCCACCGCGAGCGCCTCGTCCGCGAGCTCCGCCGCAGAGTCGTACTCGCCGAGGCTCACGAGCACGGTCGAGAGCGAGCCGAGCGTGCGGCACGCCGCCGCCTTGTCCCCGAGCTGGCGGTGCAGCGCGATGCTCTCCTCGAGCATTCCACGCGCCTCGGAGCAGTCCCCGTCGTTCGTCGCGAGGTGACCCGCTGCAGCCAACGCAGACGCCCGTGCCGCGGCGGGCATCGCATCGCCACGGGCCGTGACCGCCGCGAGCCATCGCCTCCCCTCGGCGATCTGCGAGCGTCGCAGCCAGAAGGGCATCAACGCGCCGCACAAACGCGTCGCTCGCTCAGGGTCGCCTTGCACTCCGGTCTCGCGCCGCAGGACCGCCCGCAGGTTGTCGTTGTCCGCCGCGAGCCGCGCGAGCCATTCGCCCTCTTCCGGACCCTGCCAGTGCGCATTCGCGCGCTCGCCGAGCTCGAGAAACCACCGCGCGTGCGCCTCGAGGAACTCGGCGTCCGCGCCTGCGTCGACCAGCCGCTCCCACGCGTACTGCCGGATCGTCTCGAGCATCGAGTAGCGCATCCGGCCGTCGCGGTCCTCTCTCGCCGCAACGAGCGACTTGTCCACGAGTCGCGCGAGCAGGTCGACCGTCTCTTCAGTCGCGAGCGCGCCGCGCGCGCAGACCGCCTCGGCGGCCTCGAGGTCCCACCCGCCCGCAAAGACCGCCGTCCGTGCGAACAGCACGCGCTCGGCATCCGTCAGCAACTCGTAGCTCCAGTCGACCGCGGCGCGGAGTGTCTGATGGCGCGGCAGCGCTGTTCGGTCCACCCCGGCGAGGAGACGGAAACGGTCGCGCAGCCGTTCCAGGATCTGCGCCGTCGAGAGCGAGCGAACGCGCGCTGCGGCGAGCTCGATCGCGAGCGGGATGCCGTCGAGCTCGCGGCATATTCCGGCCACTGCGGGCGCGTCGCGCTCGGTCAGCGCGAAACCAGGCTTGACCGATCTGGCGCGGTCGACGAACAGCCGAACGGCGTCGCACGTTGCGAGCTCTTCGGCGCTCGGATCATCGGCGGCTTCCGGCAGCCCGAGCGGCGTGACCTCGTAACGTGTCTCGCCCTCGGAGCCGAGCGCCTCACGGCTCGTGGCCAGCACCCGTAAGTTGATGCAGCCGTGCAGAAGGTCGGCGGTAAGTTGCGCGCACGCGTCGACGACATGCTCGCAGTTGTCGAGCACGAGCAGGATCTCACGATCGCGGAGCGCGCGCACGAGCGAGGTTTCGAGCGGCTCGCCCGCTTCGGCGCTCACGCCGAGGGTCGCGGCGACCGACTCCGCGACGAGGCGAGGGTCCGACAGTGCCGCGAGGTCCACGAGCCATGCCCCGCCGGCGAATCGGTTGCGCGCGGCGTCGGCCGACCCTACCGCGAGGCGCGTCTTGCCGATTCCGCCAGGGCCGACGAGCGTCACGAGCCGCTCCCCGGCGAGCAACTCCGATACACGCTCGACCTCGCGATCGCGGCCTATGAAGCTTGCGACGTAGCGCGGAAGGTTGTTGTCCGTAGCGGGGCTCGTCGTCGCGTGCGAAAGCACGGTCGGCGCGAACGGTGCGTCGTCCGTGTCGGTTTTCGCCGCAGCGGCGATCCTGACCGGCCCAGCGCCGAGCGCAGCGTGCAGATCCTCGACAGTCTGAAACCTGTTCTCCCGGTCCTTCTCGATCGCGCGCAGGATTGCGGCCTCGAGCTCCGTCGGCAGCCCCGGCGCCAGTTCCCCTGGCGGCCGCGGGACCTCGACGAGTTGCGCGTGCAACATGCGGCTCCGGGAGTCCGCGGTGAACGGCGGCCGTCCCGTGACGAGCTCGTAGAGCATGCAGCCGATCGAGTAGATGTCGGCCCTCCCGTCCACCTCGTCGCCGGCGACCTGCTCCGGCGCCATGTAGGCGGGCGTGCCGAGCATGCCGCCGGCCGTGAGGTCCATCCTGTCTCGCGGCGCACCCCGCGCGAGCTTCGCGATACCGAAGTCGAGCACTTTCGCGCGCGCGATGGCTCCCGCCTCGAGGACGACGTTGTCGGGCTTCAGGTCGCGGTGCACGACGCCTGCAGCGTGTGCCGCGGCGACCGCAGCGCACACGTCGCCGATGAGGGCGGCAGCCTCGTCAGCAGGGAAGCGCTTGCGGTCCTTGAGCTCCTGCCGCAGCGAGCGGCCGTCGAGGTACTCCATCACGATGAACGCGCCGACCGCGTGGTGCACGCCGTAGTCGTGTACGGTGACGATATTCGGGTGGCGCAGGCGCGCGATGGCGTGCGCTTCGCGTTGAAAGCGGGCGAGCATCTCGGCGCCAGCGGCGAGGTCGCTGCGGATGATCTTGAGTGCAACTGGCCGGTCGAGGCTCAGTTGCGTGGCCCTGTAGACCTCGCCCATGCCGCCGCGGCCGAGGATGGCTTCGACGCGGTATTTGCCGTCGACCATATCGCCGGGCTCGAGCGCGGGCCGGGGTTCGGCGAGGGCGAGTTCCTCCCTAGCTGCCAGGACTGTCATTGCGCGCGGCGGCTCGGCGAGAAAGCTGCCGACGCGGTCGTGCTCGGCGAGGAGCGCGTCGACCTCGCGGCGGAGCTCGGCGTCCCCCGCGCACATCGAGTCGAGCAGGAGCGCGCGGTCATCGCGACCGTGCTCGATCGCGAGCCCGAACACCTCCTCGACACGCCGGTATCGCTCGGGGTCCATTTCGGGCCGATTATATGCGCGATACATTGGCTCGCCGGGAAAAAGGGCTCGGGTGCGAGGTCCGAGCGTTGGCGCAGCACGCGGGGCTGCCGAGCAGCGACGTGTTGCCGGCACAGTGCGTCCATCTTCGTAGTTGAACTCGGGAGGTTAGGTGTCCCCGGCGCGTGCCGTCGGAAGCTCGTCTGTGTGATTGCCTGCCGTTGCCCACGGCCATCGCGCGGTCAACGGCAGCGGCAGGCCCCAACGTTGCATTCGCAGTCCCAGGTGTGTCTCGAAGTGAGACAGTTTCTGGAGGCGCAATCGTGTATGACTACCAGCCGAATCCCCGGACGCTCCGTCTACCTCTCGAGGGGTGTCAGGTGCTTCTCGTTGAAGACAACGACGACTCGCGTGAGGTCGCGACCATCCTTCTCGAAGCAGAAGGTGCTACGGTGAATGCCGTTGCCTGCGTCAAGGAGGCACTGGCCTCACTCGACGGCTCCATACCGGACGTCCTTGTCTCTGACATCGGAATGCCCGATCGGGACGGCTACGATCTCATTCGTGCGATCCGGCTTCGTCCACCCGAGCTCGGGCGGAATATTCCGGCCATCGCACTTACATCGCTCTCGAGCGAGAAGGATCGGCAAGCCACGTTCGATGCCGGCTTCGAAGCGCACTTGTGCAAGCCCGTCGAGCCAGCCGAGCTCGTGTCGATCATCAAGGGACTCACAGGCTGATGCTGCATGAATTTCTAAAGAACAACCGCGACGAAATCATTGCCCGTTGCCTTGCCAAAGTCGCCCTAAAGCGCACTCCGAGGCCGATCGCGGCGGATCTGGAGCTCGGCGTGCCAATGTTTCTCGACCAACTTGTCGACTCCCTTCGCCTGGACCGGCTCGCGGGATTGGAGATGAAGCGCAGCGCATTCCTGAACGGTGCCGACCTCCTGCGCCACGGCGTCACGATCGCCCAGGTCGTACACAGCTATGGCGACGTCTGCCAGGCCGTCACCGAGCTCGCCGTTGAGAAGCAGGAACCAATCACGCCCGAGGAATTTCACGTCTTCAACCAGTGTATTGACGAAGCCATCGCCGAGTCAGTCAGCGAGTATCAGAATTCGCGCGACGCGATGAAATCTGCGGAAGGCACCGATCGCCACGTCGAGCAGTTCGGCGCCTTTACGCACGAGCTGCGGAACCAGCTCAATGCGGCGAGCCTCGCTTTCGCTGCGCTTCAGACGGGAAATGTCGGGATTGCGGGCAGCACCGGGGAGATGCTCGGCCGGAATCTGACCGCGATGCGCCATCTCATCGACCGTACCTTGAGTGAGGTTCGACTCCAGGCAGGCAACTCGAAACCAGTGCTGGTCTCGCTCCCGGAGTTCGTCGAGGACATGGAGATCTATGCTCGACTCGAGGCCAAATCTCGTGGTCTCGAGCTCAGCATCCGTCCGGTCGAGTCCGGCCTCAACGTCTTCGTCGATCGCCAGATCCTGACTTCCGTGGTGACGAACCTGCTGCAGAACGCCATGAAGTTCACCCGTCCCAACGGACACGTCGTTCTCGAAGTCAGTTCTTCCCTCGAGACGGTCACGATCGAGGTTCGCGATGAATGTGGCGGGCTTCCCAACGGGCTGACGGAGGAGCTGTTTCGGCCCTTCGAGCAGCACGGCGTGGATCGAAGCGGGCTTGGCCTCGGGCTCACGATAGTTCGCGACGGAATGCGCGCGAGCGGCGGCACAGTTCACGTCAACAACCTGCCCGGAACAGGCTGCATCTTTGCGGTCAAACTCCCGAGACCCATTCACGACGTGGCCTCGCCGATGCTGCCTTGACGACGGTCTGTCGGAGTCATTGGGTGCTCGGCGACAAGTAACTTATAACCCTGGAACGACTATCGGTGTTCCAGGGCGACGGCACGCAGGGCGCTGAAGAATTCGTTTGGACCGGGAATGGCGTCGATGCTGATGAGATTCTCGGCCTCAGCCGGAGCGGACGCCAGGACGCGCAGCATCGCTGAGCGTCGCGCCGTCGCCTTCACCGGCCACCGGGCGGCAGGTGCTCGAGAAAGTGCCGGGCAATCCGCTGGTAGACGTGCGCCGAAGTGCCGGGACCCTCCGAAATCGAATGGGTGCGGTTCGGATAGACCATCAGGTCGAATGGCTTGCCAAGCGCAACCAGGCGATTCACCAGCAGTTCGGTGCCCTGGTAGTGCACGTTGTCGTCGCCGGAGCCGTGAATCAGGAGCAGCGCCCCACGCAGGCCTTCGACAAACGTGATCGGGGATGCGCGCCGATAGCCATCGGCGTTCGCCTGCGGCAGGCCCATGTAGCGTTCCTGGTAGATGGTGTCGTAGAGCGCCTTGTCGGGCACCGGCGCCACCGACACGCCAACCGAAAACACTTCGGGGAACCGGAACATGCACAGGAGCGTGTCGGAGCCGCCTCCGCTCCACCCCCAAATCCCCACGCGGCTGGCATCGATGTAGGGGCGCGCCGTCGCCAGCGCACGCATCGCCGCGGCCTGATCGTTGGCGCACAGTTCTCCCACCGCGCCGTACACCGACTTGCGGAACGCGACCCCCTTTGGCGCCGGCGTGCCGCGATTGTCGATGCTCACCACGAGGTAGCCGGCCGCGGCCAGGGCGCGATGAAACAGAATGTTTCCCGCGCCCCACCGGTCCACTACCGTCTGGGCGGCCGGCTCGCCGTAAACGAAGTTGATCACGGGATACTTCTTCGTGGCATCGAACCCCGGCGGTTTCAGCATCCAGCCGTCGAGGGAAACGCCACCGCCGATGTCCACCCTGAAGAACTCCACCGGCGGCTGAAGAAGCGGGGCCACTTTCGCCGTTAGCGCCGACGGGTCGGTGAGCGGCCGGAGCGCCTGATGGGCGGGCAGGCTCACCACCTCGAGGGACGGCGGCCGGTCGAACCGGGAATACGTGTGAAACGCCACGCGCCCACCCGGCGCAACGTCGTAGGAGTGCCACCCTGGTTGGTCCGCCGGGGTCAAGCGCTCGGGCGTTCCGGACCCGTCGAGTTTCGAGCGGTAAAGGTACCGCTGGGTCGCATCGGAGGGCGAAGCGGTGAAATACACGACCCCCTGCTTCTCGTCCACCCCGACCACGTCGTGCACGTCGGCCTCGAACCGGCTCAAGAGCGTTTCGTTGCCGCCACTGTGCGGCACCCGATAAACGTGCCGCCAGCCGTCGCGCTCGCTTAGCCACAGAAACGCCTTGCCGCCTTCTACCGACGTCGTGTCGTTGACGTCCACCCACGTGTCGGAGGCGTCGCGAAATACGCGGCGCACGACTCCGCTCCGCACGTCGGCCATCAGCACGTCGTTCTGGTTCTGCGACCGGTTCAACTGCTGAATGGTGACGGTGTCTGCGTCGACCCACGACATCCGCGCCAGGTAATTGTCGCGGGCATCACCGGGCGTCTGCATCCATTTCGTGGTGCCGCCCTGTGCGCTCACGACGCCGATGCGAACCGCGGAGTTCACCGTGCCCGCCTTGGGGTAGGGAATGCGCGTCACGACCGGATAGAGCGTGTCGGTGTTGTTGATCAGCGAAAAGACGCCCACACCCGTGCTGTCGAACTGCCAGTAAGCGATGTTGCGGCCGTCCGGGCTCCACGAGAACGCATCGCGAACACCGAGTTCTTCCTCGTACACCCAATCGGACGTGCCGTTGATGGTGGTCTCGTTCCCGTCGATGGTGATGGGTGTGATCACGCCGTCGGCGAGACGCTCGACGTAGATGTTTTTGCCGCGCACGTAGCCCACTCGGGTGGCGTCGGGCGAGAACTTGGCGAACATGAGCGAAGAGGCCGGGGCATCACCCCCAAGCTTGCGGAGCCGGCCGCCCTGCAGGTCGAGCACCCAGTAATCGCCGCGCGTGTTGTCGCGCCAGACCTTCTTCGTGTTGGTGAAGATCAGCAGCCGGGCGCCGTCGGTCGACCAGGCGTAGTCGGCGATGTCCAGGCCGGCCGTGGCCCCCGGCGGCACCAGGCGCGTCGCGGCGACGGTGACGCTGCGCGCACCCGTGGCGGCGTCGTAGCGCACGATTTCCGAGCCGCTGGCGGAGCGTTCGACGATGGCGTACGCGGTGCCGTCGGGCAGCCAGCGCGCCGGGCCGAACCGCGGCGCGGAGTATTCGCTGGCCGCGAAGATGCGGTCGATCTGTGCAACCAGCGCCTGGGCGCGGCCGTCCTGCTGTGGCTCCCGTGCGGAAGCGGGACATGCCGCAACCAGCAGGAGTGCGATCAAGCCGAGAGTGCAGTACAGGTGCGGTCTGGCCATCAGCTCAAAGTTCCTCTGCCGGAGTTCGACGTCGACCGTACGAGCGCCGTATTGATAGTCGAAGCCACGGTCGACCTGGCGGCCGGAACGAATATCACAGGGACACGGCACCCTTCCAATGATCGATCGTGCGTGGTGAGACTATCGGCCTGTCCGGCCCATAATCACAGCCGGTCAGCGACAGGTACAAATCACTTCATACCAGCGCATGTTCCCCGTCTTGTCCCCGGCCAGTAGCAGCAGAGCCACCCTGCGCGGATAGAACGCATACAGGACCCGATACGGTCTGCCAGCGTGCCGACTTCGAAGTTCCCTCGCGTGCGCGTCATGTTGTCAGCCGTGCCCTTTCGAAGAATTGAAATTGGGGTCCCCTCGATCAGTTGCTTGCAGACCAGCCTGTCGACCCGGAGCAGCGTCCCTCGCCTGGTTGCAACATCAAGTGGAAGCCTGGAAACGAGCCGGAGCGGTTTGGGCCAACGTCGTAGACGCACGTGCGCGAGCACCGATCGGGCCACATTGTCATTCACCTGCGAATGTGTGTCACCGGAGAGAATTCCTTTGTGACCTGGTTGAACAAGATCATCCAACGGCGACCGCGGCTCGCTGCGCCGCGCGACGCTCGGCGACACGCTCCACCCACTCGTAGACCATCGGCAGCATCACGATTTTGATGGGGCTCATCAGCAGCCCACCGACCACCACGATCGCCAGCGGCTTCTCGATCTCGGCGCCGGTTCCGGTCGAGAGAAGGAAGGGAACGAGACTGATGCTCCCGATCAACGCGCTCAGGAGCTCGGCCCGGAGCCGGACGCTCGCGCCCTCGACCACGGCGTCGTGGAGATCCTTGCCCCGCCGGCGAAGCTTGTTGATGTAGGACACCATCACCATCCCGTTCTGAACCGCGATGCCAAAGACTGCGATGAACCCGACGATCGCCGGCACGCTCAGCGGAAAACCGGAAAGAAGCAAAAACGTCGTACTGCCGACGAGCGCGACGGGGATGTTGACGACGATCGTCAGGGTGTTGCGCAGCGAACCGAAGCACGAATAAATAAGCACGACCATCAGGAGCAGGGAGATCGGGATGGCGACAAGCAGCCTGCGCACCGCCTGCTGCTCATTCTCGAACTGCCCGCCCCACGTGACGAAATACCCGGCCGGTGTCTTGACCCGCGCCGCAACGTGCTCCTGCGCCTCGTGGACGAAGCCGCCGATGTCGCGCCCGGTGACGTTGCACATCACGACGACGCGGCGCAAAGCGTTCTCGCGGCTGATGACCGAGTCGCCGCTCGAAAGCCGGAAGGTGGCGAGCTCGCCGAGCGGCACCCGTCCTCCGACCGGCGCGTCGATAAGGATGCTGCCGAGCTTCTCGACCTGGTTGCGGTAGTTCTCGCTGAGGCGCACGAAGATCGCGAAGCGGCGCTGGCCCTCGAGCACGTCGGTCGCCGCGTCTCCCCCGACGGCGATCTTCATCACGCCGAGCACGTCGGCGACGTTGAGCCCGTAGCGCGCCAGTCGGTCGCGATCGAGTGCGATCTCGAGATGCTCCTCGCCGGCGACCTGTTCGACGGCAAGGTCCTTTGCCCCCCGAACGTCCGAAATGGCGTCGCGAACCTGATCCGCGACCTGGCGCAGCGTCGCCTGGTCCTCGCCGTAGATCTTCACAGCGATCTGCGCGTTGATACCCGAGATGAGCTCATCGTTGCGGGTCTGGATGACCTGCGAGAAATTGAACTCGACGCCCGGGAACCCTTCCACCTTGTGGCGCATGGCGTCGACGAGCTCGTCCTTCGTCTTCGCCGTCGTCCACTGGTCCTTCGGCTTCAGGCGGACGTACAACTCGTCGTTGCTGACGCTCTCGGGGTCGCCGCCGAGCTCGGCGCGCCCGATCTTTGAGACGACCGTTTCGACCTCGGGAAACTCGCGGAAGTCTCTCTCGATCTCGGACGAGATCTCGATTGCCCGCGTCAGTGAAATGCTCGCGGGCATCGTGGCGCGCACGAGCATGTTGCCCTCGTCGATCGTCGGCAGAAACTCGCTGCCGAGGATGAAGACGCTGGCACCGCTCCACACGAGCAACGCAATTGCGATGGCAACGGTGACGAAGCGGTGAGCGATCGACCACTTCAGGACGGGGACGTATGTCCTCCTGGCGAGCCTGATGACCGGATTCGTCCTGGGCTCGCCTTTCGTCGGCCGCAGCCACAGTGCGCAGAGCATCGGCGCGACGCACAGCGCCATCATGATCGAGCCGATCATCGAGAACGTGACGGCGTACGCGAGTGGCTTGAACAGCTTGCCTTCGATGCCCTGAAGCGTGAAGACCGGCAGGAACACGGCGATGATTATGAGGATCGCGAAGAACATCGGCCGCCCGATCTCCTGCGCGGCGACCAGGACCGCCTCGCGAAAGGAGTGTTCGCGATGCTCCTCGAGATGTCGATGAATGTTCTCGACCATCACGACCGTCGCGTCGACCATCATCCCGATGCTGATCGCAAGCCCGCCGAGCGACGTGAGGTTGGCCGAGAGCTTCGTGGACCACATCAGGATGAACGCGACGAGCATGCAGAAGGGGATCGCGGCTGCGGTAATGATCGAGCCGCGGAAGTCGCCAAGCAGGAGCACTAGAATCAGCAGCACGAGCAGTTCGCCCTCGACGAGCGACTCGACTACCGTGTGGATGCTGTTGTCGACCAGGTCCGCCTGGTCGTAGAAGTCGACGACGGTCACGCCCTCGGGGAGCGATGTGTTGATCTCGGCGACCTTCGCCTTCACCCGCTCGATCACCTGCTTGGTGTTCTCGCCGATGCCCTGCAGGACGATGCCCGTAACGACTTCGCCCTGGCCATCCTTCGTGACCGCACCCTGGCGGATCTCGTTGCCGATCTCGACACGCGCGACGTCGCCGACGCGGATGGGCGTGCCGCCGCGTGACTCGAGCACGATGTTTCGGATGTCGTCGACGTCCTTGACGAGACCGAGGCCGCGGACGACGTACTGGTCGTCGCCGTGCTCGATGTAGTTGGCGCCCGTATTCTGGTTGTTGCTCTGGATGGCCGCGAAGAGCGTGCCGAGCGGAATGTTGTAGTTGACGAGCGCCTGCTGGTCGACGACGACCTGGTACTGCTTGACCTCGCCGCCGAAGCTGAGCACGTCGGAAACACCCGGCACCGTGCGCAACTGCAGCTTGACGATCCAGTCCTGGATGGTGCGCAACTCCTGGAGGCTCTTGCCGCGGCCGACGACCTCGTAGAGGTAGATTTGGCCAGTCCCGGTGGTGATCGGGCTCATCCCGGGCTCGAAGCCCGCGGGGATATTGTCCTTCGCCTCCGAGAGCCGTTCGAAGACCTGTTGGCGCGCGAAGTAAAGGTCGACGTCGTCGCGAAAATAAACGGTCACGACCGACAGACCGAATTTCGACTCGGACTGCACGCGCTCGACTCCCGGGATCCCGTTCATCACGTTCTCGACGGGGAAGGTAATGAGCTGCTCGACCTCCTGCGGCGCGAGCCCCTCGGCGTCGGTGCCGATCTCGACCTGTACCGGCGTGACGTCGGGGAAGGCGTCGACGTTCAGCCTGGAGAGCGCGAGGATGCCGCCGGCAGTAATGAGCATCGCGACGACGACGACGAGCAGCCGCTCTCGGTAGAAGAAGGCGATGAAGTTGTCGGTCATAGCCGGTCCGTGGCCGCCGAACGCGCGGCAGTGCTACTGCTCTGGCGCGCTCTGTTGCAGGAGCAGGTAGTTTCCCTTCACGACCACCTGGTCGCCGTCCCGGAGCCCGTCGACGATCTCGACCCGATCTCCGCTCTGTACCCCGACGGTCACCTCGCGCCGCGTGTAGTCGCCGCCGTTTGCCACGAACACGACGCTCTTGCCGCCGTCCTCGAGCACTGCCGTCTGGGGGACCGAGATCGCCGAGCGGTGGATGTCGGTAACGATCTCGACGTTCGCGAACATGTCCGGTTTGAGACGCCCGTCCGAGTTCGCGACCTCGGTGCGAACCTGCACGGTTCGGGTCTCGGGATTGACGACGCTCGCGACCAGGATGACCCGCCCCGCGAAGCGCGAGCCGGGGTAGGCCGGGACCGTGACGCCAACCTCCTGTCCGGGCTTCACGCGTTCGAGGTCCTTCTCGAAGACGTTTGCGTCGATCCAGACGCGTGACGTGTCGATGACTTTGAAGACCGTCGCGTCCGTGCCGACCGTGGCGCCGAGCGTCGCGTTGCGCTCGACGACGATGCCGGCGATAGGCGAGGTGAGTGAGAACGTCGCGGCCATGGAGGGCCTGTTCGCGAGCGCGTCGATCTCCGCATCGCTCAGGCCAAGAATGCGCAGGTGGCGGCGTGCGGCCGTGAGCGCCGCCTTCGTCCCGGCGACTGAGTTCTCCGCCGATGCCTTCGCGAGCTCGAGGTCGTGCTCGGCGATCTCGAGGTTCTTGCCGGCTGTGATGGTTTTCTCGTAGAGCATCTTTGTGCGGTCGTAGGTCGCCTGCGCGAGCTTGACCTCCGCCGCCGACGAGCGCCGCGCGTTGTCGTAGTCGGCGAGCGCCTTGAGGTAGTCGGCCTCGGCCTCGTCCATGTCCGGCGACTCGAGGTCGGCCAGCTTCTGCCCCTTCTTCACGTTGCTGCCCTGGCCGGCGTACAGGCGTACGATCCTGCCCTCGTTGACCGGGCCGACGTTGGCCACGCGGTCCTCCGGGACGAGGATCGTGCCCGTGGCGGCGATCGCCCCGGCGATGGTCTGCGCCGTCACGATCTCCGTCTCGATCGTGTTGCCGGGCGCCCGCTCCGACGTCGCGGCGCCCGGCGGTGATCCGGGGTTCGAGGGCGCGTCGGCGGCACGCTTGCAGCCCTGCAGCGCCGTCGCGATGAGCAGCGCCGAGATCAGAATGGGGTGATTGACTCGTCTGTCGAGCATGTCGCGTGTCCTTTCGCCGGGGCTTTCACTGAAGCGTCGTCGCGGTCGCGAGCTCGAGGTCGAGCAGCGACATCTGGTAATCGAAGAGCGTCTGGTAGTAGTCGGCCAGCGTCTCGCGGCGCGTGCGAATCGCGTCGAGCAGTTCGAGGGTCGAGCCCTCGCCGGCCTTGAGCGAGAACTGCGTCAGGCTCAGGATCTGATCGACCTTCGCGAGCACGCCGGTGCGGTAGAGCTCGACGCGCCGCTTCTGAATCTCGAAGGCGACGAGCGCCTTGTCCACGTCGCCGAGCACCTGATTGGTGACGTGCCGCTGTTCGTTCTGCGCCCTCAACTTGTCGACGAGTGCCTTGGCCCGCTCGCCCTGGTTGCGATCCGAGAGCGGGATAGTGATCCCGACGCCGAGGACGTATGTGTTGGTGTCGAACGGGACCCGGACGATGCCCGCGCCCACCGCGAGGTCGGGGACGCGTTGCGCGTTCTGCAGTCGGATGGAGGCGTCGGCGGCGCGCTCCCTGAGCCGCGCGGCCTGCAGGTCGGGTCGCGCAGCCAGTGCCTTGTCGCGCAGGTCGGACAGGGAGAACTCGCGTGGCTGGTATTCGAGCGTTCCGTCGACATCGACCTCCATCGCCCGGTAGTCGCCGCCGAGCGCGACGCGCAGGTCGCGGACGGCGACCTCGTAGTCCCGCTCCGAGTCGGCCACGTCGGTGTCGAACTTGAGCTTCTCGACCTCCAGCCGCGTGACGTCGAGCCCCGAGATCTCGCCGAGCCTCGCGAGCTCGGCGTTCTCGGCAAGCACCGTTTCGAATGTCTTCTGGTTTTCCCGCGCCAGGCCGAGCTGCTGCTCGGCGAGGACCGCCGTGTAGAACTTCCTCTTCACGTCGTTGGTTAACTGCCACACGACCGTCTGGAACTCTCCGCGGGCCAGCTCGGCGTCCGCGGCGGCCGCGGCGATTCGCTTCTGCCGCTTCCCGCCGAGCTCGAAGGTCTCGGAGATGCCATACGTGATCGTCTGCTGCTTGATGAACGGCCCGGAGAAGTTGACCGGGAGGTCCTCGAACGAGACCTCCACCTCGGGGTTCGGCCGCAGTCGCGCGGTGAGCTTCTCCGCCTCCGCCGTGTCGATGTCGAAGCGGGCTGCCACGAGATCGAGGTTCTGCTGCAGGAAGACGGTGACAGCATCGGAGATCGTGATCGACCGTCTCTGTTGCGGCCCGGACGTCTGCAGCACGACGGCGGGCGCCGTGGCGGTGCCGGCATGAATTCCAGAAACGGGCGGCATCCCCTGCGCCAGTGCCTGATTTGAGATGCAGCCGACGACGAGCACGAGGGCAAGGGATCGTGCGCCCGCTTCACGCACGCTCTTGTGACCACACTGGTTCATCCGATCACCTCGAAGAAGGGCGGAGACGCGCAGACGCTTCGTGGCGTCAAGCGACGCTGACGCTGGTACGAGCGGCAAGACCCACCGCACGGAGCGCGCTCGCCCCTCACCGATTCAGACATGCACCGTCGCGAGCGCCCCCGGAAAGGGCGCCGCAGGAAAGCGCGTGTTGATCAGAGAATGGGCGGGGCTCGACCGGGTGGGACGCACTCCCAAATCAGATGCGTCGCACAGAGCGGCGCAAATTCGGGCGTGTCAGCGGCGGTCTTCGCGAGACACAGAACCGCGGGGGTGGCGCCGAGAAACGTGAATCCATGCTGCAGCTGACACGCCGGACAGCCGTCGTGCCCGTGCGTCTCACCCGCAGGCACATGTTGCGGCCCGCTGATGCTCGACGCGGACGACTGCGACGAGACTCTCGCGTCGGGGACGTGAACGTGGAGAAGGTGGAGGATGACCGCGTGCCCGAACAGCACGAGCGTCGCGAGCGCCAGAGCGCTTCGCATCGCACCGAGGACCCTACTTCTGGTTCTCCTCACTTGCATGTCTAGCTTTGTCCGGACATTAGGGGCGGCCGATGCCGAGTTGTCAAGACTGCCAACGATCGCGTTGACGGCGTATGCTCGGAAGCAGGATGCGGACGCCGCGATCGGAGGAATGATGTACAGACTGCCGGCCAGGTTTCTCGCCGCCGCGCTCGTGATCGTGTTCGCCTCGTCCGCACACGCCGCGCAACGTGGGGCTGTGGCCGGGGTCGACGATTTCATTGCCTCGGAGATGCGCCGGTCACGGATCCCAGGCCTCGCACTCGCAGTCGTCAAAGATGGGCGCGTCATCCTCACAAGGTGCTACGGTCTCGCCAACGTCGAGCACAAAGTTCCTGTCAAACCCGAGACCGTTTTCCAATCCGGTTCGATCGGAAAGCAGTTCGTCGCGGCCGCGGTACTGCTCCTGGTCGAGGATGGCAAGCTGTCGCTCGACGACACAGTCGACAAATTCTTCGCTCCCGCGCCTGAGAGCTGGAAGACCATAACCATCCGACACCTCCTCACGCACACCTCGGGGATGCAGGACTACCCGGCCGACTACGATCTTCGGCGCGATTACACGCAGGAGGAGTTGCTGGCGATCGTCAAGGCGTCTCCGCTCGCGTCGAGTCCCGGCGAAAGCTGGAGCTACAGCAATCTCGGCTATGTGACGCTCGGAATCCTGATCGGCAAAGTGACGGGGAAGTTCTACGGCGAGTTCTTGAGGGAGCGCGTCTTCGGGCCGCTTGGCATGACGACGGCGCGCGTCATCAGTGAGGCCGACATCGTTCTTAACCGCTCGGCTGGCTACCGGGTCGTGAACGGCGAGATCAAGAACCAGAATTGGGTTTCGCCGTCAGTGAATACGACAGCCGATGGCTCGCTCTACCTGACGCTCGTCGACATGGTGAAATGGGACGCGGCTTTGAGTTCGGGAAAACTCCTTTCGAGCTCGAGCCTCGAGCTGGTGTGGACAGCCGCGAGGCTGAGCGACGGGCGTGCGACTCACTACGGATTCGGATGGCACACGGAAGTCTTCCGCGGCCGCCGTGTCGTTCACCACGGCGGGGCGTGGCAGGGCTTCAAGAGCTACATCGCTCGCTTCCTCGACGATCATGTGACGGTCATCGTGTTTGCAAACTGCTGGGATGCGAACGAGATTCGGATCGCGCGCGGGGTAGCCGCGGCTTTCCTCCCGGATATTCCTCCTCCGCCGACTGTCGAGCCGCTGACGGCCGTGGACCCTGCAGTCACGTCGCTGGCAAAGAAGGCGTTGCGGCAGCTTGCGGAGGGGGCCCCGGACCCGATTCTCTTTACGTCTGAGGCGCAGGCACAGCTATTGCCGGACGGTGCTCGACGCATTCGCGAGCGTCTCAACGCTTTCAGCGTTCCGCCGGCCGTCATCGCATCGATCGCCCTCGTTGGCCAGTCTCAGGGGAACGGAGTACGCGTCTTTCAGTATGCTCTTGGAGACCTGCTCAGGGGCGAAATCATGACGCTCAGGGTCGCCCCGGACGGCAGGATCGCCGGCCTGGAGTTGCGACCGGAGTAGAGCAACCTGAGGTGACAGGCCAGTTTCTCCTCGACAGCAGTCCGCCAAGGGAATCGGCTCCAATCATTCGACACGGCGTCGCGCGGTAGGCGTTCACGGGGCGCCCGTCGTCGTCGGGCGCAGCGTGGCGTGGACGGCCCAAGGGCCCGGGTTGAGGGTCACTCCGGTCGTTCGGCCGCCTGAGGCGTCGAACCGGACCACGTCGCGCGCCGACGACTCGACGACGAAGAAGCCCCCCTCGGCCGCCGTCAGCCGGTACGTTCGATCCTTATCGAAGTAAATGCGTCCGTTGCTGGCGCACGTGATCGTCAGCGAACCGGCCTCGACTGCGACCGTCAGCGCGCTTCCGCCGTAGAGGTCGTAGGTACCAACATATTTACGAAGCTCGTCGGCGCTCGGCTGGACTCGGAGCGGAACCGGCGAGGGCGGGACCTCTGGGACGCTGCTCAGTACCGCGTACCAAGCGACCTCCGACGCGAGCACCCCAAGGTCGACGGGCGAGAGTGCCGGGTTGTCCACCTCGTCGGTCGTAACGGCAACGAGCACGTCGCCGTCTGCTTCGGTTGCGAACGGCTGGATCGCGCGGCTCATCGACCCGTGGACTTGAATCGCGAGCCGCTGAAGCGCCGAGAAAGGGAGCCTCTGGTTCGTCACGACGAGCGTCAGCGTCGTGTTACCGGTCGGCCCGGCCCCCGATTCGTTGGAGCCGCCCAACGGCGCGAACGCTTTCAGGCGGTCCGCGATCGGCGGGCAATCGCCGCCAGTGCCGTTTCGCGAGCATCTGACGATACGACCGTTGCGATCGACGATCGCTCCCAGCGAGTTGACCACCGTGAAGACGGCGACCTTGGTTGGGCCGAGCGTCCGGAACGCTGCGCCCTGGCCCGAATGTGCCCAGCCGGCAGACGTGTCAGGGCCCGAGCCGCGCAGGTAATAGCGTCCCTGCATCGCGAACCGGCCCGCGCCGCGTGCGCCGAGTGGGAACCATCCCGGCTCCGCGGACTGAAGCGCGGCCCGTCCCAGGCGGTCGTCCGGAGTGACGCGGCTGAATCTCCGGTCCCCGATGTCGTAGATGATCGCGCCTACGACGCAGGGAACCGAATCTACGTCTCCCTTCTGTGCGTTCAGCTCCTTGATCCCGTTCGTTACGCCCGTAGCCGCCGAGAGGCCGAACCACGAGCCGCCCGAGAAGACGACTGCCCTGACGAGTTTGGCGTCCCTGGCGTTTTGGAGAGCCGCTGCGTTCACCGTTCCCGGGGCGCCTCCGCGAACGTCCACGGCACCTTTGACCCCGGCTGGGAAGTAGAACACGGTGGTCCCGGTAGGCCCCTCGTCGTACTCCGCCACTCCGACCTTTATTTCCGGGAAGTCGAATCGCAGGCTCGGGCCGTCCTTTGACACGCGCGGCACTGGCGTGGGCGAGTCCTGGCCCGCGGCGCTACCAGCCGCGAACAGCGCCGCCATCGAGCAGGCGATCAGAGCAGAACAGTAGCGATTCGACGCTCGTCTTGAATAGATGGGCATGCGTCTTTCTAGTTCGAATGATTGCCGGTTTGTTGGAGTCGGTACCGCCGGGATGCGGCGCCAGCCTATCAACGTGACCCCACGCTTTCAAGGACCTCGAACACGCCTGGCTCGCGCCATTCAGTGACGGCCGATCGCCGACAGAATGGTATAGAATCGCGTTCGTGCCATCGAAAATCGTGCCCCTCGCAAGCATTCTCGTTGTCGCCACCCTTCTGTCTGGAGCCGTCCGTCCTCCGGCCTCGGTGCGCGCATACCGGCAGCACAACGAGGCGAAGATCCTCGCAGAGTTCACGAGCCTGCTCGCCATCCCGAACGTCGCCTCCGATCGAACGAACATCCGTCGCAACGCCGAAGCGATCGTCGAGATGATGCGGCGCCGAGGCCTCTCGCCGCGCCTGCTCGAGGCCTCGGATCCCGCGGCGCCGCCGGTCGTCTACGGCGAGTGGACGGTGCCGGGCGCGGAGCGGACTCTCGTCTTCTACGCGCATTACGACGGCCAACCCGCAGACCCCGCCGAGTGGACCGGTAGCACGCCCTGGGCACCCGTTTGGCGCTCGGGATCGCTTGCTGTGGGCGCGCCAGTTGTCGCGCCAACGCCTGGTGAGCAGGTCGATCCGGAGTGGCGAATCTACGCGAGGTCCGCTTCCGACGATAAGGCAGGTGTGGTGGCGATCCTCACCGCCGTCGACGCGCTGCACGCGCTCGGCCGCCAGCCGACGGCAAGCGTGAAGTTCTTTTTCGAAGGCGAGGAGGAGGCCGGTTCGCCGCACCTCGCTGACATCCTTTCGCGCAACAGAGACCTGCTGCAATCCGATGCGTGGATCGTCTGCGACGGTCCGGTCCACCAGTCGGGGCGCAAGCAGGTGGTCTTCGGGGTGCGTGGCGATGTCAACGTCGACGTCACGGTCTACGGCGCAACGCGGCCGCTCCATAGTGGCCACTATGGTAACTGGGCGCCCAATCCGGCGATGCTCCTCGCGCGCCTGCTCACCTCGATGAAGGACGAAACGGGGAGGGTGACGATCGCCGGATGGTACGACGACGTTGTGCCGCTCAGCCCGCTCGAGCGGCGCTCGCTGGCAGAAGCGCCGAAGGTCGACGACGCGCTTCGCGCCGAGCTCGGGATCGCACGGTCCGAGGGCGGGAGCAAGGACCTGCTCGAGCTCATCAACCTCCCCTCGTTGAACGTCAACGGGATCCGCAGCGCCGACGTCGGCGATGCCGCGCGTAACGTGATTCCGACGACTGCGACCTCGACGCTCGACCTCAGGCTCGTCAAGGGCATCGACCGCGAACGGCAGGTCGCGCGGCTCGTCGAGCACGTGCGCCGGCAGGGCTACCATGTAATCGACCGCGCGCCGACGGCGGAGGAACGGCGTTCGCACCCGCTCGTCGCCACGATCGTTCAGCGCGGGGGCGGCTACAATGCGTCGCGCACGCCGATGGACCTGCCGGTCTCGCGCTCGGTCGTCGAAGCCGTGCAGTCGGTCTCGAACGAGGCCGTGGTCCGCATGCCGACGCTCGGCGGGAGCCTCCCGCTCGTCATCTTCGAGGAGTCGATCCGCGCGACGACGATCGTCGTCCCGATCGCCAACTACGACAATAACCAGCACGCCGAGAATGAGAACCTGCGGCTGCAGAACCTCTGGGATGGCATCGAGATCATGGCTGCGATCATGACGATGCACTGGCGGGAGTAGCGCGGACGACCCCCTCCCTAAGCTCACGGCGACGCTTGCGGGTCTGAGGATCTGGTCGAGGCGAGACGAT
>CAZQBW010000015.1:0-40225 GCA_964591515.1 uncultured Clostridia bacterium
TTGCACTCGCCCCCGCGACCCACGGCTATTTCCTTCGACCGCTCCGCGGTCGATTTTCGACCGCGGAGCGGTCGATGAGCGCCTTCGGTGATGTTCCTGAATCCTGCAGGTTGGTCGCGATATCGATCGTCCCAGGTATCAAGCCTTCAGCGATCCACTGCGTCGAATTCCGTCGATGCAATCTCTGTGAATCGGTGTACTAACGGGATTCTCCCAGCACGTCGAGCAGCTCGTCGAACCGGTACGCCCGGATCATGGTCCGCAGGTCCGCGGCGAGTCGTTCGTCGGTCGATCGAATCGTTTCGATCGTCGCATTCGAGTCGATGAGATCGCCGTGAAGCGCGGCTTCGGCGAGTCGCGCGCGGACTGCTGAGTCCACGGCAGCCAACCGATCGCGAAGCTCCGACGTGTCGAGGCCGTCCGTTGCACCCGGATCCAGGTTCGGGTCGTCGTAACGAAACCTCACTCCGAAGTGCTCCGTCAGCTTGTCGAAGACCGTGGCCTCGCGGTAAGGCTTCGCGACGAAGTCGTCGCAGCCCGCGGCCAGAATCGCTTCGCGGTCGTGCTCGAAAGCGCTCGCGGTAAGGGCGATGACCTTGGTCCTGTGGCCGTCTTCGCGAGCGCGAATCGTCTCGAGAACCTCGAATCCGCTCATCTGCGGGAGTCGCATGTCCATCCACATCAGGTCTGGATGCCAGTGCTCCCAGATCTCGAGCGCCTCGAGACCAGTCCCGGCCTCGCGCATCTGGAATCCGAAAGGCTCGAGGATCCGCCGCAGCAGGAGGCGGTTCGCCGGTGTGTCGTCCACCACTACCATTCGAAGGAGCGGCTGGCCGGCCTCGAGTCCGATGACACGCCGCACCTCAGTCCGCGCTTCCGGTCCGTCCGCCACCGGAAGGTTCGCCTCGAATCGAAAGACCGTTCCCCGTCGAAGCTCGCTTTCAACCTCGATTCGCCCGCCCATCAGTTGCACGAAGTTCGAACTGATCGCGAGTCCGAGGCCCGTCCCTTCACTCGCCTGTTCTCCACTCGCCGTCTGCTGGAATGGCTGGAATAGCTTCCCGATCTCGTCGCTACCTATTCCGTAGCCCGTGTCCTCGATCTCGAAGTGTGCACGGCCGTCGCGCCAATTCACCCGCAGTGACACGCCTCCGGCGTCGGTGAACTTGACGGCGTTCCCAAGCAGATTGATGAGCACCTGCCGAAGCTTGCCTTCGTCTCCGAGGACGTACTGTGGAATCTCGGGATCCACGTCGGTCAGGAGCGCCAGCCCCTTGCTCTCGGCTCGAACGCGGATCATCTCCTCGATGCCGAGCAGCAGCAGCCGGAAGTCGAACGGATGGACGGAGAGTGTCAACTTGCCTGCCTCGATCTTCGAGATAGACAGAACGTCGTTTATGAGCCCGAGCAGATGCTCGCCGCTGCGCTCGATGATGTCGAGGTTCTCACGGTCCTCGCCTTCACGTCTGGCGCTGCGCTGCATGACCTGGGCAAACCCGAGAATCGCGTTGAGCGGCGTTCGCAACTCGTGAGACATGCTGGACAGGAAGACGCTCTTCGCGCGGTTCGCCTCGTGGGCCTGTCGCTCCGATTCCAGCGCCCGGCGCTCGGAAACCTGTAGCTCCTCGACCTTCTCGGCCAGCTGGGCGGTGCGCTCCGCAATGGCGGCCTCGAGCTCGACGTTTCTACGGTTCAACGACTGCAGCCGGTAGTTGATTCCAGCGTAGCCGAGCCCCGCGGCTGCCGCCGTGTACAGCCCATATGCCCACCACGTCCGCCATGGAGCCGGACGAACTCGAAAAGCGAGCTCCGCCGGCCCCGAGACGTTTCCGGCGGCATCGCGCCCCCACACGCGAAATGCGTAACGACCCTCGGGCAGATTCGTGTATTCCCGCTTCCAGTCGGTCGTCCATCCCGAGGCCTCGCGGTCGAATCCGACGAGCTGCGTACGGTAGCGCGTGGCCTTCTCGCGAAACGTGCTCAGGAGCGCGTACTCGAAGACCAGATTGTTCTCGTCGTGGTCGAGTGCTTCGCCGTCATCGATCGAATGTCGCCGCCCGTTGATGAACACGCGCTCGATGAGGATCGGCTTCGGCTCGACGTCCTCGACCTCGCGCGAGGGGTCGAGCACGGCCGCGCCCTCGCTCGTGCCGGCCCATATGCGGCCGAAGGAGTCGATCATCGAGGCGCCGCTGTTGCACTCGTCGGTCGGAAGCCCGTCGTCCGTCGTGAACGTCGATACCGTGAACTCGGATGGATCATCCCGGGTGGGAACTCGCGGCGTGAATCGGTCGATGCCCCGGTTCGTGAACGCGTAGATTCGCCCGCGACCGTCACGCACGAAGCGGTACACGACGTCGCTCGAGACAGCCGGCGACGTTGACGTCGTGAGCACCCGCCATCTCGGCTTCTTCGCATCCAGGTCACGACGCGCGATGCCGCCACCCATGGTTGCTACCCACAAGGTGCGGCCGTCCGGATCTTCGGTGACCATCAATCCCATCACGAGATTGTTCGGCAGACCCGTCGAAGTGTCGTGCACGCTCCAGACGCCGTCGGTAAGGCTTGCGAGTCCGCCGCCGTTCGTTCCGGCCCAGAGCGTGCGTGAGCCCCGAACCGTTCCAGTCTCGAGAAGGCATACGACCACGTTGTTCGGAAGTCCGGAATCCGTGTCGAAAACCGTCCACTGATCGCGGTGCCGGCGCGCCAGTCCACCGCCATTCGTTCCGACCCAGAGCACCCGCGTCCCATCCGGCTCGCGCGTTTCGAGAAGACTCAGCGCCGTGTTCTGCGGCAGGCCGGTGGACGTGTCATCGACCTTCCATTCTCCCCTGCGGAATTGAGCTATGCCGCCGCCAAACGTCCCTGCGCAGACGGAAGTCTCGACTTCGTCGCCGCTCGTATCGAGAAGGCTGACGACGATGTTGTCCGGAAGGCCGTTCGACGTGTCGAAGGTCGTCCAGGCGCCTTCCTCGTAACGCGCCAGCCCGCCGCCCAGCGTGCCGATCCACATGCTGCGACCGCCGCGCGGCGCTCGAGTCTCGAGCAGACTCCACACGCTTCGGCTCGGCAGCCCCGACGACTCGTCGATCGACAGCCACCTTCCGAGCTCGAGCCGGGCGAGTCCCGAGCCCATGGTTCCAGCCCAGATGCACCGGTCGCCGCGCGTCGATCCCCCTGCAACGAGGCTCATTATGACGTTGTGCGGCAACCCCATCCGATCGTCGAGCGTCGACCAGCGGCCGTGATCGAGCTTCGAGAGACCGCGCTCCGTCCCGACCCACACGACACGCTCACCGGCTGCATTCTCAGTCTCGATGAGTCCGTTCACGGTGACGCCGCCAAATCCAGACGACGTATCGATGCGCGACCACGAAGCGCCGTCGTGGCGCCAGAGCCCGTGTCCGTCGGTTCCTGCCCAGAGTGTCCGGCCGGCGGGACCGGCGGTCTCGAGCAGACTCGAGACGACCTTGCCGTCGAGTCCGCCGTCGACACCTGTCGTCGACCACTCGCCTCGACGGTAGCGAGCAAGTCCGCCGCGTGTACCAACCCACAAGGTCGGCGACGATTCGTCCGCCCGGGTAACCAGAAGCGACCGGACTACATTGTTCGGCAGACCGCTCGACTCGTCGACGACGCTCCAGCGCCCGCGCGCGAATCGCGCGAGTCCGCCCCGTGTGCCAACGAGAAGCACGGGTTCGCCGTCGCGGCCAACCGTTTCGAGCATGCACCGGATCTGGTCGTTCGGCAGCGCACCCGACGCGGCATCGTAGATCGTCCAGTGGCCTCGGTCCAGATGCAGGACTCCGCCCCCGTTCGTCCCGAACCAGACGCTACCGTCACGCGAAGCGCAGATTGCCCCGACGAAGTTCGACAGCGTCCGGTTGGGCATCGCGACCGTCCGCCAGGCTCGCGCGTTGTACCGCGCCGCTCCGTCCTGCGTACCGACCCACAGGTACCCGAGCGTGTCGAACGCCATTGCCTGAATCGTGTTCTGCGGCAGGCCGTGCTCGGTCGTGAAGACCCGGACGGGCGGTCGGCCAAACTCGATAATGTCCGACGTCGGAGCGTTGGCAGCGGCGGTCATTGGCGTCCTCGCTTCGGGGAACGCCCGCAATGATACCCCAGCCGACTCGCGCCTCAACGCATGTCGCACCGAGGCAGCATTCTGTTCGACGCCGCGACTATTTGCAGAGGTCGTTCAGCTCCGCTTCCGCCTTCTCGATCATCGTCACGAGTCTGACGGCTCCAGTCGACAGTAGCATCTTCGCGAGTGGTCCGGTGGATGGCGGGCGCTCGCCTTCGATTCCGAGCCACGTGCCGCACACGTCGCAGAATCGGTCGCCGGCAATCGGGAAGTTGGTGCACTCCGGCGCCGGGCACGGCATCGCGTCGTCAACAGCGTAGTCCTCAACTGTCATGCTCGACACCTCCACGGTACGGCTCCTCAATGGACATATCGACAGGATGGATGCGCGACTTTAGCTTTCGCGTTGTGTGGCGACACTTGACTGACCGCGTGTATAAACCGCACGCATGAAGAGAATATGCGTGTTTTGCGGATCGAGCGAGGGGACGCGCCCGGAGTACGCCGCTGCGGCCCGTACGCTCGGAGCGGAAATGGCGGCGCGGGGGATCGGATTGGTGTTCGGTGGCGGTCGCGTCGGATTGATGGGAGCAGTCGCTACGTCCGTGCTCGAGCACGGCGGCGAGGTGACTGGCGTGATTCCGCATGGACTCAAGATCCGTGAAGTTGCGCACGACGTCGTGCTCGACATGCGTATCGTTGACTCGATGCACGAGCGAAAGGCCTTGATGGACGAATTGTCGGATGCGTTCATCTCGTTGCCCGGCGGATTGGGGACGATCGAGGAGACGGCCGAGATGCTCACCTGGGCGCAGCTCGGCATTCATCGGAAACCCGTGGCGTTGCTGAACGTGCTCGGCTTCTACGATCCGCTGATCGCATTTCTGGACCGGACCGTAGAGGAGGGCTTTCTGCGGGCCGCGAATCGACAGTTGCTCGTCGTGGGGACGAGCGCTCCCGAAATGCTCGATCGGCTGTCGGATTATCGAGCACCGGAAACGGAGCGCTGGATCACCCGGTCGGAGACGTAGTTCAAGCTGCGGTGTTGGCCTTGTCTTGGCGAGTGCCGGTCTGAGCTGGGGACCTTCGAGCGGCCCCGACTTGCCGCTGTGAGCCCGGCACCGCCATAATGCCGGGGTTATGACCGACACGACATTTTCCTGCACGCGATGCAAACGACCGGGCCCGGCCCTCGAGAAACCGCCTTTCCCGAATGCAATCGGCCAGCGTATTCAAGCCGGGATCTGCCAGCCATGCTGGAAAGAGTGGCTGCAGAAACAGAATCAGCTCATGAATCACTTCGGGCTGAACACGATGGACCCGGATCATCGGCAGATGCTGCTCGACAACCTCAAGGGGTTCCTGTTCAACGAAGGGCCGATGTCGCAGATCGATTCAGCGCTCGAAGGAACGATCACGCACATCAGCAAGTAGGGGCGTCTCGGTGGACGTGAGCTGACTCAGTGCTCCTTGTGCCTCCGTGATCTCCGTACGCCGACGGCAACACCGTTGGTGTACAGAGAGCACGGAGGCACTGAGAGCACAGAGTCACGCTTCTGTAGACTCGCCGCTCCTACCGCTTCTCGAGCAGCCTTGACAGCGGCCGTCGCACTCCCGTCTGAGGAGGAGGCGCGACAGCCTTCAGCGTCTTCGCCACGGGGGCAGCCTTCGCTACCGGGGCAGCCTTCGCCGCCACCTTAGCTGGCGCTGTGGGCTTCGACGCGGGTTTCGATGTCGACGGCTTCTTCGCCGCCGGCTTCTTCGTCACTGCCCTGACCGATGACTTCGGCGAGCTCTTCGTCGACGATGCCGAGTGCGAGCCCGAGCTCGTCGCCGCCGACTTCGCCGGCTTCGCTACCGTGGCCGTCTTCTTCGCCGGCGCTTTCCGCGCCGACGGCTTCGATTTCGTTGCCATCTGCTTCAATCTCCTTCTTCGCTTCGGCAAACCGCACCGAGACGAGTTTCGAGACGCCGGGCTCCTCCATCGTCACGCCGTAGAGAGCCCGAGCAGCCTCCATTGTCCGCTTGCTGTGCGTGATGACGAGAAACTGCGTCGTCTGGCTCATCTCGATGATGTGGTCGCTGAATCGGCCGACGTTCACTTCGTCGAGCGGCGCGTCGACCTCGTCGAGAATACAGAACGGGCTTGGCTTGTACTTGAAGATCGCAAGCACCAGGGCGATGGCGGTCATCGCCTTCTCGCCGCCCGAAAGAAGAAGCACGTTCTGAAGTCGCTTGCCGGGCGGCTGCGCGATGATGTCGATTCCCGACTCGAGGACGTCGTCCTCGTCGAGCAGCACCATCTCGCCGCGGCCTCCGCCAAACAGCTCCTGAAACATCTCCGTGAAATTGTGGTTGATCTCCGCGAATGCATCGCGGAACTTCTGTCGCGACCGTCGCTTGATCTCCGACAGCGCATTCTCGGTCGCGGCGATCGAATCGAGAACGTCCTTGCGCTGGGTCGTGAGGAACACGAAGCGCGTCTCGGCCTCGTCGAGTTCCTCGAGCGCCATCATGTTGACCGCGCCGAGTGATTCGACCGTTCGCCGGATCTGATCCAGACGGGCGCGGGCCGCTTCGGCCGGGTCCGCGGGCAGGGGAAGGTCATCGCCGAATTCGACCGTTTCGTCAGTCTCTTCGCCCGCTTCGCCATCGTCCGTGGAGACGGCTTCGACAGGCGCCGGGCCCTCAACTCGCGCAGCGCGTGCCGACTCGACGACCTCCTCGATGGACTGCGAGAGTTCCGACGCGGCACCGCGGCGAACGTGTTCCGCGTCCGAAAGAAGACGAGCACGCTCGACTTCGTACCCGGTGCCTTTCGCGCGGACGTCGTCGAGTCGCTCGCGCATCTCGGCAATCTCGGTCTCCATTGCGTCGACGGCGTGCCGGACTTCGTTGAGCGCGGTGAGCGCGGTCTCGAGCGCCTCGTCCATCCCGGCGCGTTCAGTCGAGTACAGTTCGCTCTGCCCCTCGGTCTCCGCCACCTGGCTAGACAGCTGCTCGATCCTCGCCTCGATTTCGACGCCTTCTATCTGGTTGCGATCACGACGCGCCACGAGATCGGCTTCTTCCTCTCCGAGCCGCCGCAACTCAGCTGACACCGCTCGCCGGCGTTCCTGTCTCGCTGCCGCAACCGCGCGTGCCTCGGCGAGCTGGCGTCCGTCCCCTTCGACCTCGCTCCGCAGCTCCGCAAGTCCCTGCTGAGCCGATGCGAGATCGGACTCGACCTGCTGGCGCTCTCCCGACGCCGTCACCATTTCGGCCTCGACGGCGGTGCGGCGCGCCGCCAACTCGTCGATTTCCTCGACAAGCCGCTTTCGCTCCGAATCGACGACGCGAATGTGCTGCTCTGCCCGCTCGAAGTCCGACGAGAGCTGCCGCTGGCGCATCGTGCGCTCGATGGCAGTCTTCTCGTCGGCCCTCAGTGTAGAGTCGAGCTCTCCCGATTCTGCTTCGAGGTCCGCCACTGCGCGCCGCGTCTCGGCGACCTCTGCCTCCGCTGACCCGACCTCCCAGACTATCCTCTCGAGCTCCGAACGGATTTCCTTGATCTCGCGCTTGAGCCCGAGCAGGTGAGCGCCCTGTGCCGTTGCGCTTCCGCCGACGACCACGCGGCCGTTGACGACCAGCTCACCCGCTACCGTAACGAAGACGCTTGCCTCGTCACCTGCCGCGCGAGAGCGTTCGATTGCCTCGGCCACGGTGTCGACGACGATTGCGGACGCCTTCTCCGGATAAGCCCTGGCGACGGCGTCGGCAACGGGCTTAGGTAGCCGCATTAGCGACAGTGCCGTTCGAGCGCCGTCGCCTCCGTTCTCTCGTGCGCTGGCGCTGACCTCGGCAGCCGACGCCGCCACGACCAGAAAGGCGGCTCGGCCTGCACCCGTCGAAACGAGGTACTCGACCCCCGAAAGAGCATCGTCGAGCCCCGGCACGAGAATCGACTGCAACTCCCGACCAAAGAGACTCTCCAGTGCAGGCTCGTACGTCGGCTCCACGTCGGCGACATCGCCCAGGGTCCCGATCGCGTTGAACGAGTTCCCCTCGAGGCTGAGTACCTGCTGGACGGCATCACTGTAGTAGGCGTGGCGCGCGTCGAGATCCTCGAGGGACGAGAGGCGATGCGCTCGGGCCGATCGCCGCTCCTCCAGCTCTCGAAGTCGCTTCATCGCATTCGCCGCGGCAGTCTTGGCCGCCGCGAGTGCTTCGACCCGCTCGACGATGGTCCTTCGCAACTCGTCGAGACGCGCCTGGCTCATCTGCATCTCGTCGGCGAGCTCGGCCAGGTGTCGCGACGCCTCGTCGCGGCGCGTCGACGCCTGTGCCGCCTCGCGGTCGAGACGCGCTCCGTCGAGACCAAGCCGCCGCTCGACGTCATCGAGCTGCGTCTGCTGATTACGGAGTCGTTCCGTCCGGCCCACCTCCGCCATCAGTCGGGTACGAATTGCCTCGAGTGCCTTTTCACGCTCGCCAAGCACCCGCAGCCGCGACTGATACGCCGATTCCTGCTCGGCCAGCTTCGCCGCCTCGGCATCCGTTTCCGCCGAAAGTTCCTTGTGCTGAGCGGTCTTGCGCTCACGCTCGTCGGCGATAAGCGCCAGACGGTCGCTGATCCGTTCGCGATCGCGGGCGATCTCTTCGCGTCGCAGCATCAGCTCGGCGATCTGCTCGCGCAGGAAGGAGTGGCGATTCCGCGCGCGATCGGCCTCTAGCTCGAGCGCCGACGCGCGATCGCGAACCTGCGCGAGTGCCTCCTCGGCCTCACGGGCCTGAAGAGATGCGGCGCGGTGCTCGGCGTCTCGCTCGGCGAGCCTGACGGCCAGCACTTCCTGCTCTTCGTGGCTCCGGCGCGCAAGTTTCTCCAGACGGTCGAGCTCAGCTTCCAGCCTCTCCCAATCCGCCGCGAAGACGTCTCGCAACAAGGATCGCATCTCTTCGCGCAGCCGGCGATAGCGTCGAGCCTTCGCCGCCTGTCGCTTCAGGCTGCCGATCTGACGCTCTACCTCGCTGACGATGTCGTTCAACCGGAAGAGATTCTGTCGTGCGGAGTCGAGACGAAGTTCCGCTGCGCGCTTTCGCGACTTGAATTTTGTGATGCCCGCGGCTTCTTCGATCAGGGTGCGGCGATCCTGCGGCTTCGACGAGAGGATCTGACCAATGCGGCCCTGCTCGATGATCGCGTAGTTGTTGGTTCCGAGGCCCGTGCCCGCGAAGAGGTCGTGAATGTCGCGCAGCCGGCAGGCCCGGCCGTTCATGATGTAGTCGCTCTCGCCGGACCGGTACAGCCGTCTTCCGATCGTCACACGCTCGCCGGCCATCAGGATCGGTCCCGAAGGATTTCCCGGCTTGGCCCGGTGGTAGCGGGGCGCCTTCGGCTTCGCGGCAGCCACCTCGGCCGAGGCTTCGTCGCCCGTCGCCACGGCGGACGGCTGACCGTCGATTGTCTCCTCACCCGGCACCGGCTCAGTCTCGACGACGATGCCTTCCCCGCCCTTCTGCGTGTGCACCAGCGTCGAAGCCGGAGTCTCGGGGATCTGCATCTCGACCGAATCCGGCAGCTCGATGTCGTCGACCTCGGTGCGAGGAGCTATGTCCTCGATGGCGACGAGCGTCAGAGTGACCTCGGCCATGCCGACGGGTTTTCGGGCCTTCGTCCCATTGAAGATGACGTCCTCCATCTTCGTTCCACGGAGGCTCTTGGCGCTCTGTTCGCCGAGAACCCACGAGATCGCGTCCGAGACGTTGCTCTTTCCGCAACCGTTCGGACCGACGATGGTGGTGATGCCGTCGCCGAGACGAATCTCGGTCGAATCAGCGAAGGACTTGAAGCCGGTGATGTTGAGTTTTTCGATCTTCAGCATGGTTGGTCAATGGAGACGAAATCGCCGGAAACCACAATCTGTGGAGGCTCGCGAACGGGACAACACACTATACGGTGCACCGGAAAGTGTTGTCAAACATGGGTTTAGGCGGGGTCGGGAGGGCTTTCGGCAGTGTGAGTTACGGTTGGGAGGGTCTTTTGCTGCCTCTGTGACTCAGTGTCTCTGTGACTCTGTGTGCGCAGCTCTTTTGGGCAAGGAAGCAGAGCTTCGCACGCAGAGACAGGGAGTCACGGAGTCACGGAGACACGGAGGCAGGAGGCGGAAGGGTCTCGCCCACGACGGCGGCGGGACGGCGTCCGGTTCGTGTCGACCGCTCGCGCTCCGTCAAACGCGAGAGGTGTGCCTGCCCGATCGGACGCCCTCCCAACATCCACCTCGACGGCCGGCGTGCCGATCGGCGGGGCAGATGCTCACCATCGTCGCCGAGTCTATGAACCGAGTCTCACAGAAGTCTCACAAGTTCACTGCTGCTCAGTACTGTCCGGCGCATTGCGGGCTTCCTCGACCGCTTGACGGATGTCGAGCGCTCGCCCGGCCTCGATCGCCTTTCGAACCGCGTCGGCGCCGATGACGCCCTCGCAGGCTGCGACATAGGAATCGACTCTCGCCTGGACCTGCGGATTCGGCGGCGAGCCGATCTTCGCCCGCATCTCGAGAGCCGCTCCTAGCAATCGCATGGCAAGTTCCGGTTGGCCGCCCGTCGCGAGCAGATTCGCAAAACTCTCGAGACCATCGGCAATCCCCCATCTGTCGCCGAGTTCGAGCCGCACGGCGATGCTCTCGCGAAAGAGCTGGCGGGCCTGACGACGATCGCCCCGATCTATGGCCGCCTCTCCGAGGTTCGACAGGGTGAGGGCCTCTCCAGTCCGATCACCGATCTCCCGATAGAGCACCAGGCTCTCTTCCAGCCTGGCGCGACGATCTTCGGCATCGCCACGTCGCTCGGCAATCAGGGCCAGGTTGTTGAGCGCGATCGCCACGTACTGTCGGTCGCCGACCTTCCGCGACAGTCGTTCGGTCTCGCGGTAGAACGCCTCCGCAGTGTCGTTCTCTCCGAGCGCCTGCGCGACGTTGCCGAGATTGTTCGACGACACGGCAATGCCGCGCTCGTCACCCAGCTCCTCGCGGATCGCCAGACTCTCGGTCGTGGCATCCCGCGCCGAGACGAGCTTTCCGCGAAAGTAACGAGCGTTGCCGATCTGGGAGAGCGCGTCGGCAATCGCCACACGGTCTTCGACGATCCTCGCGAGGTCGAGACTTGCAGTCGCGAGGTCTTCCATCCTTTCGTACTCTCCCTGCAACCGCGCCAGACCGGCCGCGGCCAGAAGGCCTTTCGCCCTTAGCGAAGTTTCGCTCTCGGACGCCATCGCGAGCGCAGCCTCGAGCCAGGCGCGACCCTCGACCGCGTGGCCGTGCAACTCCCAGTACCGGGAAAGCGCAATTCCAAGCCGCAATGCCTGATCGCCACGACCTGATTCGCAGACCCAGCGCAACGCCGCGCGCAGATTCTCGAGCTCGAAGTCCAGTCTCGAAACGGCCGCCATCTGTCCCGGACCGAACAGCGACGGAGCGATGGATTCCGCAAGCCGGATGAACTCGGCGGCGTGCCGATCGCGCAACTCGCCTGCGTCTCGCTCGTCGAGTTGCTCCTCCGCATACTCGCGCAGCGTCTCGAGCATGCGAAACCGCATTTCACCGCCGCGCTCCTCCGAGACGACGAGCGACGATTCACGCAACTCCGAAAGCAGCTCCAGAGCCGATGAAAGACCGCTGACGGCCTCAGCCGACTCGAGCGACCAACCGCCGCGAAAGACCGACAGCATCACGAACAGCCGACGAGGCTCGGGCGCGAGCAGTCGATCGCTCCACTCGACTGCCGCTCGCAGGGTTCGATGCCGTGCCGGCGCGTCAGCCCGCCGCGTCGCCAGTCCGTCGAGCCGCTCGTCGAGGCGCTCCAGCATCTGCGCGATGGTCAGGACGTGCGCGCGCGCCGCGGCCAGCTCTATCGCAAGGGGAATTCCCTCGAGTCGCCGGCACAATTCCGCAATGAGCAGGGCATTGTGACGTGTGATCTGGAAGTCGGGTCGGACGGCACGGGCCCGGTCGACGAAGAGCTGCACGCTTTCGTAATGCGAAAGGCGCTTGAGCGTGTCTCCACTCACGAGCGACGGCGCCGCGAGTGGCTCGACGACCAGCTCGCGTTCGCCCGACACGCCGAGCACGCGACGAGACGTCACGAGGCACGCCAGCCCCGGTGCCGAGGCCACGAGCGATCGAATCAAAGTGGCTCCCGCCGGAAGCAGCTGTTCGAAGTTGTCGAGAACGAGCAGCGAGGATCGCGTACCGAGGGTCGCCAGCACCCTGTCGAATGCCGGGAGATCGCCCGCCGGAGCCCCGAGAACATCGCGGATGACGTCGAGAATCCGATCCGGATCGTCGACGTCGGCAAGGGGAACGAACCAGACCGCATCGTCGATCTCAGGTGCGACCCGGGCCGCCGCTTCGATCGCAAGCCGTGTCTTGCCTGTTCCGCCCGGTCCGGTGAGCGTCACTATCCGCTCGCGCTCGTCGACCAGCATCTTCGAAAGCCTTGAAATCTCGTTGGCCCGTCCGAAGAAACGCGTGATCTGAAGTGGCAGCCTGCCGGACGTGTACGGCCGCGAGTCAGCCGACTCAGATGTGCCCGGTTCGAGACTCTGCTCTGGTTGGACTGGCCGGCGAACCCGCTTCCGCGCCGCCGTCGTCGTCGCGTCTACCGGTCTGGATTTCAGCTCGGCAAGGAGCCGACGCGTTTCGTCGCTCGGTTCGACATCCAGCTCTCGCCGAAGGACCCGCTCCAGCTCCGCATACTGGCGGACCACGGACGAAGCCCGTCCGTCGGCCGCATAGAATGTCATGAGGTCCGCGTGCGCCTCCTCGCAGAGCGGATCGACGTCCACAGCACGCCGGGCATAGTCGATGGCCAGATCGAGGTGGCCGGTGGCAGCTGACTGCGACGCCAGTACTCGAAGCGCATCGAGCATCTGGGCCGCATACCGGTCGCGTCGGGCGAGCACCCAGTCCTCGTAGAATCCGGGCAAGAGTTCGCCGCCGTAGACCTGGGCGGCGCGTTCGAGACGCTCGCGTCGATCCGACGGGTCGTCGGTTCGCGCGGCCCCGACCACCTGTTCTTCGAAAACCACGACATCGGCCGAGAACGCCTCCGGATTGAGCCGCACCGTATTGCGATCACTCACGACGACTGAGCCAGCGGCAACGCCGGGCGGTTCGAGTTGATGGCGCAGCGAGGTGAGCGCCTGGCTGAGACTGTGCCGGCCGGCGTCTGGATCGGCATCCGGCCAGAGCATTGCGATGAGCTCCTCGCGGGGATGCGGCCGGTCGGCGTGACACGCCAGGTAGGCCAGAAGCGCCGCTGTCTTCTGCGTCCGGAATCGCGTCACCATCACGCCGTCGGTCTCGGCGGAGAGTTGCCCGAAGAGTCGCAGTGACCAGAGTCGCCGCATCACGCGCATTGTAAGCGCTGGGGCCGACTCTCCGTTATAGCCCCGGGTTGCCGCGGTCCCCGGACAATCCGGCCCAATGGAAGGCCGACCAGGGCGGCAATGGGCCTTGTGCTACCATTCATTGGAGTTTCTGGCGGTAATGGGAAAAGGAAACGCATGATTCTCGTTCGAAACGAAGATATCCGGATGGTGCTCATTGCGCTGTTCGCCATGATGATGCTCGGCCTGCAGGCGGCACCTCGCGCGACCGCCGCGACGCAGTCTGACGCTGCGCCAAATGCCGAGGTCAGTGGCGACATCGATGTCCAGCGCTACCGGATAGACGCCGAGCTCGTGCCTGACTCCAATACGCTCAAGGCTTCGGCAACGGTGACGTTTCGCGTCCTCAAGGCCTCGCAGTCGGCGACCTTCGAGCTCAACGGATCGCTTCGCGTTTCCGCCGTCCGCGCCGCCGACGGCCGGCCGTTGCCGTTCACACAGGACACCCTCAACGAGCTCAACGTCCGCATCGATCTCGGCCAGCTCGTCGCTGCCGGAGCGGACGTGACGCTCACGATCGACTATGCCGGGCAACTCGTGACGTCGGAAGGCGGCCCCCTGCCGGACAAGCGACTCGCGTACGTCGGACCCGAGGGTGCGTACCTGCACTACGCGTCGCGCTGGTTTCCGTTCCGTGAGTACGGCGCCGATCGAGCCACGATGGAGCTCAAGCTCACGATGCCCTCGTCGTGGAAGCTTGCTGCCCACGGCGAGCCGTTCGTCCAGTCGCCGCCGGTAGTCGTGACGCCGGCGCCGGCGCCGGCGTCGGCTCCGGCACCGACCCGGCGAGGTCAGCGGCCTGCTCCGGCGGCCAAGCCTGCCCCGCCTGTTTCGGCGCCCGTCCAGCGCAATCCGAACCTTCAGACGGTGACGATTGCCGAGACATCTCCGGTGCTTCCGGGATCCATTGCGGCCGCACCGTACCTCATTGTTCCGGTGCTCTCGTCGATGAGCACGAGCGTCGAGGTGTACGCGCTCCCCGGCGGCGAGCGCGCGGCGGAGCAGATAGCCGAGGAAGCAGCCGACATCCTCGACTTCTACAGCCAGACTTTCGGCCCATATGCCTTTGGAAAGCGCTTCGTCATCGCGCAGATCGACGACCAGGCGCTTCCGTCCATGAACGGCGCGGGCGTGCTGATGCTATCGAGCGAAACGCTCCGACGGCCGATGGATTCGCTTCGCGGTGATCTGGCACGCGACATCGCCGTACAGTGGTGGGGGCAGGCCGTCGGACTCAAGAACTTCGATCAGGTCTGGATGTCGCTCGGGTTGGCGCAGTACAGCTCGATTCTCTATAGGTCCAAGGACGCGAGTGCCGCAAGCGTGGACGCCATGCTCTCGGAGCTGGGCGAGAGCGCTCTCTCGTACGAGTCCGAGGCCTCTATCACGCAGGCGCCATCCCAGCTCAACGACCAGACTCCGGCCTTCCGGTCTGTCGTAATGGACAAGGGCGCGTATGTCTTCCACATGCTGCGTATGACGATCGGCGACGAGAAGTTCTATAGTCTCGTTCGCGACCTCTACGCTCGGGAGCGCGGCCGAAACGTTACGATCGCCGGCTTCGAGAAGCAGGTGTCGGCTGTAGCCGGCCAGGACATGCGCTGGTTCTTCGGACTGTGGGTGGACTCGACTGGCGTGCCCGAGTTCTCGTGGGACTACTCGGTGCTCAGGACGGCGGCGGGCGGCTGGCGCGTTCGCGGCACGCTCAGACAGTCCATCGAGGGTCTTCGGATGCCTGTCGACGTACTCGTGTCGTCGGCTGGCGGAGACGAGCGTCTTACGCTTCGTTTCGACGGCTCGAAGGCCGCGGACTTCGTTGCAGAGCCGAAGGGCGGTCAGCCGACGCTGATCGTCGATCCGGACAGGAAGATCCTTCGGTCATCGGACACGATCCGGGTCGCGGTGGTTGTTCGCCGGGGCATTCAGGAGATGGAGCAGAACAACTACGTAGAGGCCGAGTCGAAGCTGCGCGACGCACTGAAGCTGGCGCCGCGAAGCTCGTGGGCTGCATACAACCTCGGCCAGCTGTACATGAAACAGGGGAACTCGCAGAAGGCGATCGACGCTTTCACGCAGGCGCTCAACGGCGACCTAGAGCCCCGATGGCTCGAGGTGTGGTCGTACCTTTTCCGCGGAAATGCCTACGATGCGCTTGGACAGCGCGAGCGAGCGGTCGCGGAATACGACAAGGCAATCGAGACTGGGAACGACTACGACGGAGCGCAGGCCGCAGCCATGAAGTACAAGGGCGAGCCGTACCGGATGGCCGCGCAGTAGGCAGCCTCGCATCGCGCGGTCGAGGCATTGCCAGCTTCCGTGTGCTCCGTGCCTCCGTGCTCTCTGTGCGCCGACGGCAATGGCTTTGCCTTACACACCGCACAGCGGCTACGGAGCGGACGACACGCGACTGCAATCGCTCCCGTCACGAGGTGCTGTGGTAGGATGCGCCGCCTCCGAAGATTACCGACATGAAACGCTCGCCGCTCGCTCTCATCTGGCTCACGGTCTTCATTGACCTGGTTGGCTTCGGCATCATCATTCCGATCCTGCCGCTCTACGCCGACCGCCACGGAGCGTCGCCGCTGCAGATCGGCATCCTGCTCGGCTCGTACTCGGCGATGCAGTTCGTCTTCGCTCCGCTTCTCGGCTCGCTCTCGGACCGCGTGGGACGCAAGCCGGTTCTGGCTATCAGCCTGTTCGGAACGGCCGTTGCCTCGATCACCCTCGGCGTCGCCTCTGCGCTGCCCCACGCCCTGTGGCTCATCTTCGCGGCTCGCGCGGTCGACGGCATTACGGGTGCCAACATCGCCACTGCGCAGGCCTACGTCGCCGATGTCACGACGGAGGAGAAACGTGCCAGGGGCATGGGCCTGCTCGGCATGGCGTTCGGCCTGGGATTCGTACTCGGTCCGGCGATCGGCGGGCTTCTGGCCGCGATCGACATTTCGCTTCCGTTCTATGTGGTCGGAGCGCTGGCGATCGGCAACGCGACAGCCATGCTGTTCTACCTGCCCGAGCCGGAACGACATCTCTCGGTGACAGTCGAGGCCCGCAGCCGGTTCAGCCGCATCGCAGCGGCCTGGCGCGACGACCGCACTCGGCTGCTTCTGCTCATCTTCCTCCTCTCCTCCTCGGCCTTCTCCGCAATGGAGGCCACTCTGGCGCTGCTGCTCAAGGCACGGTTCGAATATTCACCGTCCGATACGGCGTTCATCTTCGTGTTCATCGGAGTCGTGATCGCCGCTGTCCAGGGTGGACTCGTCGGGCGCCTTGTCGAGAAGCTCGGCGAGCGTCCGCTCGTCGTGGCCGGGCTCGTCCTGCTCGTCGCCGGACTCGGACTGCTTGGCGTACCCCTGCCTGCGTCGCTCGGCGTACTGTTGCCGACCGTTGCGCTCCTGGCGGCCGGCTCGGCACTTCTTACGCCGTCAATCACGGCGCTCGTGTCACGCCGCAGTCCGGTCGGGTCGCAGGGTGCGTCCCTCGGCGTCGCGCAGTCCATGAATTCCATGGGTCGAATAGTCGGACCCGTGGTCGGCGGTTTCCTGTATGCGTACGGGTGGAGCCTGCCTTACATCGTTGGCGCAGGAGTCATGGCGTGCGGGCTGATGCTCGCGATCTACTACAACGCGATGGTGTCGCGTCCGGCGCCGGCAAGCTCGTGAGATCCGCTCCTTCGTGAACGTCACCATCGAGGACATTCGGGATGCGGCGGCGGCCATCGCACACGTCATTCGTCCGACGCCGCTGATCAGGTCGCACGCTCTCTGTCGAAGCACTGGCGCCGACGTCTTCCTGAAGCCGGAGAATCTGCAGCGAACCGGATCGTTCAAGGTACGTGGCGCCCTCAACCGCATCCGGGTGCTCGGCGCCGAGGAGCGAGCCCGCGGAGTCGTAGCTTCGTCTGCAGGCAACCACGCACAGGGCGTCGCCCTGGCCGCGTCTGCGGCCGGAATCGCGTCGACGATCGTCATGCCTCTGACGGCACCGCTCACGAAAGTCGAAAGGACGCGCGGATACGGTGCAGAGGTCGTGCTCGCAGGCGAGTACTACGAGGCCGCCTACGAACGGGCGCTCGAGATCCAGCGAGAGCGCAACGCCGTTTTCGTGCATCCGTTCGACGATCCGTACGTCATCGCGGGGCAGGGTACGATCGGCCTCGAGATTCTCGCGGAGCTGCCCGACGTCGACACGATCCTCGTGCCGATCGGCGGTGGCGGGGTCATCTCCGGCATCGCCATCGCAGCCAGGGCGCTTCGTCCGTCAGTACGCATAGTTGGCGTCCAGGCGGCCGGCGCCGCTTCGGCCGTAAGGGCGCTCGAGGTTGGAAAGATCGTGGCGCTCGATCGCGCCGAGACTATCGCGGATGGCATTCGCGTCAGGCAGCTCGGCGAGTTGACTTTCCGATACATCTCCGAGCTCGTGGACGAGATCGTCACGGTGGACGACGAGCAGATCGGGCGGGCGATCGTCGACGTGATGGAGAACTCGAAGCTCGTCGTCGAGGGCGCTGGCGCCGTGACGGTCGCGGCTCTTTCGAACGATCGGGTCCGGAGCCTCGGCCGCAAGGTCGTCGCCATGCTTTGCGGCGGCAACGTGGACATCAACCTTCTCGGGCGCGTGATCGAGCGCGGGCTTGCGCATGCAGGCCGGCATGCCCTCGTGCACGTCCGCCTGGAAGACCGGCCGGGTCAGCTTCGCGAGATTCTTGACGCGCTCGTGACACACCGGGTCAACGTGCTCGACGTGGAGCACAATCGGGCTGCGTGGCGGGCGCCACTAGGATCGGTGGACGTCGAGCTGCTCGTCGAAGTGCGGGACGCAAGCCACGCGCAGGACATCATCGATGCCCTTTCGGGAAACGGGTTCGATGCACGGCTGCGCAACGTGTAAGGACGGTGTCTCTGTTCCTCCGTGTCTTTGTGTCTCTGTGTGCGAAGCGTCTTGAGAGCTTCGCACACGGAGACACGGAGGCACGGAGGCACGGAGACTCGTAGGATCCCTAGTGCTACTTCATCACCCGCTCGAGCTCCTCGATCAGCGCCTCCATCTTGAATTCGCGGATCCGCCGCGAGATCTCATCCCCCAGGCTCCTGTCGACGTCACCGATCTCATTCGCAATCTCGATCGCGGCTTGCGTGTCACCTGCGTCCAGCGCCTGATATAGGCGTCGGACCAACATGGCGTCGAGCAACGACACTCGCGACAGCGCGTCCGATGGCGCACCACCTAGCGGCGTCTCTGCGGTCGCGGCATCCTCGAACTCGAACTTCACGCCGGCGTGACGCTGGAGCATCTCGAAGATCTCCGACTCCTGGAATGGCTTGATCACGAGGTCATTGCATCCGTTTGCAAGGATCTCTTCCCTGTCCTGCTCGAAGACGCTTGCCGTGGTCGCGATGATCACGACGCGTCCGGCGTCATCGCTCGAGAGCGACTCGAGTCGCCGGATCTCTCGCGTCGATTCCACGCCGTCCATAACGGGCATCCGGCGATCCATGAAGATGACGCGCGGGCGCCATTCGACGACGACGTCGACCGCTTCGCGTCCGTCTGCGGCCTCCCGGACGTCGAATCCCACCGACGTGAGGATCGATGCAAGCAACAACCGGTTCTCCGGGCTGTCATCCACGACGAGAATCCGACGGCGCCGTTCCGAAGGGATCACCCGCCTGACGCGGCGCGTCGTCCTGGCCGTCGCCTCCGCGCCCGTCGCCGGGAGCCGCACGTCGAAGCGGAACGTGCTCCCCTTGCCGGGCTCGCTCTCAACGGTGATGTCGCCTCCCATCAACCTCACGATCTGTCTGCTGATCGTGAGTCCGAGGCCCGTGCCCTCCGTCGTCGACTTTCCGGTCGAGGTCTGCGAGAACGCCTGGAACAGCTCGGTCATCTCGGAGGCCGAAATCCCACAACCTTCGTCGCTGATTTCGAATCGCCCGCAACCGTCGGACCAATTCGCGACGAGCCTGATGCCGCCGGAATCGGTGAACTTCACGGCATTGCCGAGCAGGTTGAGCAGCACCTGTCGCAATTTCCCATCGTCGCCGTGTACCACCAGCGGGAAGCCATCGCCGATCACGACGTCGAAATTGAGGTCCTTGGCGTCCGCGCGGACTCGCGTCATGGCCTCCACTGAAGCCAGCAGCTCCGCCGGCGAGAACGGCTGCTCGTGAAGCTCGAGTCTGCCCGCTTCGATCTTCGCAAGCGAAAGGACGTCATTGATGAGGCCGAGCAGGTGTTCGCCGCTCCTTCGAATGATACCGAGCTTGTGGCGTTCGGTCGGACCGAGCGATCCGGTTCGATCGAGGAGCTGAGCGAAGCCGAGGACGGCGTTGAGCGGCGTGCGCAGCTCGTGACTCATGTTCGCGAGAAACACGCTTTTGGCCAGGTTTGCGTCCTGCGCCATTTGCTGCGAAACGCGCAGCTCGTCAACCGTATGTGCGAGCTCGGAAGTGCGCTGGGCGATGGCCGCCTCGAGAAAGATGTTTCTCTGAGAGACCGATCTCAGCCTCCACCGGACAGCGAGCGACCCAAGCGCAAGCGCTGTGAGCAAATAGAGCGAGATTGCCCACCAGGACCACCACGGCGGCGGCAGCACGGAGAATGGAATCTCGATTGGACCTGTAACGTTTCCGACGGCATCGCGGCCCCATACGCGGAAGACATAGTCGTCCGCAGGGAGGCTGTTGAATTCGCGCCGGAACTCGGTGGTCCATTCGGATGGCCCAGCTTCGTAGCCTTCCAGCTGCGAGCGGTATCGTGTTGCGGACTCGCGGTAGTAGCTGAGCAGCGCGTATTCGAACACGAGGTGAGTTCGATCATGCGCGAGTTGGTCCTTCGGCTGCAGCTGTCTGTCTGCGTCATCGACGACCGCCTTGCGTTCGATCACGAGCCGGCTCGGAGCCACCGTCAGCTCTGCAGCAGGATCGTAGATGGCCGCACCAGACAGGGTGCCTACCCAGATCCGGCCGCGGTGGTCCAGCGTCGAGGCGCCGGTATTGCACTCATCGTTGGGAAGGCCGTCGTCCGTCGTGAATACGGTGAGCTCGAACTCCGAGTCATCTCCAGAGGAGGGAACGCGGGGCGTGAGCCGTGCCACACCCCGGTTCGTTGGCAGATACAACTTCCCGGAGCTGTCCTGTTCGATACGGTATACGGTGTTGTTCGGAAGTGCCGGCGTGGACGAAGTCGAGAGGGTCCTGACCGGACGCGACGGGTCCGAAAGCGACAGCCGCGCGAGCCCGGCACGCGTGCCGATCCAGAGCTCCTGTCCACTCATCGGCAAGTGAACTTCCCGGAGGCTCATGACCAGGTCGGTCGGAAGTCCCTGAGCCATTGTGTAGGTTTCAACGCTTGCGCCGTCGTACCGGATCAGGCCGCGATCCGTGCCGAGCCAGAGGCTCTTCCGGCCATCGGCGGCCAGCGTCTCGGCGAGGGACGTCACACGGGAAGTAATCCCGGCAAGCGCGGGAGGCGGCGGAAACAGCTCTCCGTTCATGAAGCGAAATATGCCGCCGTCTGCGCCGACCCAGGCGAAAACCCGTCCATTCGGGTCCGTTGTTCGAAGCAGCGACGTAACGTCCTTACCCGGCAATCCGTCCCTGACACCGAACTCTCTCGTCACTTTCCCGTTCTCGATCAGGACGAGGGCGCCTCCCCTGCCAGCAAGCATTCGCTCTGTCTGGCCATCGGACAGGTCGAGCAGGCTCTGCACCCACGGGATTCGCCCCCCGTCCGGGTAGGTGATCGACGTCGGACCACCACGCTCGAACCGCACCAGTCCACCGTTCAGTGTGCCGATCCAGGCGACGTCGTCGCCGTGCCGGTCTCTCGTCACCAGCATGCTGTAAACCGAGTCATTGACGAGTCCGGCACTGCGGTCGATCGCCGTCCACGCCCCGAACTGGGCCCGTATCAGCCCGAGGCCTGCAGTCCCGATCCAGAGCAGGTGGGTGCCGCGATCGTCTCCACTGGCGAGAAGGCTCCAGACTCCGCCGTCCTTTGGGCTCTCGGCCGAGCCGAAGGCTCGCAATTGCCCCTTCTCGTATCGGTAGGTCCATCCGTCGAGGCTGCCACACCAAAGAACCGTAGATCCATCCGGATAGCGTGATTCACATAGCGAGTAAATGTTGAGTAGACGCTTGTCCTCAACGGCACCCGCCACCGGCTGCCAGGTGACTCCGTCGAATTCCCATAGACCGCTCCGTCTCCCCGCCACGAGTCTCGACCGTCCATCGATGGCGGTCGTCCGGGCAAAGCAGTAGTAAGTCTCCGCGGGCCTTGTCTCGGATGGCTGGAACACGGTCCAGACACCCATTCGACGGCGCGCCGTCCGGCCGCCCGGCAGACCGGTCCAGAACTCACGGACGCCGTCTTCGCCGACTACGACACTCGCCGCGCCGGCAATGCCGCTCCCGTCAGTCGGAAACCCCGGATCCGAGATCCAGTTGCCATCGATGAAGAGATGGAACGATCGTTCAGCAAGAAGGACGATAGTGTCGGGACGATCCGGCTCGTCGATCTCTCCGAGAAAAACCGGAATGGAGCCGGGTGTGCCGGCCGGATCTGCGTAGTGCTTCCACGTACCGTCCACCTGCCGGCAGACGACTCCCCCTCCCTCGAGTCGCACCCACATTTCGCCGGACTTCGTCGGCACGACGTCGGCGATGATGTTCTTGCCGATCTCGGCTGGAACGTTGAGCACCTGCCAGGTGCGGCCGTTGTAGCTGGCGAGACCGTCCTTGGTGCCAATCCAGAGCAGACCATTCCGATCGGTCACGATAGACGTGATCGCGTTCTGCGGAAGGCCGTCCTTGCTGGTGAACGTGCGAAGGCTCGGCCGCCCGACGCTGAGGACGTCGAACGGCGGACTCCCAGTCGAAGCGGGTATCGAAGTCGCAACTGAAGTCGCGAGTTGACGCTCAGTCGAGTGCGTCGTCAGTACTGTCGCAGACGCGATGACTCCCGCCGCGAGGACTCGACGGGCGAGGTTCATGCTGAAGACGGGTGGCGAGGCGACGGACATCGGTCAGTTCTTCGCTTGGCAGGGCGTGGGCGGTCCGGCATCCAGACTACCGCGAAAGCTCGACGAAGCCACTGGCGAATCAGTACCCACCGAGCAGCGCCCGCATCAGCTTGAAGAAGACGTCCGTATTGTCCTGGACGCCGCCGAAGAGAGCGGCCGCCTTTCCGCCAAACGCGCAGACGGGAACGTCTGTCGCCGTGTGAGCCGCCTGCGTGCCCGGAATCTGTCCCCGGATGTAGTAGCCATTTATCGTTTCGTCTCCGCGAGGCGCGGCGGTCCGAGGGTGCGAGGACGAGTCGCATTCGTCGACGGAGGATTCCGCCGACGCGCTTCTCGACGTCGAGTCGTCGATCCATGTCTCGAAGCGGTCTCCGTTCGCGCCGAATCCGATGACGAGCTTGTAGTCCGGATCGGCCGTTTCGGGATAGCCGTCCGGCGCGATGTCGTAGTGCGGAAATCCGGCCTCCGCATAGAGCCCAACGGCGGTCTGCCGCGCTGGCGACGGATTCGTCGCCGATGCCGGCTCGAAGTTTGTGGCGTCGCTCGGGAGAGCACGCATCTGGGCGGTCGTACGCTTGAGCGCGCCAATGACCGAGAAGCCTGAGCACTCGTGATCCGAAACGACGATCACGAGCGTGTTCCCTTCGCGCTCGGCGAACTCACGGCAGGCGCGAACGGCGTTGTCGAACTCAATCGTGTCCCAGATGGCGCGGTCGGCGTCCATCAGGTGCGACTGCTTGTCGATGCTGGCTCCCTCGACGAGCAGCACAAACCCCTTTCGGTTCCGGTCGAGCACGGTCAGGGCGGCGCGGGCCATTTCGTCGAGCATCGGCTGATCGCGGGCTGGCGTATCGGCGGTCAGTTCCGAGCTTCCGGGCGCCCGCCGGTCGGCGATCTTGTCGAATGCGACGTTCATGTTGGCCAGGGAAAAGAGACCGATGAGCTTCTGCGTCGTCGGGTTCGACGCGATGGTGTCGAGCTCGGCGGCGGTTCGGGCCTCGCCGAACCCGCGGGCGCGGAAGTCGGCGAGCAGATCCCGCGCGGGATCGATTGCCCCTGATGGCACGCCAAGCTCCGTCGCCGTGCCGGCGTCCAGCTGGTAGTCGGTCGCAGCATCCCTCGCGGAGCCTGGTGTGCCCGCCGGCAGGAACCACCGGCGCCCGCCTCCGAGAAGCACGGCAATGCCGTTGCCGCGACCGTTTACAAGGTCATTCTCGTCGAGGTACTGGTCGCAGATCCCGGTGCCGGCTCCGCGATTTCCGGTGTGCGCCGCCATGGCTCCGGGTGTTGCATCCTCGACGTCCGCGGTGGTGACTATGCCTACGACCTTTCCGAACCGCCGGTGAGCGATTTCGCCGAGGTATTCGACTCGAGGATTGTCGAACGCGCTTGCTGTGTTGTCGGGGTAGACACCTTCCTGACCGTTCATCGACTTGCTTCCGGTGGTGTAGCACGACATCCCGGGCGACGAGTCGGTCACCAAGGCATTGAGCGATGATGTCATCACCATTCCGTAGACCGGGAAATCGTCCATTGCAAGGCGGCCGTTCGCCTTCCCGGCCGTATATCCGTGTCGAACGATGCGTGCCGCCGTGCGGTGTCCGGTGCCCATCCCGTCACCGAGGCAGATGATGACGTTCCGGTATTTCCGCTTGCCCCCAGCAGCATCGACGATCTCGATACTGTTCGTCACACTGGCAGTCGAAGGGTCTCCGGATTCGACAGCGGATGCCGCGATGACGTGGTTCCCCGTCACGGTCGACGAATAGCCGCGAATGGTGAAGCCCGAGGCCGCGTCGAGCGAGCCTACGGTGACTGTCCGCGACACGCCATCGATCGAAATGGCGACGGACGTCAGTGTCTGTCCCTGGCTCGGGGAAAACTCGACGCGAATGTCGAAGCGCTGGTCCTTCAGGAACCGTGCCGAGTCCGCTGGCAGGATTCGGATGGAAGGGCGGGCCTCGGCTGACGAGGCCCAGCAGACCAGCAGAAGGCCGGTGAACAATATGGCGCGAGCAAATACCATGACTACAATCCGGGAGACGTGGATTCGGGCACCGAAAGGCCCGATCAGAGAGGAGCACACTTCGAGACACGCCACAACGCTGGAGACTCCGTTGCGACCGAGCCGAGGTCGGACCCTCACAAATCGAGCCGCCTGTCCGTGTCCCTCGCAGTCAGCCCTAGCAACTAGATTTCTTGCCGGCAATTCGGCTCGAGCCAAAATTCTTTGACAGGAACTTTACGCGGCCGATACATTTGCGAGTCTTGTTTCCGCACCCCTCGACAACCCCATGTTTCACAAGGAGAAAGCGTTCCATGCGTGAATCCCTATTCGCGTCCGGGTCCTTGAGGACCGTCGCCGCGAGCGCGTGCCTGCTGTCGCTACTGTCTCCGATGAGCCTGATTGCACAAGCCTCGACACCCGAGGAGCGTGAGATGGCCTTCGAGACCGCGCGCCAGTCCGTGTTGTTCCCCGAGAACTACGATTACCGCCAAGAGCTCATTGCCGAGCGCGCCGGCAAGCAACAGGTCAGTCCCGCTCGCGCCGCGGCAACGGTGCGGCTCGCGGAGCGGGTCAAGGGCTTCACGCTTCACCTGGACGAAGTTTCGGGCCTGCCATCCATGATCACGACTGTTGCGCCCGGCGCGCGACTCTCAGAAAAGGGCAGTCGCGACGCGGAAACTGCCGCCCGCTCATTCCTTTCGTCGCAAGCTGAGGTCTACGGGGTGACGCCTCGTGACCTGTCCACTCTGGAGAAAGTCTTCGTCACGGCTCCCGATGGCGGCGCGACCATCGTAAGGCTGCAGCAGTCCGTCGGCGGAGTTCCGGTCTTTCGGAGCGAGTTCTCGATCGTCATGACTCCGGGTGAGCACGCCGTGGTGGGAACGACCGGAACGATCATGCCGGGCATCGCTGCCGGTTTTGGATCGAAGACTCTCGCGGTCACGATGAAGGATGCAGTTGCCCGCTCCTCGAGGGACCTCGCTCCGTCGCGCACGTTTATTGCCAGCGACTTTGACGATGCTGGACTCGATGACGCCGGATACACGTTGTTCCGGTATCGTCCGGACAGCTCTGCAATCATCGAGAACCCACAGTTTGGCGAGGGTCTCCGCGCTCGGCAGGTGATCTTCCCGATCGCCGCTGGAGAAGCGATTCCCGCCTATTACGTCGAGGTCAACCTGACCGGCGAGCTGGCCGGCGCGGGACCGTATTACTCCTACGTCATCAGCGCGGTTGACGGCCGGGTCCTGTTCCGAATGAACCTGACGGCCAGCGATACTTTCTCGTACAGGGTGTTCGCCGATACGGCGGCGCCGGGCCGGCCATTCGACAGCCCTGAAGGCACCACGGGAACGCCCCATCCGACCGGTGTTCCGGACAATTTCCAGGCCGCGGGTGTCACCACGAACGACGTTTCCGTCGAGAGCCTGATCGGACCGACCGATCCCTGGCTTCCGCCCGGTGCGGTCGAGACGACCGGCAACAACGTCGAGGCGTATCTCGACGTCGCAGGAGCGGATGGCTTCACTGCGGGTGACATTCGCGGCGTCACAACCGCGGCAGGTCAGTTCCTGCCTGACTGGTCGCACACGAACTCGTCACAGGATGCGACCGTCCGCCAGTCGAAAGCCGTGCACATGTTCTACTACAACAACTGGTTGCACGACGTCTGGTACCTGCGCGGGTTCAACGAGGTCTCGAAGAACGCACAGCAGGACAATTATGGGCGCGGCGGCGCGGCTGCGGATCGAATCCGGGGCGAAGGAGAAGACCGGACCGGTACGAACAACGCCAACATGTCCACGCCGGCCGACGGCGGACGCCCTCGCATGCAGATGTATCGATTTTCTGCGCCCGAGCCGGACCGCGATTCGTCGACGGACTTCGGTATCGTCGCGCACGAGTGGATGCATTACATGTCGAACCGGCTCGTGAACAACGGTTCGGGCCTGAATAACCAGCAGGGCGGATCGATGGGCGAGGGCTGGGGCGACTGGAACGCGCTCGTGAACATCGTTCGCGTGGGTGACAACCTCGACGGCGCCTACACCACCGGCGCCTGGGCCACACTCAATCTGTGGACCAACTATACGAATAACTACTACTACGGCATTCGCCGGTATCCATACTCGACCCGCACGGACATCTTCCCGATGACGTTTGCATTCATCGGTCCGGGTCAGACGTTTCCGCCAAACGTGCCGCGCAACACGAACGTCGGCACCACGCCGTCCGAAGTGCACAATGCCGGTGAGGTCTGGTGCAACATGCTCTGGGAGGTGACAGCGTCGCTGATGAAGACGTACGGCGTCGAAGAGGGCAGGACGCGTGCGATGCAGTACGTCGCAGACGGCCTGAAGGCCACACCGAGCTCGCCGACATTCGGGCAGGCGCGCGACGGCATCATCAGCGGGGCAAACGCCGTGCACCCGGAAGATGTGCCGCTGGTTTGGCAGGCGTTCGCCAAGCGAGGCATCGGCGAGGGCGCCATCAGCCCGGCATCAGGAAGCACCAACCATTCTGGAATCACGGAATCGTTCGTCGCGCCAGTCGCGCTGCCGAACGACACGATCGCCATCTCGACTGCAGGCAGTCACTTCCAGCGCAACGTCCTGCTCGGCGGAGCTGCCGATCTGCAGTTCTCTTTCGGCAGCGCGTCGATGAAGCCGCTTGCCGGCAACTGGAACGGCGGATCAGGCGTCGGCGCTGACCGCGCCAGCACCATTGGTGCGTACGACGCGCCGTCTGGCGCTTTCTTCCTGAGAAACTCGAACACTCCGGGTGCGGCCGAACTCGTTTTCACGTTCGGTGCGGGCGGCACGGCGGTCCCGATCACGGGCGACTGGAACGGCGACGGCGTCGATACCGTCGGCGTTTACGACCCGGCGTCGGGAGCGTTCTTCCTGCGCAACACCAACTCGGCGGGCCCCGCGGACGTCGTGTTGACGTTCGGCGCCGGTGGTATTGGCCTCGTGCCCATCGTCGGCGACTGGAACGGCGACGGCACCGATACAATCGGAGTGTACGATCCGACAACCGGGGCTTTCTTCCTCCGCAATTCGAACACAAACGGACCGGCGGATCTGACGTTCACGTTCGGTGTCGGCGGAGCCGTGCAGCCCATTGCCGGCGACTGGAACGACGACGGCACGGACACGATCGGCCTGTACACGACGGCGACCGGCGTCACGTTCCTCCGTAACTCGAACACGGGCGGTCCCGCGGACGTCTCGTTCTCGTTCGGATCGGGCGTCGAGATCGCGTGCGTCGGCGACTTCGACGGACAGTAGCGACTGTCGGCGGTAGACGGCGAAGGCCCCGCGGAGCTCTCTCCGCGGGGCCTTTCATATTCCCTCTGCTTCCGTGCCTCCGTGCCTGCAATGAATCCTCCTCGCCAGGCACCGACCGCGCAGCGTTGAATCCGCGACCGCGGAGCGTTGCATCCACGACCGCGGAGCGTTGCATCCGCGACCGCGGAGCGTTGAATCCACGACCGCGGAGCGGTCGAAGGTAATAGCCGTGGGTCGCGGGGGCGAGTGCAACGAGCACACGCGACCCGCGGTACCGCCGCCCATCTCGATCCGACCGCGGAGCGGTCGCACTGTATTGCGAGAGGTAAGCAACTCAGGCCGTGCGGATTTCGATCAAGGGCCAAGTGAGCAAGGTCCACGGCGCGGACACTTATCGAGGTCTACACGCACATCGTGTTCTCGACGAAGCATCGAGCGAACATCATTCACCTTGAAATCGAGAACGACGAGGAGATCGTCTCACGACTCGAAAAGCACGGTGTCGCCTGCGACGCACGTTCTCTTTGAGACTGAAGATGCGACCGCTCCGCGGTCGGTGCGTTACGGCCGGCGGTTCCGCGGGTCACGCGAGGGCTCGTTGCACTCGCCCGCGCGCGACCCACGGCTATTTCATCGACCGCTCCGCGGTCGCAGAATCGAACGCTCCTTGGTCGCGGAATTACCGCGAAGCGGTCGCTTCCGCGACCGCTTCGCAACCGCGGGCGAAACCGGGTATCCAGAACGGCCGATCTCCGGCGCCGTCGTCGTCAGGAGTCAGCCCTGCTCACTCCTCCCGTTCACTAAAGGGGGCGCGACAACGCCGCATGGGGCAACTCTGTGCGCGAAGAATCTGCCGAGCCTCGCGCAGTGAGACTCGGAGTTCCCGATTCAACTCGCGTCTGGCTCACTCTCCCAACGGATGACGCACGATCCAAACGGAGCAGTGGACGTGGTTCGCCACGGCACTCGAGACAGAGCCCAGCAGGAGGCGCGGCAAGGCGCTGTAGCCATGCGATCCGATCACGACCAGGTCCGCCGGCCACTGCTCGGCCGCATCGATGACCACCGACTTCGGGTCGCCCGCAACGACGTCGGTAGTGATCTTGACCTGGCCCCGGATTCGCTCGCGAAGTGCACTCTCGTGCTCGGTGACGATTCGATGGGCATTAATGCGGCTGGCTTCCATTACTTCGGCGTGATACTTGCCCGGAAGCAGCCAGGCGTCATAGGCCGGGTAGCGGAATTCCTCCGCTGCGCTCAACAGGCAGATCTCCGTATCCGCGGGCCATTGCAGCTTTGCCACTTCCTCGACCGCAGCCGCGCTGTACTCCGAACCGTCAACTGCTACCAGGACTTTCATACGAGGGCGCCTCCCGGTCACCCATTCTTGCCACGTTTCTCCGGAGCCTTCTTCTCGTCCTTCTTTTCCTTCTTCCCGTCGGCATTCACCTGACGCGGCCTGTCCGACTTCACCTCGCCGTCGTCCTTCGGATTCTCGGGCCGCGGCTTCGGGATCCCGATCTCGTCCGCGGGCTCAGCTCCTCCTGCCTTCTTCACGTCGTCGATGCCTGTATCCGACGTTGCATCGTCAGCGGCCTCGAGGACTGTGGCCTTGGCTTCCGCGGCGATCTCGCCGCGACGACGATCCTGCTCGGCCTTGGTCTCCGAGTCGACCGGCGGCTTCTCAGGGAACTTCTCGATTGGCTTGCCCTTCAGGAAGTCCTCCATGAAGTCGATCCACATCGGCAACGCAGCGTGTCCCCCGGTCTCACCCTCTCCAAGCGGTCGCTTGGAGCCCGGATAGCCGATCCAGACTCCACACGCATACGACGGGCTGTAGCCGATGAACCAGGCGTCGGTGAAGTCATTTACCGTTCCCGTCTTGCCCGCCAGAGGACGCTTGCTGAGCTCGCGGTTTCCGCGAACGGCCGTTGCCGTTCCGCCGTCGATGACGCCACGCATTGCCTCGACCATGTTCGCCGCAACGTACGCGCTCGTGGCACGCGTCGACGTCGGCTTCCACTCCCACTTCGCAACACCGTCCCGGTCCTCGACCCGGGTGTACAGGTGCGGCTCGGCCCTCTCACCGCGGTTCGGAAAGACCGAGTAGGCCGAAACCATGTTCAGCAGCGGCTCTTCGGTCGCTCCGAGCGCCGACGACAACACCCGTCGCATCGGATTCGGCAAACCGAACCGGCGAACGCAGTCGGCTCCCGCGTCTACGCCAACCGACCGAAGCGTGTTGACCGCATTGATGTTGAGTGACTTGGCGAGCGCGACCTTCAGCGGAACCGACGCGCTCGTGGTCGAACCGTCGTAGTTGTGCGGAGTCCAGCCACCGATCGTCACCGTCGCGCCCGACACGACCGTGTCCGGCGTAAAGCCTCGCTCCATGGCTGCGGTGTAGATGAACGGTTTGAAGGCGGAACCTGTCTGTCGTTCAGCCTGCGTTGCGTTGTTGAACTTCACGAGGGCGAAGTCATAGCCCCCGACCATCGCGATCACGTTCCCCGTCGATGCCTCGATACAGACGAGCGAACCCGCGACTGACGGCACCTGGGCGAGGTCGCATTCGATCGTGTGCGCTTCCTTGTCGACCTTCTGTATCTTGAACGGCGTAATGTCTCCGACCTTCAGGGCAGCTCCTGGCGCCTTGCCGGCGAGCTTCGTGTTGGCCGAAGTCAACTTCGCCCTGTAGTTGCCGAACCTGACCTCTGCCAAATCCCCGGAAGATTTCGTCACGAGGCCGAAGATGTAGGTGTTCGGCATCGGCTCGTCATCCCAGTCGTGATGCCAGTACCGGCTGAGATCCTTGAAATCGGCCGCGACGTTCGGCAGCTCTCCGCGCCAGGGCTTTGCGTGCCGCGCCTCGTACGAGTGCAGGCCGCGTCGAATGGCGCGCACCGCCTCGCGCTGCGCATCGGCGTCGATCGTGGAGTGGATCTGGAGCCCTTCGGTCTGCGTGACGCGCGTGCCGAACTGTCGCTCCATCGACTGGCGGATCTCCTCGACGGCATAGCCGAATGCCGAGTCGTTCGGGCTGACGGTGTTGGTAGTCGACGTGATGTTGAGGACGATGGGCTTGGCGATCGCGGCGTCGTAGGTTGCCTGATCGATGAACTTCTCCTCGAGCATGTTCCTCAGGACGAGATTCCTGCGCTCCTTCGCGTCGTTTGGATTGAGCACCGGAGAATACTGCGAGGGTGCCTTTGGCAAGGCCGCCAGCATCGCACACTCCTCTAGCGTCGCCTCGCGAATCGAGTGGCCGAAGTAGTACTGCGAGCCGGCTTCGACACCGTAGGCGCCCCCGCCGAGGAAGATCTGGTTGCAGTACATCTCCATGATCTGTTCCTTCGAGAACATGCGCTCGATCTGGAGCGCGATCATGGCTTCGCGGATCTTCCTCTTGAACGTGCGTTCCGGACTGAGGAACAGGATCTTCGTGAGCTGCTGCGTAAGGGTGGATCCGCCTTCGACGGTTCGACCGGCGAGCATGTTCTTGAAGGTCGCTCGCGCAATTCCGAGCGGATCGACGCCGATGTGCTTGTAGAAGCGCGAATCCTCGATCGCCTGGATCGCATTCTTCATGTCGGGAGGAATCTCGGAATACGCGATGGGAATCCGTCGTTCCATTGCGAACTGTCCGATCACCGTCCGCCCATCGGACGCATAGACCCGCGTCACGGCAGAAGGCCGGAAATCCGCGAGCGCCCTAACCTGTCGCGCCTCGTCCGAAAGGCTCGACTGATAGGCGACCGTCGCACCGAACATCGATCCCGCTACGACAGTCAACGCAATCAGACCGAGGAACATGTGCTTCCGGAAAAATGTCTGGACGGCACGCGAGACCGCATCGAAGCGGCCGGCGAGTCTCTTCGTGGTTTCAATTTCTGGCATTTGAATATCCCGCACGCACTACGAGTGACGAGTTTGATTCGTGTCTACTTGAGTTCTTTGCGCCTCTGCGGATTCTCTGCGCCTCGGCGAGAAACCGCCTCCGCACGAGAGTTTCTCGCAGAGTCGCAGAGAACCCGCAGAGGCACAGAGGCCAATGCCGAGTGCTCTCCGATCCGCAGACTTTCTTGAAGTTCGCACCTTCTGTTGCGCTCCGTCCATCCCGGGTTGCCCTATTCACCAATCGATTTGCGCACTGTCGTGACGTAGTAGAGCCTGAGCGCAACGCCGAGCAGGCCAAGCGCAATTGCCGCCCACAATGTCGTCCAGACTACCGCGGGCACGAGCCCGCCTGTTGCGGCCGCCATGTTCTGAGCGTCGGTCTGAGCCGAGCTGCCGATCGACAGCCAGAACAGAAACCGAAGGTCCGACAGTGCGTTGAGCATGCACTGAATCGCCAGGAAGCTCAGTCCGAACCGCGTGGCGCGGTTCGAGCCCTTGAGACCCAGCGCCAACAGCAGTCCACCGACGGCAAGGCCCCCTGCCCACGCGAGAAAGTTCGCCCCGAGCCACAGTGCCGACAATCCGACAATCGCACCGAGCCCGATGAGCGCCGGCCGAATCGTCGACCTTCGCGACGCCAGAAGGAGCAGCAACGCACCGACTAACGGAGTTCCGACATATCCGGCCGAGCTGATTGCCATCCCGAGTCCGCCCAGCGTATGCGTCACTCCCGACGTGTCCAGGAAGATCTGAACCCCGATCGGCCAACCCAGCGTCAGAACTGCCGCGAACGCGTGGCAGAGCTCGTGAACGTACGTCACGAAAAAGCGGATCGGGTAGAGGATCAGCCCGACGAACGGCACGAACCACAGCACGAACGTCAGCGCCGATGCGCCAAGGACGTGGCGGAAGGAATCGAGCGCGTCGCGGGAAGCCGGATCGGCTGGTGCGGCCGTTCCCAGCGGAGCATCGACGATGCGGAAGGGGTCAGTCGTCATCATGCATTCTCAACCGACGTGTCCGACTTCCTGAAGAACCCGGCGGGTAGCGTCGGATCCGATTCCAGTCCTTGCAGAACTACCAATGGCGCTTCCGCAGCTGCGACCAGGAGGTAGCCCCCGGGGACGAGCGCCGTTCGGAGCCGCTCGAGAAGATCCCGCACGGCTCGCGGGTGGAAGTATAGCAGCACGTTCTGACACGAAATCAGGTCGAACGAGCCAATCACGAGTCTCCACGCCGACGCGTCACAGAGGTTCACCCGACGGAAGAGCACGAGTCTACGCACGAGGGGCAGAACGTCGAAAACGCGATCCGGTCCGGGCTCGTCTACACCTATGAAGTATCGATTCCGCAGCGTGGAATCGATGCCCCTGATCTGCGATGCGCTGTATCGGCCACGACTCGCCGCGACAACGGCGTGTCCCTGGAGGTCGGTGGCGAGGATCTCGATGCGCCAGTCGCCGTCCGGCGGCAGCGCTTCGCGCGCCAGGATCGCAAGCGAATAGGCTTCCTCGCCGGTCGATGCCGCCGACGACCAGAACCGCAGCCGATGCGAACCGGCCCGCGCGGATACGAGTTCGGGCACGACACGCTCGGCGAGCGCCTCTGACTGTTCCGCATCCCTGAAGAACGACGTGTCGGCCGGGGCTATCTCTTCTGCAAGCGCATTCAACTCTCCCATTGACGTGCTCGCCATCAGGCAATAGCTCACCTCGTCAACGCCGATCCGATCGGCTTTGCGAGAGATCGCCGCGACCAGCGCCTCGCGAATCTGTCCACCCGGCTGCCATCCGAAATGCTCGGCGAGTGACGTCTCGAGCGTCTTCAGATGCGGATTCTTCGGGAGCCTCCGGCTCACGATCCCGCCGGCTGCGACGTCCGCCGATATTCTCCCGAACGGCCACCGGACTTTCGTTCGAGGCGGATCTCGGAGATCACCATCTCGCGATCGATCGCCTTGCACATGTCATAGATGGTCAACGCAGCCACGGAAACTGCCGTGAGCGCCTCCATCTCGACGCCGGTGCGCCCATCCACGGAAGCCGTCGCAGAAAGCCTCACTCCGTCGTCTTCGAGCTCGGCACGAACGTCGATTGACGAGAGCGGCAACTGATGACAGAGCGGAATCAGCATCGACGTCTGCTTGGCCGCCAGTATTCCCGCAAGCCGGGCGGTCTCGAGCGGATCACCCTTCGGTGTGCGTCGGGAACGAATGGCCTCGACCGTTGACGGACGCATCCGGACAAATCCCGTGGCCTCGGCGATCCGCGCCGTGACGGGTTTCTCTCCCACGTCGACCATTCGGATGCGCCCTTCGTCGTCGACGTGACTGAGTGTTCTGGGATCGTCAGACATTCGCGGTGTCCTCGCGCGAGAAGGCGCTCGCCAGCACCCCTGCGTTAGACGCGATGCATTGCGATGAAGAGGTCTTCGCGCTGGGCGTAGATGTTGACGCCGAGCCGCTGGCCGGCTTCGCGAAACCGGTCCTTCAACTCCGCGACGCCCGTCGTCGAGCGGCGGCTGTCCGCCACAAGTACCATCGCGAACTTTCCGCCCACGACCGTCTGATTGATGTCCACGATCGAGCAATCGGCGTCGGCCAACACGGAGCTCACCGCCGACACGATCCCTGGCCGGTCGAGACCGAACACCGAGATGATGATCCTGTCCTGCGAGCCCCTGTCGTCTGCTTTCGATGCGGGCGCTTCGGATGCCGCCGAGATGGCCGGACGAACAGCGCGGTACACGTCGGCAACCAGATCCTCGACCGTTGCGCGCTGCACCGACGTACCGAGTCTGCTGAACACGGCTTTCGTGATCTCGTAGATGATCTGCTCTTCGGTCATGGGGTTTTCTTCTTCGTGGCACGGCTGGCAGGCGTCTTGCGTGGGGTCGCCGGAGCCTTGGCCTTACGAGCCGGACGCTTGCCCTTGGCACTGTCTTCAGCAAGTCTTGCGAGAATCGGGTCGAGATATTTGGCGATCGACGCGTATTCGAACGTCAGGCGACCGCGAAAGACGTCGCTCTCGATGTCGACTCTCATCCATCCGTCCTGCAGCTTCGTCGAGGCAGTCCTGCGGCTCTCGGCCGCTGCGACCGAAACCGAGCCGGCGGAGAACGCGCGAATCCGCTCGGCCGTAGCCTTTGGAAGGCCCGCGACGGCCATGATGTCTTCCACCGGCGCATCGGCCAGATCGTTGAGGGATGTAATGCCGGCTGCGCGAAGGCTGCGCACCTGCGCCGTCGTGACGCCGTCCAGGTAGCGCGGAAGGCCTCCGAGCGAAAGCAATGCCGAGGTCGACGTGTCGCGCTCGGCGTCGTTCTTGAGCAGAACGCCAAGCTTCGTCCACGCGTCATTCAGGTCCGTGACGTCGCGCTTGCTGAGCTTGCGCTTCGTGCCATTCGACAGATCGGCAAGAGGTTGCTCGATCCGTACAAGGATCGCCGTGATGTCCTCGTACTCGAGGGTCTCGGACGCCTCGCGAATCGGACGGAGCGACTCGAATGCCTCCTCGGCGATCTGTCGCGTAATCTCGCCGGAACGGATCTGTTCGATAGCAAATTCGATCGGCCGCATGTACTGCGCGATGATCGACTGGAACATGTCACGCAGTTCTGACTCGACATAGTCATCGAGCGACAGGAGCTCTTCCAGGGATTCGGGCAGGTCGATGTCGCGGCCAAAGATCTCATCGAACCGCTCGAGCACTTCTTCCGGAGAAATGTCGACGAGCGTCTGCTGGAGCTCATCCGCCGTCAGCGGTGATGTCGTGACGCGCTTTGGCATCAGTCCCCCGGATCTCCATCGGCAGACCGCAGGCGTCTCGCCGCCTCGACAGTGTCATCGGACCGGCAATCCTGAAGGTCCATTCGGTCGACAATCCCGACGACCGCGGCCTCGATCGACATTTCCTGGTCGCCGATTGCCGAACGAGCGGCCTTTCCGTATGCGCAAAGCACTGTCTCGCCGATGCCCGCTCCGAGACGATCGGCAACTACGACGATGTCGGTTCCTGGCTCCTTGTTGAGATTGTATGGATGCACGATGAGGAACTTGATTCCCTCGAGGTTCGGGGTCTTCTTGGTGGACCAGACGGTGCCGACGACGTGCCCGAGAAACATGTTCTGATCCTATCGGCGCGCGAAGATGTCGCGCGTGTCGCCGAGCTCGCGGGCCGCCGGCGTAATAATTGTCTTTGCGTCGACGGGGATCTTGCGCCCCTCGTTGATCGCTCTCCGGACATCGTCCTCGCAGACGAACTCCGAAGCGGCGCCCGGCGCTGGTCCAGCCGCGGCAACTGGCTCCGCAGCAGGCGGCGGTACCGTCGCAGGCTGGGCGAGGGCGGGTGCGCCCTGCGAAGACGATTCCGTCTTTCGTTCAGCGAGAAACCGGTCGACGAGCGAGGCGATGTCGACGCGCTCGACAGGCGCCGGCGAGAATACGGGCGCGACGGACGTGGCCTTCGGCCGGGACGTCGTCGGTCGCGGCGCTCCGCTCGGAATCACCTCGCGCGTCTCGAATGCAATCCGCTTGATGTCCATCAGGTGCCACGGCGAGATGTTGTCGGATGTGACGTTCCCTCCCCAGCTGCCGCAACCGAGCGTCATGCTCGGCTCGAGATCGGTCGAGAATCCGATTGCCCCGTGGGTCGACGGCGAATTGACGATGACACGAGAGGCCGGGATTCGCTCGCCATAGAACTCGATGACGTCGCGCTTTCGCGAGTGGATCGACGCCGTATGGCCCATGCCGCCGTACTGGAGGACCTTCTGGCAGATCTCGACGCCCTCGGCCGTGCCGTCGAAAGTGTAGTAGGTCAGAATCGGCGAGAGCTTCTCCATCGACAATGGGTAGTCACGCCCGACGCCGGCGACCTCGGCGATCATGCAGCGGACGCCGTCGGGCAGCGAAATGCCTGCCATTTCCGCGATCACCTTTGCGGACTTGCCTACGATCTTAGGATTGAGCGCGTTTGTCCCTGTCGCGACGACCTTGGCGAGCCTGTCGGATTCGTCGGCCGTGAGAAACCGCGCACCGTTGTCTTCGAACGCAGCTCGAAGCGCGGAATCGATGGTCCGATCCGCGACGACCGACTGTTCCGAAGCGCAGATCGTGCCATTGTCGAAGCACTTGCCGGTCAGAATGTCTCGCGCCGCCTTGGCGATGTCGGCCGATCCATCTACGAACGCCGGCACGTTGCCGGGGCCGACGCCGAACGCCGGCTTGCCGGAGCTGTAAGCCGCACGCACGAGACCGATGCCTCCGGTGGCTAGGATGACCGCCGTGCGCTTGTGCTTCATCAGCGCCTCGGTCCCCTCGACGGTCGCAATGCTCATGCACGCGATGATGCCGGGAGGCGCGCCCGCAGCGACCGCGGCCTCGGACATGATCCTCGCCGTCTCGCCGATGCAGCGCGCGGCGCTCGGATGCGGACTCAGTACCACGCCGTTTCGCGCCTTGAGTGAGATCAGACACTTGAAGAGTGCGGTAGAAGTCGGATTCGTCGACGGGATGATCGCGGCCACGACTCCGCGCGGTGAACCTATCTCGAGGATCGTCTCGGTCTGCCGGATGATCCCGACCGTCCGCATCGTCTTGAAAAAGGCGTGAACATCACCGGCCGCGAACGTGTTCTTGATCGTCTTGTCGGACGGGATGCCAAATCCCGTCTCTTCGTGCGCGAGCAGGCCGAGGCGCTCGGCTTCGGCGAGCCCGGCAGTCGCCATGGCTTCGCAAATTCGGTCTATTCGCGCCTGGTCGAACCCCGCGAGACGTTTCTGAGCCTCGTGCGCAGCGTCGACGAGATGCCTCGCCTGTTGTACCGACTCGAGGTCCTTGTCGTTCGGCATGACCGCTTCACCCTCCCGGCACGGTGAATAAAAGCTCCGCGTGCGCGGCGCGCAACCGGAGCTTCTGGAACGCCGTCACGCGGCCAACCGGCCGCGATGCGGCGAGCTACTTCTTCTCGCGATCCTTGGCGCTCGACGACGGCAGCGAATGGCTGTTGTCGCCCCCGGTCAGCTGAGCTCGATCTGCCGTAGCCGCAAGCTGGCCCGGCGCCGCTATTCCTCGCGCAGCCAACGCCCGTTCCACCTCGACATGCGGCCGCGGAATGACGTGCACGCTGACGAGCTCGCCAACGCGCCGCGCCGCTGCGGCACCGGCATCCGTCGCAGCCTTGACCGCACCGACGTCGCCCCGGACGAACACGGTTACGTACCCGGAACCGATGTATTCCTTGCCGATGAGGATCACGTTCGCGGCCTTGACCATCGCGTCGGCGGCCTCTACCGCTCCGACGAAGCCCTTGGTCTCGACCATTCCGAGCGCTTCCATAGCCATGCTGACTGTCTCCTTTGTGAATCTCGCCGCGACGGGCGAACCGGACATTTCTGAAGGAAGCCCTACGCTACCAAAGCTGCGGACCCATGTGCAAGATTGGCCGGCTGACCGATTCCAATTCTGAAAAGTTGACACTAAAGCAATGCGGGACTAGTATTTGGCCGGCCCCGTCATTGCCTGTGGAAGTACCGGCACCGCCTGGCGAAGTGAGCGACGCCCCGTGGTCAAGCCGACATTCCCGCCGAGGCGAGGATTATGCTCGGAGAAGAACTGAAGCGTCGGCGTGAGGCACTGGGCCTGTCGCTGACGGAAATATCGGACGCGACACGAATCGGCACCCGCTTCCTGAAGGCAATCGAAGCGGATGAGTACGCCGTCCTGCCGGAAGGCATCTACGCCCGTTCGTTCGTGAAGGCATATGCTCGCCACGTTCGGATGAATGAGGACGAGGCCGTCTCGATGTACCAGCAACAGACTGGCGCCGAGGCCGCAGTTGGTGACCCGGAAGTGCCGCCGCTCGAGGACGCCGAGCCCTTCGTATTCAAGGAGCCGTCGAGCGGATTCTGGCCGGCGGCGGTCGTTGCCCTGCTACTCGCGGTCGTGTTCGTCGGGGGCGCCTACGCCGTCTGGAAGTACTCTCAGGAGCCGGTGGCGACAGTGCCTGCTGCCCCTCCGAAGACTCCGGCCGCGCCGGAATCAAGGCCGGAACCGGCTTCCGAACCCGTCTCGACGGCTGGTGGCGCGCCGGTGACGATTCAGCCAGAAGTTGTCGACGGCGAGTTGCGCGTGACTCTGCAGGCGCTCGATCGATGCTGGGTCAAGTACACCGCCGACGACGGTGAGCCGGTCCAGCGCGAGCTGCAGCAGGGTGAAGAGGCAATGATTCGGGCGACACAGTCCATAGACCTGAGCATCGGGAACACCCGGGCAATTGCACTGCAGATCAACGGCCAGAACGCCCGCTTCCCCGACAACACGGGCATCGTACTCCGTCGGCTCACGATCACGCCGGAAACGGCGAAGGACCTCCTCATCAATTGAAGTCGCGCGGAGTCTGATCGGTCGGCCTCACGACGCCTGGAATGGCGGGTGGCGCCTGCTTGCCTTTTCCGGGTCGCGTCGGTATAACCGCTGCCTGCCTGAGCTGAATTCCCCCAGATTTACGGAGTATCGACTTGAAGAAAGAAGTCCAATACTGGCATAGCCCGAACCTGAATCAGGAGATGCCGATCGCCGTTTACGGCGACTACGGCACACCGTTGCTGCTTTTCCCGACGGCGGCGGCCGACTTCGAGGAATACGAGCGATTTCAGCTCATTGACGCCATTGCCCCGCATATCTACTCAGGTCGAGTAAAGGTCTACTCGATCAACAGCATCAACCGGGAGAGCTGGCTCAATGACAACCTGCACCCGGGGCAGCGGGCTTGGCGGCAGGTCGAATACGACCGATACGTTTCGCAGGAAGTCGTGCCTTTCATCTGGGACAACTGCCGGACGCCGGGAATCGGTATTGCTACTACAGGGGCTTCGTTCGGGGCCTTCCACGCAGCCAATACCGTGTTCAAGCATCCCGACCAGTTCGACACGCTGATTGCCATGAGCGGAGCGTACGACCTTCGCAGCTTCTGCAAGGACTATTTCGACGAGAACGTCTACTACAACAATCCGGTCGACTACCTCCCGCGACTCAACGACGACTGGTTCCTGAACCAGTTGCGCCAGACCCGTATCCACATCGTTACCGGCCAGGGCGCCTACGAGGCACCAGAGCAGTCCAGGCGCATGTCGGACATTCTCTGGAGCAAGGGCATTCCGAACGAGCTGGACCTTTGGGGTTACGACATTCCGCATGACTGGCCAACGTGGCGATCGATGCTCAACGTCTATATCCCGATGCTGTTCTAGGACCTGCGACGGTCGAGTCTGCAATGGCTCGGATCGGATCGTCAGACCCGGGCACTATCGCGCCCGGGTCTGATGCGTGAGTAGCAGGAGTTCGCGGGGAGCTACCGAACGCGACTGCTTACGATTCAGGGCCGGGTGCCGACCGGCATCGGTCAAGGCGTCTGCGCACGCGGAGCGTAAGGTCGGACGGCGACCTTTTCGAGTCCGCGGGCCCGCAACTCGGACGCGACCGTCTCGGCCTGCGCGG